>NZ_CP071057.1:2937500-3237500 GCF_017161425.1 Marinicauda algicola | reverse complement strand
CGCTTCCTCGGACGCGATTGTGCGCACGAGCGCAATTAGGCTCCTTCGTACTCCGCGATCGCCTATGCGAACGAACGCCCTCACCAGCTTTGCCCATTCCGGTGTATCGGGACCGGGCGTATCGGTAATAAAATCCGCCGCAGGAAATTTCGGGCGGCCTTGCTCATCGTCATCTCGGACGAGCCCCTCAAAGAAGTCGTTCACTGAAACGTCGAGCGCATCGGAGAGCACCCAGAGTCGACCGGCGCCGATCTTGTTCACGCCTCGCTCGTAATTGTCTATCTGTGAGGGCGTTAGGCCCAGACGGCGGGAAAGTTCGCGTTGAGAGATATTCAGACTCTCGCGTCGCAGTCTTATGCGCTCTCCAACATGCCGATCAACAGGATCCTTGGCGCGAGGGTTGACCTTCATTTCGTGTCTGCTTCCAGCGGGAATTGACCACTGAAGTCCAACTCGGCTCCAGTAGCCGTCAATTGTCATTATTTGGGCCAACGCCCCAATGCGATAAGAATACCGTCGGTTCACCCTGAGGATATTCTTCCGCCCTTTTGGGTCCGTAGTGCAGGCTGATACTAGCTTGCCTTTCCTAGATCACCGAACTGCTCAAGATGACGGACGCATTTCGCTATCGTAGCCTGCCGCCCCGCGCTCATCTCATACACAACGATGTCATCAAAGCCCTGCGAGTCACGCCTGACCGAAACCGAATCATCGCTTTCCGACTCGATCGCCTTCAAGAATGCGCTGATCGCCCGGTGAAAAGACACCATCTGCGCTCTCGTTAAAGATATCCTATGAGCAGCCATCCCCTCCCCCGTGAAAGCCACATGAACAACTTGAGACGGTACTACGATGCGCCAGCATCGACCAAGTGGCAGCCATGTTACATTTAGAGAAATTCTCTTGATATGCGACTATGCAACATGTCGTTTTATCCGGGCGAAGTCGATGATCCACTCGTCGGCCTCGCGGGCGATCGAGCCCAGCAGAACCCGCCTGCCGGTCTCCGCAGGCGGGTTCGCTTTCTTTTCGCCCCAGCGTTCAAATCTGGCCGAGTTTCCCTACGGCCTGATCAGCGAAATTTCTTCCTTGATCCAGAAGCGATTTTTCCCTGTTCGTTTTTCGGATTTCCCTGCTCGATGTGCCAGGGAATTTTTCGATAACATGTTGTTTTATAATGTAATTTTTAATCACGCTGCAGCGGCTTAGGCGACCATTAGGCCAGTTTCCCTGTTTAAATCAGCAAATCAGGGAAACATAGAACTTGAGCGGATATTCATCGGCGGCTGCTCGCAGTAAGTCCGTCGGGCGATGAATCGGCGCGGCGGGGAACCCCGACTTTCGGCGTCCTAGACCTTCTGGTCGAACGCGCCGACTTCCGGGTGCTGCTTCAGCTCCGCCTCGATCTCGGTGAAGACCGCCTTCATGTCCTCGCGCGAGTTCGGGCTTTCGACCACGACGACGAGGTTGGGCGTGTTCGAGCTGGCGCGCACCAGGCCCCAGGCGCCGTCGGCGAGGGTGAAGCGCACGCCGTTCACGGTGTTGATGTCGGCGATCGCGCGGCCGGCGACGGGCGTGCCGGCCTTCTTCTTCTCCTCGAAAGCCTTCACGATGCGTTCGACGACATCGTACTTCACCTCGTCGGGACAGGCCGGGGACATGGTCGGCGAGCCGTGGCTGACCGGTAGGGCGCGCTTCAGGTCGGCCATGGTCTGATCGCCCGCGCGGTCGAGCATCTCCAGGATCGCGCGCGCCGCAACGAGCCCATCATCATAGCCGCGCCCGATCGGCGGGCGCATGAAGAAATGTCCGGACTTCTCGAAGCCGGCCAGCGCGCCGAGCTCGTGGCTGCGCCGCTTGATGTAGGAATGTCCGGTCTTCCAGTAGTCGGTCTTCGCCCCGTTGCGCTCGAGCACCGGATCGATGGCATAGAGCCCGGTCGACTTGACGTCGACGACAAAGACCGCGTTCTCGTGGCTCGCGGAAAGGTCGCGCGCCAGCATCAGCCCGACCTTGTCGGCGAAGATCTCCTCGCCTTCGTTGTCGACGACGCCGCAGCGGTCGCCGTCCCCGTCGAAGGCGAGGCCCACCTCGGCGCCGTGCTCGCGCACCGCGTCGGCGACCGCGTGGAGCATCTTCATGTCTTCCGGGTTCGGATTGTAGCGCGGGAAGGAGTGGTCCAGCTCGCAATCGAGCTCGATCACCTCCGCCCCGATCGCGCGCAGCGCCTTAGGGGCGAACGCACCGGCCGTGCCGTTGCCGCAGGCGGCGACCACCTTGATCGGGCGCGACAGCCTCGTCTTGCCCGCGACATCGGCGATATAGCGCTCGAACACGCCGGTCTCGCGCACATAGGACCCGCCGGCGCGCGGCGCGAACTCCTCGCGAAGGACGATCTGCTTCAGGCGGCCCATCTCGTCGGGGCCGAAGGTCAGCGGGCGTTCCACCCCCATCTTCACCCCGGTCCAGCCATTGGAATTGTGGCTCGCGGTCACCATCGCCACGGCCGGGATGTCGAGGTCGAACTGGGCGAAATAGGCCATGGGCGAGAGCGAGAGCCCGATATCGTGGACCTCGATCCCGGCCTGCATCAGGCCCACCTCGAGCGCCTGCTTCACGCCCTGGGAATAGCTGCGGAAATCGTGGCCCGTGACGATCTTCGGCTCGACGCCGAGTTCGTGGATCAGCGTTCCGAGGCCGAGGCCGAGAGCCTGGATGCCGTAGAGATTGATCTCGGGGGCCTTGTCCGAACCGGGATGGCCGAACCACCAGCGCGCGTCGTATTCGCGGAAACCCGTCGGCTTGACGAGCGGCTCGGTTTCGAATTCCCAGGTATTCGGACGGAGATCGGAACGCACGGGCAAACCCTCTCAGCTGCGGCGGGCGTTGCAAACCACCTCGCAGCCCCGGGGTCAAGCGCCAAGACGCCAGGCTACAGGACCGTGTCGTCGGTCAACTCGAGGGCGGCGGAGATGTGCTCGAGGCAAAGCTCGAGCGTGGATTCCTCGCCGGTGCTGATTTCGTAGACGGAGTGGCTGTCCACTCCTGCCGATTCAGTCTTCAGGAAGACGAAATCGTCGGACTGGCTCTCCAGCCGCGCGACGAAGTCGTGAATCGCCTGATGGAAGGCATCCACCTGCCCCTGCATCAGGGATAGCCGAAACGATACCATGCTCCTGCCCCTCGGAGTCTTCTTATCACCTTAAACTGTGAACCAAGAAGGCCGGGGTGGGCAAGCGGTCATTCACGAGGGGGCGCGGCTCCCGCAGCGCGGCGAGCCGGTCCGGCCCCGCCGGGCGATGAACCCTGGCCGGCGAGGATCTCGATCACCACGCGGCGCACCAGCACGTCTCGGCCGAGCCCCTCCGGATCGGGCCAGATGCCGACCCACTCGTTTTCGTTGAGTGCGGCGTCGGCGGGCACTTGCCAGTCGAAGGAAACCGTCTCGAACCGTTCGCTGACCGGCACGGCCCGCCAGCCGGAATCCCCGGTCGAGACCGTGAAATAGCCGATGCGAACCTCCTCCAGCGTGTCGTCCATGGCCTGGATCTCGAAGGTGACGCGGATGGGCTGGCCGACCACTGCGGCCTCGAAGGCGGGCGGCACGACCAGGCCGACTCCGGCCGAGAGCGCTCCCGCGGCCTCGAGCGAGGCGTCCGAGCCGGCCCGCGCCACGGCGCCGCCGGGATAATCGGGCATGAAGGAGACCCGCGTGCCGGGACCCGGGATGAAGTTCGACAGGGCAGGTCCCTGCACCGTGAAGCGTCCGCCCTGCACCACCGGTTCGGTGCCCGCGGGGCGCACCAGCATGGCGAGCGCGACCAGCCCGGCCGCCAGAAGTCCGGCCAGCGGATAGAAGGCCCAGTCGGGAAGCGAGAAGGCACGCATCAGCTGATCCCGGCCCTCAGCAGGTCGTGGATGTGCAGCAGACCGCAGGGCCGGCCATCCTCCTCCACGACGAAGAGCTGGGTGATCTTGCGCTCGCCCGCGGTCATGCGCCGCAGCGCCTCGGCGGCCAGCAGGGAGCGGCGCGCCGTGAACGGGTCGCGCGTCATCACCTCCCCCGCGCTGCGCTCGAGCAGGTCGGGCGCCATCTTCCGGCGCAGGTCGCCGTCGGTGACGATGCCCGCGAGCCGGCCATCCCCGGCCACCACGCCGACGCAGCCGAAGCCCTTCGCGCTCATCTCGATCAGCGCCTCGCCCATGGACGCGCCCTCGCCGACGAGCGGCAGCTCGCGCCCGCCATGCATCAGATCCTCGACATGGGCCAGCGCCGCGCCGAGCGCGCCACCGGGATGGAAGCGGCCGAAATCCTCCGCCGTGAAGCCGCGCGCCTCGATCAGCGCCACGGCGAGCGCGTCGCCGGCTGCCATCATCAGCGTCGTGGATGTCGTCGGCGCGCGCGTCTCCCCGCAGGCCTCCGCCGCATCAGGGATCTTCAGCACATGGTCGGCGCCGCGCGCCAGCGTGCTTTGAAGGCCGGCCGTCATCGCGATCAGCGGCACGGCGAAGCGCCGGCAATAGGCGATGATGTCGCCGAGTTCGCGCGTCTCGCCCGATTTCGACAGGGCCAGCACCGCATCCTCGGCGGTGATCATGCCGAGATCGCCGTGGCTGGCTTCGGCCGGGTGGACGAACTGGGCCGGCGTTCCGGTGGAGGCGAGCGTGGCGGCGATCTTGCGCGCGACATGACCGGACTTGCCGACGCCGGCGCAGATCAGCCGCCCCTTCAGGCCGGCGATCAGGCGCACGACGCCCGCCGCGCTCTCGTCGAGGGAATCGCGCAGCAGCGCCAGCCCGTCCATCTCGATGGAGATCGTCCGGCGCATGGCGGAAAGCAGGGTCGGGCTGGTCAGGTCGTATTCGGCCAAGGCGATGTCTCGTGCTCGCGCGCGAGGCTTCGACGCGCCTTGGTGCTCTAGCAGCGCGGGCGCGCTGTTGCTAGACCGGGCTTGATCTTCACTTTGCGCACCGATCGGTTAAGAGCAGCACCGTTCGAGGAATCGGAACCGAGGAGCCCCGCGTGACCCGTCTCGTCCTGACCCGGCACGGCCAGAGCCAGTGGAATCTGGAGAACCGCTTCACCGGCTGGGTGGATGTCGACCTCACCGAAAAGGGCGAGGCCGAGGCGCGAAAGGGCGGCGTGCTGATGCGCGAGGCCGGTTTCGAGCCGGCCTGCGCCTTTACCAGCGTGCTCAAGCGGGCCATCCGCACGCTCTGGATCGGCCTTGAGGAGCTCGACCGGGTCTGGATCCCGGTGGAGAAGCACTGGCGGCTGAACGAGCGCCATTACGGCAAGCTTACCGGCCTCAACAAGGCCGAGACCGCCGAGCGCCACGGCGAGGACCAGGTGCATCTCTGGCGGCGGTCCTACGACATCCCGCCGCCGCCGCTCGAGATCGACGATCCCAACCATCCCCGTCACGATCCGCGCTATCGCGGTCTGGAGCCCGACCTTCTGCCCTCCACCGAGAGCCTGAAGCTGACGCTCGCGCGCGTTCAGCCCTACTGGGAGGAGACGATCGCGCCGCGCCTGGAGGCCGGCGAGGACGTGCTGGTCGCCGCGCACGGCAACTCGCTGCGCGCGCTGATCAAGCTGCTCTTCGACGTCGGCGACGAGGACATCGTCAATTTCGAGCTGCCCACCGCGAACCCGCTCCTGATCGATCTGACGGGCCTCAGGCCCGTCGAGGCCCGCTATCTCGATCCGGATCGGGCCAAAGACCTGCCGTCCTGCCCGTGAACGCACGCGCGCAGAGCCTCGCCGATCTGCGCTTCATGGATGCCGCGCTGGCCAGAGGCTTTGCCGCGCTCGGAACGACCGCGCCCAATCCGGCGGTGGGCTGCGTCATCGTGAAGGATCTCCGGGTGATCGCGGCCGCCGCGACGGCACCGGGCGGGCGCCCGCATGCCGAGGCGCTGGCGCTCGAACAGGCCGGCGAGGCCGCCCGCGGGGCGACCGCCTACGTCACGCTCGAGCCCTGTGCCCATCACGGCCGGACCCCGCCCTGCGCCGAGGCTCTGGCGAAGGCCGGCATCGCGCGCGTGGTGATCGCCTGCGGCGACCGCTTCGACCGGGTCGACGGGCGGGGCATCGCCCTTCTGGAGGCGGCAGGCATCGAGGTCGTCCGGGACGTTCGTCTCGACGCGGCGGCGGCCCACCACGCCGGATTCTTCGCACGGCTCTCCACCGGCCGCCCGCTCGTCGTCCAGGACAACCGGCCCGCCCTTTTCGACGCCGATCTCGTTCCCGGCCCCGGCGAAAGCCTCGAGGATGCGCTCGACCGGCTCGGGCGAGCGGGCATGAACCGGGTGCGTCTGGCGGGCGCAAGGGAAACACGCCGTTAAGGGGCCGGCCCTAGGGTGGACGAGGTTCGGCGCGCCGCGCCTTCACTCGTCAGCCCCGGGTTTGCAGACTCCTCAAATGATCGGCAAGACCATCACCTACGAACGCCTGAGCCAGGAGGAGGCCGATCGCGCCTGCGATCGCCACGAGAAGCTCCTGAGCGGGCAGATGGGCGGGGCGCGGGCGAATTTCGCCTACAAGGTCATGCAGGGCCTCGACCTTTCGGGGCGCAATCTCACCGACGCCGATTTTTCCGGCGCCATCCTGCAGGCGACGAATTTCTCGCGCGCCAACCTGTCGAGCGCCAATCTCTTCGCAACCGATCTCAGGCGTTCGAACCTCTCCGGCGCGGTGCTGCGCCGCGCGGATCTGCGCGGGGCTGTGCTGCGCGGGGCCAATCTCACCGGTGCCGATCTCTACCAGGCCGATCTGCGCGAGGGCGCGATCGCCCAGGTCGACCGGGAAAAGGGCCTGGCGGTGATCCGTCACGAGCAGCGGCCCGGCGAGGTCGCGGACGCCAATTTCACCGGTGCGAACCTGGCCAACTCGAAGATGACCGGTGCGGTGGCACAGCGTGCGGACTTCTCCGACGCGGTGCTGATCGGGGCAAGACTGCAGCGCGCAAACCTGCGCGGGGCGCGCTTTCCCGGTGCCAACCTGGAGGGCGCGGACCTGTCCGGCTCCGACCTCACCGATGCCGACCTGTCGAACTCGGTCCTGATCGGGGCCAAGCTCGACATGTGCAAGACACAGGGCATGAACACCGAGGGCGCGCTCACCGACAAGCCGGCCGGTCCGGCACCCGGCGCGGACATGGCCGAGACCGCCATGCTGCTGAAGGCGCATGCCCTGTGGTGCGAGACCGGCGGCAAGCAAGGCAAGCCCTCCCTGTTCAACGGCTGCGACCTCAGGGGCCTCAAGAGCCTCGCCCGGCGCAATCTGACCGCGCTGCAGGCCAAGGGGGCGATCCTCTACGGCGTCGACCTGGAGGGCGCCGCCCTGCAGGGAGCGAAGCTCGAGGGCGCCGATCTCAGGATGGCCTGCCTGCGCGGGGCGGATCTGCGCGGGGCCGACCTGTCCGGCGCGCAGCTCAACAATGCCGATCTCAGGGGGGCCCAGCTCGGCCCGCTGATCCTGCCGAACGACCGGCTGCTCGCCGCCTCCCTGGCGGGGGCCGTGCTGCGCTATTGCGACCTCTCCGGCACCGACATGCGCAACGTCAACGCCACCGGGGCGGACTTCTCCCACTCTTCCATGCACGGGCTCGACGCGCGCCGCGCGATCTTCGCCAGGGCCTGCCTTACCGGCGTCGGCCTGCCGCCGAACTTCCGCGAACAGCTCGCCGACGCCACCGGCGCGATCGACATGTCGGCGGCCTGACCGCCCGGCCCGTTTCGCTTGCCGCCTCCGCCGGCACGCTTTAATACTCACTTTGAGCATAAGCGCGTCCGCGCTATGTCAGCCGCGGCGAGCGACGAGCGAGGCAGCATGTCCGTCTTCAACAACATCTACCGCCACCGCATGGCGCGCATCGCCGCCTTCGCCCCCTTCGTCCAGCTCGCCGAGCCCAGGGCCAATGCCGGCCACATCCTCGAACTCGCCGGCCGCGCGCATGAGCGTCAGGCTGCGGTGGCCCTGTTTCCCGAGCTTTGCCTGGCCGGCTACTCGTTGGACGACCTGCATCACCAGGCGCCGATGCTCGACGCGATCGAGGCGGCCGCGCGCACGATCATCGAGGCGAGCCGGGAGCTGCGGCCGGTCATCGTCGTCGGTGCCCCCGTGCGCGTGCACAGCCAGCTCTACAACTGCGCGCTCGTCATCCATCGCGGACGCCTGCTCGGTATCGTTCCGAAGAGTTTCCTGCCGAACTACCGCGAGTATTACGAGAAGCGCTGGTTCTCCGAGGCGCCGGGGGCGCTGGTGGAGACGATCGGCTATGCCGGCGCGCAAACGCCCTTCGGCGCGCGGCTGATCTTCGAATGCGAGGACGTGCCGGAGCTGCGCGTCCATGTGGAGGTCTGCGAGGACTTGTGGGCGCCAAGCCCCCCGAGCCTCGATGGCGCGCTCGCCGGGGCGACGGTGATGCTGAACCTGTCCGCCTCCAACGTCACGATCGGCAAGGCGCGCGAGCGCGAGAAGCTGTGCAATGTCCAGTCCTTCCGCTGCCTCGGTGCCTATGTCTTCACCGCCGCCGGGACGGGGGAGTCCACCACCGATCTCGCCTGGGACGGCCAGATCACGGTGCACGAACTCGGCGAGAAGCTCGCCGAGAGCGAGCGCTTCTCCAATGCGGGCAGCGAACTCTTCGCCGACATCGATCTGGAGCGTATCGAGCAGGACCGCATCCGCTTCGCCACCTATCGCGACACCGCGGCGCGCGCGGCGCAGCGCCTGCGCGATTTCCGGCGGGTGAGCTTCCGCCTCGAGCCCGCGCTCGACACGGAAGTCCCGCTCGAACGCGCCTTCGACCGCTATCCCTTCGTGCCCAACGACGAGGCGCGCCTCGATGAGGACTGTTTCGAAGCCTATAACATCCAGGTCCAGGGCCTCGCCCAGCGCCTGCGCGCGACCGGGATCGAGCGGGCCGTGATCGGCGTCTCGGGCGGGCTCGATTCGACCCAGGCCCTGATCGTCACCGCACGCGCCTTCGACCGGCTCGGCCTGAAGCGCGAGAACATCGTCGCGGTATCCCTGCCCGGCTTCGGGACGAGTTCGAAGACCGCGCAAAACGCCAGGGCGCTCATCGAGGGTCTCGGCGTCAGCCACCGCACGATCGACATCCGTCCGGCCTCGGAACGCATGCTGGAGGATATCGGCCATCCGTATGCGGAGGGACGAAGTGAGTTCGACACCACGTTCGAGAACGTCCAGGCGGGCCTGCGCACCGACTATCTCTTCCGCCTCGCCAACCATCTCGGCGGCCTGGTGATCGGCACCGGCGACCTGTCCGAGCTGGCGCTCGGCTGGTGCACCTACGGGGTCGGCGACCAGATGTCCCACTACAATGTGAACGGCGCGGTGGCGAAGACTCTGATCCAGCATCTCATCGCCTGGTCGGCGCGGCGCGGCCAGTTCGGGCCGGAGGTTTCGGCGACGCTGGAGTCCATCCTCGCCACGGAGATCTCGCCGGAGCTGATCCCGGCCGGAGAGGACGAGAACATCCAGTCCACCGAGGAGGCCATCGGCCCCTACCCGCTGCAGGATTTCCACCTGCACCACATGATGCGCTTCGGCCTCGGGCCGGCCAAGACCGCCTTCCTGGCCCACGCCGCCTGGGGCGACGCAAAGGCCGGGGCCTGGCCGCCCCATGTCGGCGAGGAGCAGAAGCGCGCCTTTTCCCTGGAAGAGATCGTGCACTGGCTCGAGGTCTTCTCGCGCCGCTTCTTCCAGTTCTCCCAGTTCAAGCGCTCGGCGATGCCGAACGGACCGAAGGTCACGTCCGCCGGCGCGCTCTCCCCCCGCGGGGACTGGCGCATGCCGTCGGACAGCTCCGCCAGGGTCTGGCTCGACGAGATCGAGGCGCTCAAGCGCGAGCTCGGGCTGCGCTAGGCAAGAAAAAATGGCGCGCCCTTGAGGGGCGCGCCAGTCGTGGGGGAAACGTGAGCGCGGCGGGCCCGGGCGGGCGCGCCGCGTCGCCGGGCGAGCGTCAGGCGGCCGACTTCTTGCCGCCCTCGATCACCTTGGCGCCGGACTTGCCGTTGATGGCGATCTGGCGCGGCTTCTTCGCCTCGGGCACCTCGCGCTCGAGCTTGATCGTCAGCATGCCGTTCTTCAGCTCCGCATCGCGCACCTGGACGTGGTCGGCGAGATGGAAGCGGCGCTCGAAGGAGCGCTCGGCGATGCCGCGGTGCAGGAAGGTGCGCGCGTTCTCGTCCTCGGCGCGCTCGCGCTTGCCGGAGACGGTGAGCACGTTTTCCTGGACCTCGATCGACAGGTCGTCCTCGGAGAAACCGGCGACGGCGAGTTCGATCACGAACGCGTTCTCACCGGTCTGCTCGATATTGTAGGGGGGATAGCCGGAGCCGCCTTCCAGCTTGGACGCGGTGTCCATCATGTTGGCCAGCCGGTCGAAACCGACAATGGTCCGGTATAGCGGCGAAAAATCAACGCTACGCATGCTTGATCCTCCATCGAAGCGATCGCGGGCACCGGGCGCGCCGGGCCCTGTTGCAGTTGACGAATCGGACCGGCCTGCTTCGCGCGGCACCGGTCCCAGGCGTTCGAAGGCCCCGTACAGGCGACCCTCGCAAATCCACATGGGAAGCGCGCCCGCGCGATGCAATAGGCGCGCGCCGGGGCGCGCGTGGCTCTTGATTTTTCAACCCTTCGCGGGCCTTGATAGCCCCGCCCTCCGCGACCGAACGGGATTGTCCTCATGCGCCACGCCACTTCTCTCATCGCCCTGTCCCTGCTCCTGTCCGCCTGCGGCGGCGGCGAGGAGGAGCCCGCCGCACCGCCCGCCGGGGACGAGGCGGCGCCCGAGGCGGTCGCCGAGCCCGCCGCCGGGGCCGAAGCCGGGACGCTGGAATGGGCGGTCGAAGGCGCGTGGCGCGGCGAGCAGGCGGCCCGCGACGAGTGGCGCAACCCGCGGGAGACGCTGGAATTCTTCAACATCGATCCGTCCGGAACAGTGGTGGAGATCTGGCCGGCCGCCGGCTGGTACACCCAGATCCTCGCGCCCTGGATCGCGGCCAATGGCGGCACCTATGTCGCGGCCTATTTCCCGACCGGCGGCGAGGAGCGCCTGGAGCGCTTCCGCGACGAGTACATCGCCCGCTTTTCCGACCCGCTCTACGGCACGGTCCAGATGACCGAGTTCGGTCCCGAGACCGGTCCGATCCTGCCTCCGGAAAGCGCCGACGCGATCCTGACTTTCCGCAACGTGCACAACTGGATGGCGCGCGGCTTCGCGGAGAAGGCCTTCGCCGACTTCTATGCCGCGCTCAAGCCCGGCGGCGTGCTCGGCGTGGTCGAGCACCGCCTGCCCGCCAGCGTGGAACAGGACCCGCGTGCCGCAAGCGGCTATGTCCAGCAGGACTACGTCATCGCGCTGGCGCAGGAAGCCGGCTTCGAACTCGCCGCTGCGAGCGAGATCAACGCCAACCCGGCCGACACCGCTGACCATCCCTTCGGCGTGTGGACCCTGCCTCCCGTCAGCCGCGTCGCCGCGCCGGGCGAACAGCCCGCCGCCGACTTCGATCCCGCGCCCTACCAGGCGATCGGGGAATCCGACCGCATGACCCTGCGCTTCGTGAAGCCGGCGGCGGAGGCCGAAAGCGACGCGGGGGAGGAAGACGGCGGAAATGGCTAGCGCGCCCGGCCGGGAGGCTGCGCCAGGCCCCGCCCCCGCCGGGCAGGCGCGCCTGAGCGAGGAAGAACGCCGGACGATCGGGCGCTACATCCTCGCGCAGGGCGTCTTCAGCCTCGCCGGCCTTGCCGCGCTCGCCGGCCTCGTCGCCCTGGCGCTCTGGATGGTTTCCGCCGGCGAGAGGGGCTTTGCGGGCCCCTGGGTGCTGGGCGTACCGGTCCTGCTCTTGTGGTGCGCCCTGCTGGCGCTCGCGCCGGTCCGGCTGGCCCGGGCGCTGGGCGATCTGCGCCAGGGCGCCGTCAGCACCGTGCAGGGCCTGGCGCAGAAGGACCGCGTCCGCCGTCCCGGCCTCATCGCCCCGCTTGCCGGCGTTCTCGTCATAGACGGGCGCCGGTTCCGCGTGCCCGAGCCGGTGTTCCGGTCGGTCCCGGCCGACCGTCGCGTGCGGGTCCGCTTCGCGGCCCGATCCGGGGCCTTCCTGTCCTGGGCGGGGTGCGAAGACGGCGCACCGCCCCCCGGCCTTGCGGAGACGGCCTGGGATCTCACCCGGCGCGAGCGGGAGATCCTCGACCTCCTCGCCCAGGGGTGCACCGACAAGGAAATCGCCCGGCGGCTGAACCTCTCGCCGGCAACCGTGCGCGGATACAATTCCGAACTCTACGCCAAGCTCGGCGTGACCAACCGGACGCAGGCCGCCGCCTGCGCACGCCCGCGCGGCTGACGGATATCGGCCAACACATTCCCGACATTTGCCGGTGGCGCCCGCTCGCCGTGCCGGGCCCTCTCCCGTCATGCAAACGGGAGTGTCGAGATGACAGCAAGCAACGCGATCCGGCCGGGGGCCGGCTGGGGATTTTACCGCGGCGCCGGAGTGATCCTGACCGCGTTCGGGCTCTACGCGGTCCTGAGCATCGTGCACATGCGCACCGTGGCGGCGACGATCGGCATGGAGGCCTATCTCGGCGATGGCGAGCGCCTGCCCGCCTCGCTGCTGCTCGTCAGCCAGGCGAGCAAGGCCGCCGCCCTGCTCGCCGCGATCTGGCTCTGGCTCGCGCGCCGGCCCTCGATCGGCTGGGCGAGCCTCGGGCTACGGCCCGCGCCACCCCTCTGGCTCGTCGCCGGCAGCGCGATCGGACTGGCCTTCGTGCCCGCAGGTCTCCTCATCGTGAAGGCCGTGATCGCGGTCATGCCGGCCTGGGCGGGCTTCACCGGCGCCGCCTTTGCCTTCGCCGACCCGGCATCGCTCTGGGTGAGCGCCGCCTATCTCCTGATGACGATCGCGATCACGCCGTTCGCCGAGGAGGTCTTCTTCCGCGGCTTCCTGTTCCAGTGGATGACCGGCCACCGGCCGGTCTGGCTGGCCGCGCTGATGAGTTCGGCGATGTTCGGCGCCATGCACATCCTGCCGCCCCAGGCGATCAACGCCGCCCTGCTCGCCCTGGTGCTCGTCTGGCTGCTGCGCGCGTCCGGCTCGCTCTGGCCCGGCATCCTCGCGCATGCGGTGAACAACGCGGCCGGCCTCCTCCTCGGCGCCGCCGCGGCGGCCGGACGCCTGCCGGACTGGCTGACCCCGCCCGGCTAGCGTCACCTCCTCAGAGCGCGCACGCCTCCAGCAGCGCCAGAGCCTCCTCGTGCAGCGCCGGCGTCGCAGCGGCGAGGACCTGGCCGGTCTCGATGCGGGCGCGCCCGGCCCAGTCGGTGACGACACCGCCCGCGCCGCGGATCACCGGGACCAGGGCGGCGACGTCCCAGGGCTTCAGCCCGCTTTCCACGACCAGATCCACCCCGCCGAGCGCGAGCATGGCATAGCCGTAGGCATCGAGGCCGTAGCGCGCGAGACGCACGCGCGGGCGCAGCCGGGCGAAGGCCTCCGCCTCGCCGGCCTCGAACAGGTAGGGGTCGGTCGTCGTCAGCACCGCGTCGCGAAGGCGTTTCACCGATGAGGCGCGCAGCGCGCGCGTGCGGCCGGCATGCTCCAGCATGGTGCGCCGGTCGGTGCCGAGCGCCACGCCGAGAAAGCGTTCGCCGGTATGGGGCTGGTCGATCACCGACAGGCCCGGGCCGGTGTCGTCGGCGAGCCCGATCAGCACCGTCCAGGTCGGGATGCCCGCGATGAAGGCGCGCGTGCCGTCGATCGGGTCGAGCACCCAGGTCCGACCGCTTGTCGAGGGGCGCGCCCCCTCCTCCTCGCCGAGTACGCCGTCCTCGGGGAATCGCTCGGCGATGAGGGTGCGCAGCCGCGCCTCGATCGCCCGGTCGGCCTCGGTCACGGGGTCGAAGCCGGCCGCGTCCTTGTTGTCGGCGGCGAGGCCGGCGCGAAACAGCGGATACACCACCTCGCGCGCGGCGTCGGCCAGGCGCGCGGCGAAGGCGAGATCGTCCTCGGGCCGGATCGGGCTCATTCTCGGTCCTTGAAACGCCGAGGCCCGGCGCGGCGGCCGGGCCCCGGTCATCACCATCTCATGAAAGTCAGGCGACGTCGCTCTCGCGCTCCGTCGGATCGAGCGAGCGGGCGAGCTCGAGCAGACGGCGGCGCGGACGCTCGTTCAGCCGGTAATAGGCGCGCACGAGGTCCACCGTCTCCTTCTTGGAGAGGATGTCGGGCTCCAGCGACTCCTCCTCGGAGACCGCGGCGCCGCCCCGCCCCTCGATGCCCTCGTAGAAATACTGGACCGGGACGTCGAGGGCCTCGGCGAGTTCGAACAGCCGGCTGGCACTGACGCGGTTCGCGCCGCACTCGTACTTCTGGACCTGTTGGAAGCGGATCCCGACCGCGTCGGCGAGCTGGGATTGCGTCAAACCGAGCAGGCGCCGACGGCGGCGCAGGCGCTTGCCGACATGGTGGTCGATTTCATTCGTCATGAACCGGTTCCTCCGCATTCCGCGCCGCAGCGAGCCTGCCGCGACGGTGTCAGACGGCGTTCACTGCGCCGTCATGAATAATATACACTTGTCAGAGGTCTTATTGAATTCGTTTTCCACAGTAAAGTGAATTTGCACCCCAAGGATACACGTAAAGGTTATTCTGCCGCCGCTTCGGAGATTTCCTGGAATCCGACGATATCCTGCATCCAGCGCTCCAGTCGCGCGGCGAGATCGTCCCAGCCCTCGCCGGGGCAGACGCGCGCCTCGTCGAGATAGAGGCCCCGGTTGATCTCCACCTGCAGGACATGGACGCCCGAATCGGGCGCGCCGTAATGTTCGGTCGTGAATCCGCCCGCATAGGGCCGGTTGCGCACGACCGAAAGGCCGAGACGGCGGAATCCGGCCTCGGCCCGGGTCGTCAGGGCGCGCGTACAGGACGCGCCGAAGCGGTCTCCGAGCACGATGTCCGCGCCGCGCGCGCTCGCCGAGGGCATGGAGTGACAGTCGATCACGATCGCCTCGCCGAACTGCTCGCGCACGGCGTCGATCTCGGCCTTGAGCGTGTCGTGATAGGGCCGGTAATAGCGCCGGATCCGCTCGCGCGCCTCGGCGAAGGCGAGCTTGCCGGCATAGATCGCGCGCCCGTCCGCGGCTAGGCGCGGCACCACGCCCAGGCCCGCGGCGGCCCGCGCCGAGGCCGGACCGGCATTGGCCGGAAGCGCGTCCTCGAACATCGTCGGATCGAACTCCCACGCATCGCGATTGGGATCGACGAGCGCGCGCGGGAACTCCGCGGCGATCAGCGAGGCCCCAAGCGCGGGCGCGGAGGTGAAGAAGGCTTCCACATAGGCATCTTCGGAGCGGCGCAGCAGCGCGAGCGGGAGCGCCGATCGCGCTAGGAAGGCCGGTGGATAGCTCCGCCCGGAATGGGGCGAGGCGAAAATGAAGCGCGAGGTGCGGTGCTGCGGACGCAGAACGCGCACGGGCGCACTGTCGCGCTCGCTGGCCTTGCCGGTATCGGTCATGGTTCTATCCTTGCGGACAATCACTTGCCCGGTCAAACGGTTCTTCGCCTGCGTCCGATCCGCCTGCCGGCGTTCAGGGGAATTTTACCTCGGTCTGCTATCCAGGACGCTCGGATGGTGACGCCAAGAGGATTAGGCATGGCCCGCATTCTGCTTGCCGAAGACGATGATTCCATGCGCGATTTCCTGGCCAAGGCGCTCAAGCGCGCCGGCCACGAGGTCGAGGCCGTGGCCGACGGGGAGGAAGGGCTCGATGCGCTGGGCGACCGGGCCGGGCGCTACGATCTTCTGTTGACCGACATCGTGATGCCGGGCGTGGACGGGATCGAGCTCGCCCGCCGCGCGGCGGAGATCGACCCGGCGCTCAAGATCATGTTCATCACCGGCTTCGCCGCGGTCGCGCTCAATGCCGGCTCGCGCGCGCCGAAGGAGGCCAAGGTCCTTTCCAAGCCGTTCCACCTGCGCGATCTGGTCGACGAGGTGGCCAAGGTGATGGAAGCGGCCTGAGCCCGCCTCGAACCGAGGGACTCGCGACGAACAGCCCGCCCCGGAGTCCGGGGCGGGCTGTTCCTTTGGCAACCGCCCTAGCGCGGATCGGGCGGATTGTGCTCGAGCAGGAAGTTCCTGACCGCATCGATCGTGATCTGGCGCGTGCGGGCGAAGAGCAGGTTGTGTCCGTCGCCGTCGATCGCGACGAGCTCGACGTCCTTGCCCGCATTTCGCGCGGCCGCGACCATGATCTCGGCCTGCTCGAAGGGAACGATCTGGTCCTCGCGGGCATGGATGACAAGCAGCGGATCGTCGCCGTTCGCCGCCTGCCGCGCCGGTGAGATCGCGACCATCCGGTCACGCTCCACGCGCCAGTCGCCGATATACTCGGTCCAGTAGTTGACCGCGCCCGCCCCGCCGAGCTGGTCGGCCTGCCAGGCCATCATCTCCAGGATGTCGGAGACCGGCGCCCCGGCGATCGCGCAGCGATAGACGTCCGGTGTCAGCGCCCAGCCCGCGAGCGCCGCGTAGCCGCCATAGGACCAGCCCCAGATGCAGACCCGGCCGGCATCCACGACGCCCTCGGCGACGAGGTGCTCGACCGCGTCGGTGATGTCGGACTGCATCAGCCGGCCCCACTCCCCGTGGCCGCGCCGCACGAAGTCCTGACCCATGCCGTCCGAGCCGCGGAAGTTGGGCTGGAACACGGCATAGCCCATGTCCGCATAGGGCTGGGCGAAGAGCGGGTCGAAGCCGTAGACATCGCGTGACTGGGGGCCGCCGTGCGGCGCGATCACCAGCGGCAGGCCGTCGGCCGGCCGGTCGTTGGGCAGGGTGAGATAGCCCCAGAGATCGAGCCCGTCACGCGCGGTGTAATTCACGACCGAAACCGGATGGATCCGCTCGGGCGGAACCTCGGGATAGGCGCTCATCAGGAAGGCCATCTCCCCGGTCGTGCGGTCGAGGAGATAGAAGTCGTCGCTCGTCGCGCCGCCCGCCACGTTGACGATCAGCCGCTCCCCGGCCCGGTCCCAGCTCGTGATCGTGATGTCGGAATCGGCGAACAGGTCTTCCAGCTGGTCCTGCAGGGCGGCGAAGTCGGGATCGAACCACTCGGTCTGCCGGCGTTCCTCGAACCAGGTCGCGCCGATGACTTTTCCGGTGCGCCAGTCGGTGATGAAGCCGCCGAAATCGAAATCCTCCGGCGCGATCTCCGGCCCGGAAATCTCGCCGGTCTGCGGATGGAACAGGTAGGCGCGCAGCTTGTCGCGGTCCTCGAGCTGGGAGAACCAGATGCCGCGCCCCTGCACGTCCTCGCCGACGAGGTTGGACATGCGCGAGATCGCGCGCCGCCCGTCGCGCCCGAAACGCTCGACCGAATAGGTCTCCTCGTAGATCAGGTTCGCCCGGCGTCCATTGTAATCGTAGACGCGCCAGCGCTGCTCGTCGGCCTCGCGGTCCTGGCGCAGGATCGGCTGGTTGTCCTCCCCGATGACCCAGTTGACCGTCGACAGCGTCCCGTTGGCGACGCGGTCGTAATCGGCATCGTCCATGTCGTAGCGATACAGGTTGACGATCTGCCCGACCCCGCCGCCGCGGGCCCGGTCGACGCTGGTTCCGCGCTGCTGAACGACGATGGTGGAAATCAGGATGCCGTCCGGGTCGTCGGGCAGCAGGGACTCGATCGAGGCCTGCGGATCGATCTCGTGGTAATCCCTTTCTTCGAGATCATAGACGACCCGGCGGGCCACATCCGCGTCTTCCCACGGCTGGCCGGGCACGCTGATGCGTTCGCGGTAGACGATGAGGATGTAGCGGTCCGACAGCCAGTCGACGCCGACGAGCAATTCATCGTCGATGTCGCGCGAAAATCCCGGAATGGCGAACGACTGCTCGCTTCCGTCCAGCGACACGATGAGCGCAAAGGTCTGGTCGCGCTCGGCACCGGTGATCATCGCGATGCGCGTGCCGTCCGGCGAAATGTTGACCGACTGGGCGTCTGGAAGCCTGGCATAGGCCTCCGTGGGAACGACGGGCTGCGCGATCGCCGTGGCCGCGGACAGGACCGGGGCGAGCGCGGCCGCAGCCGCCAAGCCCACTCCCCACCCTGTCCTGGCCAGGATGTGCTTGATACTCATGTCTGACCCCCTTCATGCCCCGCACCGGATTCCACCGGCTTGCCGGGAAGCTTGTATTGCATCATGAAACCTAGCGGCTCGCACCCGCAGGGCAAGTCCAAACCGGCCCGCCGGCGCAGGCAGGCCTCGCCCGCAGCAATGGCGAAAGCCATGGCCAAACCGGCTGCGACACGTCACAGTATCCGCGTTGAATTTCCGGATGCCGGCGGGTCTCGCCTGCACCCGGCAGAACCGAGGGAGACGCGACTTGAAACGACTTCTCATTTCCGGGGCTCTCGCGGCGCTCGCGGCGGGCCCGGTCTTTGCCCAGTCCCCCGAGCAGAGCGCGCTTCTGCGCTGCCTCGGGATCGAGAACGATGCCGAGCGCCTCGCCTGCTTCGACCGGGTTGCCGCTCAGCAGGCCGCGGCGCCCGCCGAGGCGGCGCCGACCGGCTCCGAAGCCCAGTCCGAAGCCGGGAATTTCGGCGACGCGAGCGAGGAATCGCGCCTCTTCGGCCTGCCGCGTCCCTCGTTTCCCGACTTCTCCCTGCCCAGCCTGTCGCTCGGGCGGGATTCGGGCCGCGAGCTGGCCGCGGCGAGCGCGGGCGCCGCGCCGCAGACCCTGCCGCCGGAGACCGAAATCCTCGAACGCGCCGACAATGGCGATATCGATGCGGTGCGCATGACGATCGAGCGGATCAGCACGCATGGCTACAACACCAAGCGCTTCCACATGACCAATGGCCAGGTCTGGGAAGTGACGGACGGGATGCGCTTCTGGGTGCCGCGCGGGGACGACGTGATGCTCGCCGAAATCCGCCGCGCACCGGCCGGGGGCTATTTCCTGCGCATCAACGGCGAGGGCCGCGCGATCCGCGTGCAGCGTATCGACATCTGATCTTGCGCCTGCCGATCGAGTGCGAAGAGCCCGCCCCCGAAAGGGGCGGGCTTTTTCGTGCGGCGCCGCATTCGGGACGGCGGATTCCGGAAAGAAAGAAAAGGGCCCGCGCCGGTGGCGCGGGCCCCGAAGGCCTTCCCTGAAGTGACCGGTTAGAACTGCTTGGTCACGTTCAGGAAGAAGCGGCGGCCGAGCAGGTCGTAGCCCGAACCCAGCACCGCGTTGGAGGTGTTCTGGACATCGCCCGAGGCGTCCTGGTCGGTCAGAGCCGGGTCCTCGTCGAAGAGGTTGTTCACGCCGGCCCGGAAGATCCAGGTGTCGCGCGAATAGGTCATCGAGAGATCCTGGTACCAGACCGCATCGGCCGAGGTGATGGCCGAGGAGTAGTCCAGCCAGGGCGTGGACGGATCGTTGTTCGACACGCACCCGGCCAGTTCGCACGCCGCGTAGATGCGCTGTCCGTAAGGCTGGTTCGAGCCCGGCGTGATGTCGTTGAAGATCGACGCCTGCTCGCCCAGGTAACGGGCCCGCCACAGCACCGACCAGTCACCCTTGGTGAAGCGGGTGTTGACCGTGCCGCGCCATTCCGGGTTGCCCCAGTCGCCCACGAAGTTGTTGACGTTGGACTGAGGCGTGGTCTGGCTCAGCACCTCGTCCGACCAGGTCCACACCGCGTTCACGTCGATGTTGAACCCGCCGAAGAAGCTCTCCGGCACGTCGTAGGAGAACCGGCCGTTGAGGTCGAGACCCGAGGCCTGCTGGGCCGCCACGTTGAACGGCGTGTTGTCGACGAACGCCAGGAAGCCGGTCTGCGGATCGCGCTGACGGCGGGCGCAGAACGGGTCGTTCGGGAAGTTCGGCGAGTTGTAGCACTGCGCCAGCGAGAAGGCCGTACCCGGGATCGCGATGGAGTCCTCCACCTCGATGTCGAAGTAGGTCAGGCCGAACGTGGCGTCGAACGCGTCGAAGAAGGGCTGCTCGAACACCAGGCCGTAGCTGAACGCCGTGGAGGTTTCCGGCTCGAGGTTCGGGTTACCGGCCCGGAACGACTCGATCGAGGGAACCCCGCCGAGGCCCAGGGAGGTCGGATCGACACCCTCGGCCACGCAGTTGGCGAGCACCTGCGGGTCGCGGTTGTCCTGGCTCGGGTCGTAGGTCCCGCCCACGTTGGCGGCGGTCGGAACCACGCAGGGATCGGCGAAGCCGGAGGTGAAGCCGGTCTGACCGCCCAGGAAAAGCTCCCGCGTGTTCGGCGCGCGGAACGACGTGCCGTAGGTGCCGCGGAAGGTCAGGTAGTCGGTCGGCGACCAGGAGGCCCGGGCCGAGTAGGTGTCGTTCTGCCCGTAGAACTCGTGGTCGGTCAGGCGCCCGGCGAGATCGATCGTGATCTCTTCGGCAAGCGGCTGACCGGAGACGACCGGGATCGACACCTCGCCATAGACTTCCCACAGGCTCACCGAGCCGCGCGAGAGACGGTCGGCGAAGAAGCCGGCCGCACGGCCCTGGGCCGCCACGGTGTCCACGCCGGAGTCCAGGCTGTCTTCACGCCATTCCACACCGACCACGGCGGAGAGATCCCCGGCCGGGAGCTGGAACACCGGACCGGTCACGAAGCCGCCCGCGATCTTCTGGTCGACCTTGGTGGTGATGGTGCGCTCGATCTCGAGATACTCGCGCTCCTCCACCGAGCCGAAACCGGTGCTGGTCTGGGCGTCGTAGGGATAGAGACCCGGATGGAACAGGTTGACCGGGACGCACTCGTCCGGGCCGAGGAAGCCGAACAGCTCGGCATCCTGATCCGTGCCGCAGATGATGTTGCCGGTGCCGTCGTCACGCGAGGTGTAGATCGTGTGACGCAGGCGCGCCTCGTCGATCGCCGGACGGGACGAATAGCCCATCGAGCGGGTGTAGCCGGTGAACAGCTCGTAGGTCCATTCCGGCGCGTTGGCGAAGGCGAGATCGCCGCGCAGGCCGCCGATCAGGCGGGTCTGCTGGACTTCCACGTCGGTGTTCAGACGCTCGACCGGCGAGGCGAAGATCGGCACCACGTCGACGCCGAACGGGTTGAACGGGTTGGACGCGGGCACCGATGCGAAGATCTGTCCATGATAGCCGTTCTTCACATAGGTCTGGCTGTTGGAGTGCGAGGCCTCCGCGAAGGCGGTGATGCCGTCGATGCCGAAGACCGGATCGAGATCGCGCTCGCCGGTGAAGAACATCGAGTAGCGCTGGCTTTCCGGGATCATGTCGTCTTCGCCCTCGAGATACGAGGAGCGGGCCCGTTCGTCGAACGTGCTGCCGAGGCCGAAGCCGGTGCCGACCAGGAGCGGACGGTCTTCGCCGCCATTGTAGTAGACGTCGCGGCCGAAGAGGACGGGATCGTACAGGCTGAAGTCGAGATTGCCGTCCTGGAAGGCCGAGAAGATGCGGATCCGGTTGATGATCGCGCCTTCGCACTCGGAGAGCAGGTTGCCGTCGGCATCCAGTTCCAGGTCGCGGTTACAATAGAACCCGTCATTCGGGTCGAAGTTGTAGTCGCGGTCGTTCACATTCAGCTCGTCCTGGTGGAAGTACTCCACCGCGAACACGAAGTTCGAACGCTCGTTGGAATCGCCCATCATGACGTTCCAGCGCTGCGATCCGCCGCCGGATTCCTCGGGAACCGAGACGAAGCCGTCGACCTGCAGCCCGTCGAACTCGTCGCGCAGGATGACGTTGACCACGCCGGCCACGGCGTCCGAGCCGTAAACCGAGGAGGCGCCGTCCAGCAGGATGTCGATACGCTGGATGATCGAGGACGGGATCAGGTTGACGTCGGGCAGCGCCGGGGCGCCTTCCACGCCGGCCGGCGCGAAGCGGCGGCCGTTGATCAGGACCAGCGTCTGGTCCGGGTTCAGGCCGCGCAGCGAGATGTTGTTCGCGCCAGGGCCGCCGTCGGTGACGAAGCTCGAGGTGATGGTGGTGTCGAGCTGGACGCCCTGGGCCACCGTGGTCTGCTGGAGGATCTGCGCGGTGTCGATGAGACCGGCATCGCGGATCTCTTCGGAGTCGATGACCTGCAGCGGCGCGGTCGAGGTGAAGCTGTCGCGGCGGATACGCGAACCGGTCACGACGATCGTGTCGTCCGGATCGACTTCCTCCGCTTCCTCTTCCTCTTCTTCTTCCGCCTCCTGGCTGGCGTCCTGGGCGAGCGACGGCGCGGTCACCACGCTGCCGAACATGACGCCGGTCAGGATCGTCGACAGAAGCAGACGATTCTTTTCCCAATTGCTCACGATCGTTCCCCTTTTTTCGGATCGCTGCCCCGCACGCGCGAGGCCGTTGAAGCGCGGTATCCTCCGCACTTGGCCGGCACTATGGCGAGCGCGCCAGCGCGGCTGCAAGACAACGATGCGCGAAACGGCGATTTCACTGTGTGATTACGCCAGTCCTGTTGCAGAAAAGTCATAAACAATGAGTATTCGATTGATCACCCTTTGATCACTCTGAGTGCATTATTAGTATTCGTTTGACCACCTTTTAAGTATTCGATTGATTACCCTACGCTGCGGCAGGGGGGGGATGCCCGTGCCGGGTATCGGCTGGATCGCGGAAGAAAATGCGGTGCGGCGCCCCCTGGCTGGGAGGCGCCGCACAGGAAAAGGGCCCGCGCCGGTGGCGCGGGCCCCGAAGGCCTTCCCTGAGGTGACCGGTTAGAACTGCTTGGTCACGTTCAGGAAGAAGCGGCGGCCGAGCAGGTCGTAGCCCGAACCCAGCACCGCGTTGGAGTTGCCCTGGGCTGCAAAGCCCGGATCCCCGGTGCTGCCGGAGTTCTGGTCGACGAGGGCCGGTTCCTCGTCGAACAGGTTGTTCACGCCGGCCCGGATGATCCAGGTGTCATGCGAATAGGTCATCGAGAGATCCTGGTACCAGACCGCATCGGCCGAGGTGATGACCGAGGAGTAGTCCAGCCAGGGCGTGGACGGATCGTTGTTCGACACGCACCCGGCCAGTTCGCACGGCGCGTAGAAGCGCTGTCCGTAAGGCTGGTTCGAGCCCGGCGTGAGATCGTTGAAGATCTCCGCCTGCTCGCCCAGGTAACGGGCCCGCCACAGCACCGACCAGTCACCCTTGGTGAAGCGGGTGTTGACCGTGCCGCGCCATTCCGGGTTGCCCCAGTCGCCCACGAAGTTGTTGACGTTGGACTGAGGCGTGGTCTGGCTCAGCACCTCGTCCGACCAGGTCCACACCGCGTTCACGTCGATGTTGAACCCGCCGAAGAAGCTCTCCGGCACGTCGTAGGAGAACCGGCCGTTGAGGTCGAGACCCGTTGCCGACTGGGTGGCGACGTTGAACGGCGTGTTGTCGACGAACGCCAGGAAGCCGGTCTGCGGATCGCGCTGACGGCGGGCGCAGAACGGGTCGTTCGGGAAGTTCGGCGAGCTGTAGCACTGCGCCAGCGAGAAGGCCGTACCCGGGATCGCGATGGAGTCCTCCACCTCGATGTCGAAGTAGGTCAGGCCGAACGTGGCGTCGAACGCGTCGAAGAAGGGCTGCTCGAACACCAGGCCGTAGCTGAACGCCGTGGAGGTTTCCGGCTCGAGGTTCGGGTTACCGGCCTGGAACGACTCGATCGAGGGAACCCCGCCGAGGCCCAGGGAGGTCGGATCGACACCCTCGGCCACGCAGTTGGCGAGCACCTGCGGGTCGCGGTTGTCCTGGCTCGGGTCGTAGGTCCCGCCCACGTTGGCGGCAAGCGGAACCACGCAGGGATCGGCAGCGCCGGAGGTGAAGCCGGTCTGACCGCCCAGGAAAAGCTCCCGCGTGTTCGGCGCGCGGAACGACGTGCCGTAGGTGCCGCGGAAGGTCAGGTAGTCGGTCGGCGACCAGGAGGCCCGGGCCGAGTAGGTGTCGTTCTGCCCGTAGAACTCGTGGTCGGTCAGGCGCCCGGCGAGATCGATCGTGATCTCTTCGGCGAGCGGCTGACCGGAGACGACCGGGATCGACACCTCGCCATAGACTTCCCACAGGCTCACCGAGCCGCGCGAGAGACGGTCGGCGAAGAAGCCGGCCGCACGGCCCTGGGCCGCCACGGTGTCCACGCCGGAGTCCAGGCTGTCTTCACGCCATTCCACACCGACCACGGCGGAGAGATCCCCGGCCGGGAGCTGGAACACCGGACCGGTCACGAAGCCGCCCGCGATCTTCTGGTCGACCTTGGTGGTGACGGTGCGCTCGATCTCGAGATACTCGCGCTCCTCCACCGAGCCGAAGCCGACATTCGTCTGGGCGTCGTAGGGATAGAGGCCCGGATGGAACAGGTTGACCGGGACGCACTCGTCCGGGCCGAGGAAGCCGAACAGCTCGGCATCCTGATCCGTGCCGCAGATGATGTTGCCGGTGCCGTCGTCACGCGAGGTGTAGATCGTGTGACGCAGGCGCGCCTCGTCGATCGCCGGACGGGACGAATAGCCCATCGAGCGGGTGTAGCCGGTGAACAGCTCGTAGGTCCATTCCGGCGCGTTGGCGAAGGCGAGATCGCCGCGCAGGCCGCCGATCAGGCGGGTCTGCTGGACTTCCACGTCGATGTTCAGACGCTCGACCGGCGAGGCGAAGATCGGCACCACGTCGACGCCGAACGGGTTGAACGGGTTCGACGCCGGAACGGTCGCGAAGATCTGGCCGTGATAGCTGTTCTTCACATAGGTCTGGCTGTTGGAGTGCGAGGCCTCCGCGAAGGCGGTGATCCCCTCGATGCCGAAGACCGGATCGAGATCGCGCTCGCCGGTGAAGAACATCGAGTAGCGCTGCGACTGCGGGATCATGTCGTCCCCGCCCTCGAGATACGAGGAGCGGGCCCGTTCGTCGAACGAGCTGCCGCGGCCGAAGCCGGTGCCGACCAGGAGCGGACGGTCTTCAGCGCCGTTGCGATAGACGTCGACGCTGAACAGGGCGGGATCGAACAGGCTGAAGTCGAGATTGCCGTCCTGGAAGGCCGAGAAGATGCGGATCCGGTTGATGATCGCGCCTTCGCACTCGGAGAGCAGGTTGCCGTCGGCATCGTATTCGAGGTCACGGCTGCAATAGAACCCGTCATTCGGATCGAAGTTGTAGTCGCGATCCTGGACCTCGAGTTCGTCCTGGTTGAAATACTCCACCGCGAACACGAAGTTCGAACGCTCGTTGGAATCGCCCATCATGACGTTCCAGCGCTGCGATCCGCCGCCGGATTCCTCGGGAACCGAGACGAAGCCGTCGACCTGCAGCCCGTCGAACTCGTCGCGCAGGATGACGTTGACCACGCCGGCCACGGCGTCCGAGCCGTAAACCGAGGAGGCGCCGTCCAGCAGGATGTCGATGCGCTGAATCAACGAGGACGGGATCAGGTTGACGTCGGGCAGCGCCGGGGCGCCTTCCACGCCGGCCGGCGCGAAGCGGCGGCCGTTGATCAGGACCAGCGTCTGGTCCGGGTTCAGGCCGCGCAGCGAGATGTTGTTCGCGCCAGGGCCGCCGTCGGTGACGAAGGTCGAAGTGATGGTGGTGTCGAGCTGGACGCCCTGGGCCACCGTGGTCTGCTGGAGGATCTGCGCGGTGTCGATGAGACCGGCATCGCGGATCTCTTCGGAGTCGATGACCTGCAGCGGCGCGGTCGAGGTGAAGCTGTCGCGGCGGATACGCGAACCGGTCACGACGATCGTGTCGTCCGGATCGACTTCCTCCGCTTCCTCTTCCTCTTCTTCTTCCGCCTCCTGGCTGGCGTCCTGGGCGAGCGACGGCGCGGTCACCACGCTGCCGAACATGACGCCGGTCAGGATCGTCGACAGAAGCAGACGATTCTTTTCCCAATTGCTCACGATCGTTCCCCTTTTCAAGTTGGAATCCCGCCACTGCGTGCCCGCTTCCCGGCGGTGCTGGCAGTCGCAAGGACTTGGCGATTCATGCCGGACGCCACCATGGCGGACGCGCCGATTTGTAACAACATGATTACGTATCGGATGACCACCCTTTTGCCGAAGTGTTGCAAAAAGTCCTCGACCGATCACCTTTGCGGCGCGGGGCGGGATGTCACCGGGGGGGGGCGGGA
The DNA here is from genome assembly GCF_017161425.1 of Marinicauda algicola. Lineage (GTDB taxonomy): Bacteria > Pseudomonadota > Alphaproteobacteria > Caulobacterales > Maricaulaceae > Marinicauda > Marinicauda algicola. The sequence continues at coordinate 3,211,389 of NZ_CP071057.1, read as the reverse complement.
CGGACCGCAATTGCCGCCACGCGAGCCGCATCTGACGGCTTGCCAGCCCGCAGCCCCGCCGATATATCAGCGGTCCCTCCGGTCGGGCGCGTAGCTCAGTTGGTCAGAGCACTACGTTGACATCGTAGGGGTCACAAGTTCGAATCTTGTCGCGCCCACCATCCTCCTCCATTCCCCGATCCCGTCCGTCCGGCCGCCGGGCGGGCATTGCCTCGTTTCCGGGAACCGGACAGGCGAATTTCGCGCGCGTGTTGCGTACCCGGCACAGATGACAGCGCGCCGCCCCATCGGCTAGGAAGGTTAACGAGGGTAGCGGGATGGCGCGCCCCACACCGCAAGAGCGGGTGGCGGCGCGGCGAGGGGTCATGGCGGACAGGCAGATCTTCGAGAAGCTGGACCAGACGATTCGCGCCCATCCGGACGCGAAGGGCGATCTCAATTCCACCGCGCACGACGGCACGCTCGCGCTGTCCTGGACCCTGACGATCGACGACCTGAAGGCCTGCACCTACCAGCGCGCCCTGAAGAAGGCGGAAAAGGAGAAGAAGCCCCTTCCCGTCCAGGCGCATGAGAAGAGCCGGATCGCGAAACAGGTGCACGCGCGCTATAGCGGGCTGAAGGACGCCGCGCTGTGCGTGGACTGCTACATCTTCTTCAAGGACCACTCGGTCCCGCCGCAGATCAACGACCAGATGGCGCCCGCCTTCCACCGCGCCTTCCATGCCACTCCCCTGCACCATTATTTCGCGATCTGGCGCATGCAGCGTCCCAATCCGGCGAGCGGCCAGGCCGAGTTCACCGACTGGTACGCGCACGACGCCACCGCCCCGGGGGCAGACGCGGCCGCGGCGAGCTTCTGGAGCGAGACCCGCTTTCCCCCCTGCCCGCCCGCGCCGGCCGATGGCGACTGGGTCAGGCCCGCCCTGATCGCCGGCGCGGCGGCCGGCGCGCTCGGGCTGGCGGTGCTGATCGGGATCTTCAACGAGCCGCTGGCGCGCCTGTTCGGCTTCGCCACCCCGCAGGACCGGCGCGAGCTTGAGATCGCCCTGCAGCAGCTGCGCGAGGACGTCGCGGTCCTGCGCGAGCAGTACGCCACCGAGGTGGTGTTCGTGGAGGCCTACGAGAACGAGATCGCGCGCATGCGCACGAGCGGCGGCTCGCCGCGCGAGATCGCCGAGCTGGAGCATGCCCTCGCCGCTTCCCAGCGCCGCGTGGACGAGCTCAACCGCCAGCTCTCGCGGGCGGGCGAGCGCCTGGCCCCGGCCCGCGGCGCGGGCCTGCCGGCCTGCTGGAGCGGCGCGGACGGGCGGCCGGCCTATCTGTTCGAGGCCTATCTCGACGATCGCGGCATCCGGCTCGAGTTTGCGCCGGGGGCTGGCGAACGGGCAAGGCGCGAGGCGCTGCCCGTCCACGGTGTCCCGCTCGGCACCGCGCTGAGCGTGGAGAGCTTCACCGAGATGACCCGTCCGGTCTTCGCCGCCTCGGAAGCCTCGCAGCCGCGCTGCCGCCACTACGTGATCCTGCGCGAGGGCGTGCATGCGAGCGCGAGCGCCTACCAGCGCCAGCGCGAGGCGGTCGAGCGCCATTTCTACATCTACCGGCCCTGACACACCGGCCCCGGGGGGGGGCGCGAGGCGCTGGCGGATCGCGCCGGGAACGGGCGCCGGCCTGGACATGGCGCCTCTGTGCGACGGGGATTCGCCGGGGAGTCCGCCCGCGGACGGGCGCTAGAAGAAGCCCCTCTTCAGCTGGCGCTCGAAGCGGCGCAGCTTGGCGCGGGCCTTCCTCCACTCCCACCAGATGAACAGGATTTTCGGCCCGTCGACGAGATAGCGCCGCCACAGCCTCGCGGGCTGCTCCATCAGCCGGTGCAGCCATTCCAGGCGCGCGCGGCGCATCCACACGGGAGCTCGGCGCGCCTTGCCGGAGAGGAAATCCAGCGAGGCGCCGACGCACAGGCCCACCCCGGTGCAGTCGCCGCGTTCCAGGCACGCCTCGGCGATCATCTCCTGCTGCGGCGAGCCGACGCACAGGAAGACGAAGCGGGCGGGATGCTCGGCCACGAAGCGGGCGCAGTCCGCGATCGCCTCCGGCTTGTGCCTGAGGCCCATGGGCGGCTGATGCCAGTTCACGCGGTTCAGACCATAGCGCCGCGTCACCGCCTCGACGACCTGCGCGTTCCCGCCGATCACCGTGACGGGTTCGTCGGGATGGATGACGCGTTCGAACAGCGCCTCGGTGAGATCGGATCCCGGCGTGACGTCGAGCGCCTCGCCGGAGAATGCGGCGATGAGTTCCAGAACGCGGCTGTCGCAGACGGTGAGCCAGGCCTGCGCGTAGAGCGGGGCGAGGAGCTTGTCGCGGCGCAGGCGCACGAGATGGTCGACATTGGGCGTGACGACGAAGGCGAAGGGCTTGGCCGCAGGGCGCTCGGCCACCCGGCGCAGCGCGGTCTCGAAGCCGATCCGGTCGAAGGCGGAGTTCAGGAACCAGACATGGCGCGTGGCGACGCGCCGGTCTCCATCCCGCGCGAGGGCGGCTTCGATCTCGCTGGGAGTGAGAGGAGCGGTCATTGCGTTCCGATTTGCGTCAGGTTGACGGGACTTGCCGCGGTCCGCGCAAACCCCGTGCCGGACGGCAGAATTGTCACCGGTGATGCATCCGGATGGGCCGGCTGCGGCATCTCAGGCTCCGAACACCGCAAATCAAGGGGCTTCGCCATGCTGCTGCGTCTCGTCGCCGTCCTCGCCCTGACGAGCATCGTTTTGATCGGGACGGCCGCCCTCGTCGTCGAGCCGCCGCGCTCGGGCGCCCGCGTCGAGCTGCAGACCGGGGCCGTGACGCTGGAGGTCGGCGGTCCCGGCAAGCTGATCGCGCTGTCCCCGGACACGTCGTGCTGGCGCCGGGGCTGCCCGCCCTTCTCGATCCGGGCGCGCCTGTTCTCAGCCCCGCCGGAGGGCGCGCAGGGCGAACCGGGCCGGGTGCAGCGCCTGCCGGCCGGCTCGCTCCAGTGGTGAGGGCTCGCCGCACAGATCGCTGACCAGCGCCTCGGCGAGCAGCGGGGCGTGGGCGAAGCCGCGCGCGCCGAACCCGCCGAGCACGCCGAGCCCGGGTCTCAGCGCGGCCTCAACGTCGGCGGGCACCGGCCCGCCGCGCGCGTGCTCGCGCCAGATCTCGTCGAACCGCTCGTCCGGCACCCCGCCGGCGGCCGGCAGGCGGTCGGGAAAGGCGGCGCGCACGCCGGCCCAGCTGTCCTCCTGCGGTCCAAGCCGGGCGGCGAGGCCGGGAAAGGCCTCGGCGAGGGCGGCCCTGAGCGCCGCCTCGCCCTCGCGCGGCGAACCGGGATCGGCGCCCTTGGCATGCGTCGCGCCGACGAGCAGGCGCCCGTCCGGCGCCGCGCCGAGATAGCCGCCCCAGGCCACCGGCGCGGCCGGCAGACCGTCCGGCGGGGCGAACAGGCCGACGCGGCCCGCAGTGCGCTCGACGCCGAGCCCGGTCAGGCCGGAAAACGCCGAAAGGCCCGCCCCGCAGGCGAGAAGCACCGTCTCGACCTCGGCCAGCGTCTCGCCGTCGACGCCGGCGAGACGCCAGCCGGACACGGTTCGCTCCAGCCCGCCGACGCGCGCGTCGACGATCGCGGTGGAGCCGAAGAGCGCGTTCACGAGCCCGGCCGGGTCGAAGCGGCCGGCCCGCGCCATCCACAGCCCGGCCCCCGCCTCGGCGAGCCCGGTGCGCGCGCGCGCCGCCCCGGCCGCGAGGAACTCGAAATCCTCCCCGAGCATGGGCGCCAGGCGCTCCAGGCGCGCCGGATCGTCCTTGGCCAGCCGCAGGGCCCCCTCCCCGGCAAACGCCCCGCTGCCGGCGTAGATCTCGCGGGCATGGTCGAAGGCGGCGAGCGTCGCGCGCACGTGCGGCCGGTCGGCCGCTTCCAGGCGCGGCGTGAACAGCCCGCACGGCGCCCCGGAGGCGCCCGCCGCCGCGCCGCCCTCGGCGAACACGCGCGCCTGCCGACCGCGCAGGCGCAGGGCATGGACCAGGCTCGCCGCGCCGATCCCGCCGCCGACGATGGCGACCGGCCCGGAGCCCGCCGCCAGGCGCGCGAACGGGCTCGGCACGCCCGGGCGCGGCTCGCCGGCGAACACCGCCTCCAGGCGCTCGCGCTTGCGTCCGTAGCCGGGGCGCTTGTCGACCGCGAAGCGGTGCGCGGCCAGCGCCCGGCGTACCGCTCCGGCCACGGTGAAGGTGGCGAGCCGGGTGCCCGGCCGGCTCATGCGCGCGATCTCGGCCACGACCGCCTGCGACCACATGTCCGGATTCTTCGCCGGCGCGAAGCCGTCGAGGAACCAGGCGTCGGCGGTCATCTCCATGTTCCGAAGCGCCGGCAGGGCCTCGTCCTGGAACAGGGTGAGCATCACGCGGCCGTTCTCGAACGCGCGCCGGTGCGCCCCCTTTCTCGGCGCCGGCCATGCCTCGATCAGGGCTTCGGCGAGCGGGGCAAGCTCGGGGAAGGCGCCAAGCGCGCGGCGCGCATCCCCGCGCCGCAGCGGGAAGCCCTCGAGCGAGACGAAATGCAGCCGCGCGCCGGCCGGAGCCGTGCGCCGGAACAGATCCCACGCGGCGAGGAAGTTCAGCCCCGTGCCGAAGCCGAGTTCCGCGATGGTGAAGCGCTCGCGGCCCTCGAACCCCTGCGGCAGGCCGCAGCCGGCCAGGAACACCGCCCGCGTCTCCTCCAGCCCGTTCTCGCTCGAGAAATAGACATCGTCCGCGCCCGACGCGCGCGGGCCGGCCTCGCTCCATTCGAGCGCGGCGTGGGGGCGGATGAGGGTGTCCTCGCTCATGTCCGCCCGATTGGGCCGCGCGCGCGCGAAAATCAAGCGCGCAGGGCGCCTTGAAAAGAAAACCCCGGCGCGGGGGACCGTTGCGCCGGGGTCAGTATCCGTGTCGCGCTTTCGCGCGTCCTATTCGGCCGGCGCCGCGCTGAGCGCCTCTTCCAGCTCGATGAAGCTCGGCTGGAACTCGCTCGGCACGTGGCCGCGCCCGATCTCGACGGAGATCTGCGCCGCATTGCCGTGCAGGTGGGCGACGAGCACGTTCTGGATGATGCGGTAGAAGATCGCCTCTTCCTCGTAGACATTCTTCAGGCGCACCGACATCGGGCCGACCAGGCCATAGGCGAGGAACACGCCGAGAAAGGTGCCCACCAGCGCCGAGCCGATCTTCGCGCCCAGCACGACGGGCGGGGAGTCGATCGCGCCCATCGTCTTGATGATGCCGAGCACGGCGGCCACGATCCCGAGCGCGGGCAGCGCGTCGGCCATGTTCTGCAGCGCGTTGGCCGGCCCCATCTCCTCGTGGTGGTGCTTTTCCAGCTGCTTCTCCATCGCGTCCTCGACCTGGTGGGGATCCTCCAGGTTCATCGTCATCATGCGCAGCGTGTCGCAGATGAAATCGACCGCGAAATGATCCTTCAGGATCTTCGGATACTTGGAGAAGATCGTGCTCTCGTGGGGCTTCTCGATATGGCTTTCCAGCGCGATGACGCCCTTGGTCTTCATCGTCTTGGTCAGCTGGAACAGCAGCGCGAGCAGGTCGCGATAGTCGCTGGCCTTCCATTTCGGCCCGCTGATCAGCTTGGAGAAGTCCTTCAGCGTCTTGGAGATCGTCTTGCCGGAATTGCCGATCAGGAAGGCGCCGACCGCGGCGCCCCCGATCATCATCAGCTCGAAGGGAAGCGCCTTGACGATGATGTCGAAATGGCCGCCGGCCAGCATGAAGCCGCCAAACACCATCCCGAACACGACGAGCACGCCGAGTATCTGAAACATTGTCCCACCATCCCGTTCACCACATCGGACCTTTCCTGAAACCCGCTGGCCGGTGGACCGGCTCTGATGTGCGGCTTTCGTCCGATTTCGGGACAGACCCTACAGGACGATGCTTAAAACCCGGTGAGCGCGGGATTAGGCGGGCGTTTACCACATCGCGCGGGCGACATAGTCTGCTCCCCTGACAGGGGAAGGGATGCACGCATGCTGCTGACGATGCTGCTGGCGGGAGCTGCACTGGCACAGGCCGGGCCGCCCGATTGCGGAAGTGTCGAGAGCTGCTTGGCGCTCGCGCTCGCCGACGAGACGGTCGACGCAGGCGACATTCGGCCCGTCCTCCTCGCGCTCGGAGCCTCGGCTCGGGACACCCTGGTCGCGGTCGCAATGGAGGGGGGCGAAGCAGAAAGCACGCTGGCGCTGCGGCTCCTCGACACCGACAAGGAAGTCGAAGCCCCGGCGCCCGGCGAGGCCTGGCACTGGACGACCGGCGATCTGGAAACGCTGATCGCGCTTCTCGATCGCACGGCCGAACTGCGCGAGGGCGCGTTCACGGTGGAGATCGCGCGGCTGGGAACTGAAGAGGCGGCCGATTTCCTGCTCAATGAGGCCAGGGAGGATCGATCCAGGACCTTTTATCAAACCCCGGGGATCGGAACCTCGCACCTTGATGGCGAAAGCTTGCCGGACAGTGACTTTCTCGAGGCCGTTCAGGTTCTCGGCACGCGCGCCTATCCCCATGCGCTGGACCGGCTCTCGGAGAACCCCGACTCGATAATTGCCCCCTATCTACAGCTTCGCGGGCTGGAAAACGGGGCAATCGCGGATCTTCTCGATCGTGCTGGCGATCGCAGCCGCCCGGTCAACGAGCGCCGCGCCGCGCTGGTCATGCTCGCAGCCGTCGACGGCCTCGGCGAGGAATCGGCCCTGCGCCTGTGGTCCCTCGAACCCTCCATCCCCGAGGCGGCGCGCGTTGATTACTACACGGCACTCGCTTTCGCGGGCCAGCTGGCCGCCGTGCCCAAGCGGATTGAGGCCTGCGCGGCTGCACCGGAGCAGGCGCCGCGGAACTGCTTCGCCCTGGCGCAGCCAGCCTTCGAGGCCGGCTACGACACGGCCGAACCGACGCGCGCGCTCGTGGCGGCTGTCGAGTACGACAGCGTCTTCTTTGACTACCTCGTGGAGATTGCAGACGAATTTGCCGTGCCGGCGCTTCTGGACATGCTTCACTCTAACGACTGGCGCGAGCGCTATCATGCGCTGCGCGGGCTGGAGAGGCTTCGCCTCACGTCGGCGCTGGAGGCCGTCGATCAGATCGCCGAGGGCCACTGGCTGCCCGCGATCCGGCGCCAGGCCGAACTCTCCGCCTATTTCATCCGGAAAGGCACGTTCGACGGCGCCGACCTCGATCGGCTCGCACCGGGCTATGACCGCTGCGTTCAACGTAAGTGGCGCCATTGCCCTGTGGAGGCCTTGGCGGGGGGACCATTCTCCGGCGGCTTCGATTCCTGGAATGCTCGCGACGGGGTCGACCCGGAATTGCCCGTCTGTCCAAGCACGCGCTGGCAGTGGCAGGGCGTTGCGTTTGACGCGCAGCGATCGCTGGCCCCCGGCGAGAGTCGCTCGTTCCAGTTCCTCGAAGACGACTATCTCGTGCTAACCGGCACCGATTACGGCGAGTGGTATGGTTCACTCGTGGCGCAGTCCTTGGGCCGGCCTCCGGCGGTACTCGCCGAGGCCATTAATGTCGTGGAGATAGAGAAAGCCGAAGACGGGTTCCTCATTGCCTCCGGCCTCGCTCACCTCGGCGGCAATCATGGAGCTATTTCATTCGTGTCCGCGGCAGAGACGCGAGGATATGACCATGGTGAACTCTTCGCCCTCCCCGCCGCACCCTCCGGCATGACCGAGATCGCCGATGGGCTCTACGCCGCATTCGCGCGGGGCTGGGCGCTGGTGTTCGATCTCGACGGCCCGCTCGGCTTCGCCGGCTGCGCGACGGCTCCCTAGCGCGCGCCGCGGCGTGGACGCACCGCGCGGCGCGGCTTAAGTCTGCGACCAATATGTCTCCGCCCGGTCCCTACGATCCGTCCAATCCCTCCAGTCCGCAGGTGCGCCGGCGCGCCTTCCGCCTGCTGTTCGTGTGCCTGGTGGCCACCGGCATCGGCAATTCCATGCTGTTCGCCATCCTGCCCCCGCTGGCGCGCGGGCTCGGCGTGGCCGAGGTGTGGGTGGGGGCGATCTATACCCTGTCCGCGCTGATGTTCCTGACCATGAGCCCGGTCTGGGGCGCGCTGTCCGACCGGCACGGGCGAAGGCCGATGATCGTGTTCGGGCTTTCCGCCTTCTCGGTCTCCACCCTGGTCTTCGCCGCCGGGGCCCATGCCGGCCAGGTCGGGTTGCTGCCCCCGGTCGCGGCGATCATCGCCATGGCGCTCGCGCGCACCCTGTTCGGGGCGTTCGGCTCGGCGACGAACCCGTCCGCCCAGGCCTATGTCGCCGACCGCACGAGGCCGATGGAGCGCACCGCGGCGCTCGCGGGGCTCACCAGCGCGTTCGGCATCGGCGGGGCGATCGGTCCCGCGCTCGCCGCCGCCTTCGCCGACCGGATCGGCATCGTGCCCTTCATGCTGGCCGTGGCCGGCGTGGTCGCCGGCGCGGCGGTCGCGGTGCGCCTGACCCTGCCGGAGCGCACCCCGCCGAAGGAGCAGCGCCGCGCGATCAACCCGCTCGTCCAGTTCAGGTTCGCGGGCGATCCGCGCCTGACCGCCTTCATGGCGTTCGGCTGCGCCGCCTGGCTCGCCCAGGCGGGCAGTCTCCAGGCGCTGGCGTTCTACGTCATGGACCGGCTCGGCGAGGATCCGCAGAACGGGCTGCAGCTCGCCGGCGTCGCGCTGACCGCGGGGGCCACCGCGATCATCATCGCCCAGCTGGTGGTCATCCCCTATTTCCGCGTGAGTCCGAGAACGCTGATGGTCGCGGGCAGCGTGCTGTGCGCGCTCGGCAATCTGGAGCTGGTCTTCTCCGCCTCCTACGGCGCGATCGTGTTCGGCTTCGTCATGACGAGTTTCGGCTTCGGCCTGTCGCGCTCGGGCTTCACCGGCGGGGCGAGCCTTGCCGTCGGCCCGGCCGAGCAGGGCCGGGCGGCGGGCCTGACCACCGCAACGGCCGGGGTGGGCTTCCTCATCGCGCCGATCACCGGGCTCTGGCTCTACCAGGTCTTCGGACCGGCGACGCCCTTCCAGATCAATATCGCGCTCGGGCTCCTCGCCGGCGCGATCGCCCTGTTCCATCCGCGCGTGCGCGCCGCCATGGCCCCGATCGAGGCCGACGACCCCGACCGGCCGAGCCCGGTGTGAGCTACCCCGCCGCGCGCGCCATCACCGCCTGGTAGACCTGGCGTCCGGCATAGCCGTCCGGGGCCATGCCATGATCCTCCTGGAAGGCGCGGATCGCGGCGCGCGTATTGGGCCCGGCCATGCCGTCCACGCCGCGCGTGTCGTAGCCGAGCGCGGTGAGCGCCTCCTGCAGGGCCCGCGTCTCGCTGTGGCTGATGGGCGGATTGTCCACCGGCCAGGACTGGCGGATCGACGGCCCGCCATCGAGCGCCTTGGCGAGATAGGACACGCCGAGCGCATAGGCGGTCGCCGCGTTGTAGCCCATCAGGGCATCGAAATTGGCAAAGGCCAGGAAGGCCGGCCCCTCCGCCCCGGCGGGAATCACGAGCCGCGTGTCGAGATAGAGCGCATCCGCGCTCCACTCCCCGCCATCGGCGCGGGTGAGGCCGGCAAGGCCCCATTCGGCCACCGGCTTTCGCTCCCGCTCGTTCCAGGCGGCAAAATCGAAGCCCTCGGGCAGGGCCACCTCGACCACGACCGGCTCTCCGGTGCGCCAGCCCTCGCGCCGGAGCAGATTGGCCGCCGAGCCGAGCGCGTCGGCCTCGCTCTGCCAGATGTCGGGATGGCCCTCGCCGTCGAAATCGACCGCGGTTTCCAGATAGGTCGTCGGGATGAACTGGGTCTGGCCCATGGCCCCGGCCCAGGACCCTTTCAGCTCGTCGCGCCGGGCAAGGCCGCGCTCGATCATCTCCGCGACGGCGAAGAGCTGGGCCTCGGCGAAGTTCCGCCTGCGGCCTTCCCAGGCGAGCGTGGCGAGCGCGCGCACCACGTCCTCATCGCCCTGGATCTCGCCGAACGCGCTTTCCAGCCCCCAGACGGCGGTGAGAATGTCGGCATCGACACCGAAGCGCTCCTCCACCGCGGCGAGCACCGCACCGTGCTCGGCCTGCGCCGCCCGCCCGGCCTCCACGCGCGCCGGAGAGGCGGCGCCCTCGATATACTCCCAGATCGGGCGCACGTGTTCGGGCTGGGTGCGGTCGCGCTCGATGATGCGCATGTCCGGCTCCAGCCCCTCCATCATCGAGGCGATCACTTCCGGCGGGGCGCCGCGCTCGGCCAGGCGCACCTCGAACCCGGCGCGCCAGGTCTCGAACGGCACGTCCTGGGCGCGGGCGGCGGCGGCGAGGAGAAGGGTCAGCGCGGCGGTGACGGCAATGCGGAGCATGGCGGCCTTTCATGGGGTCGGCGGATCGGGAGAGCGCAGATAGAACGACTGTAAGGCACTTCCATGGCACGGGTTAAGAGCGCATGGGCACGGTTGACTTCACCCGGGCCCGCGTGTACTTCCCGCGGCTCGAAATTCATGAGGCCCGCCAGCACTCCGGCGCCGGCCTGCGAACACGACGGTGTAAACAGATGAAAGTCCGCAGCTCGCTTCGCTCGCTGAAGAACCGCCACCGCGACTGCCAGGTGGTGCGCCGCCGTGGCCGCGTCTACGTGATCAACAAGCGCGACCCGCGCTTCAAGGCCCGCGCCGGCTAACGAGCCGCGGTGCCGATCCGCGCGATCCTCTGGGACCTGGGCAATACCCTGGTCGACTGGGACCCGCGCCGGCTCTACAGAAAACTCCTGCCCAGCGACGCCGCCGTGGAAGACTTCCTCGGCGGCGTCTGCACGCTTGCCTGGCACGCCCGCCACGATGCCGGCGTACCGATGGCGCAGAACCGGCAGGCCCTGATCGAGGCCCATCCCGGCAAGGCCGATCTCATCCTCGCCTGGCAGGAGCGCTGGGACGAGATGTTCGACGGGCCGGTCGAGCGCATGGACCGTCTCTTCGAGGAGACCCGGGCGCTCGGCCTGAAACAGTACGCGCTCTCCAACCTGCCGGCGGAGAAATGGCCCCCGCTCAGGGCCATGTACCCCTTCCTCGACCGCCTCGACGCGGCGGTGATCACCGGCGAGGAAGGCGTGATCAAGCCCGATCCGGCCATCTTCGAGATCACGAAGGCGCGCATCGCCACCGCGCCGGAAGAGACCCTGTTCATCGACGACCGCGCCGAGAACATCGCCGCCGGCGAGCGCGCCGGCTTTCCCGGCCTGGTGTTCGAGGGCGAGGCGAAACTGCGCCGCGATCTGGCGCGGCTCGGCGTGAAGCTCGCCCCGCCGGGAGGCGGGTGAGCCTCTTGCGCGTTTGCCGCAAGGCCTTACCTTCCCGCCCATGATCTGGCTTCTCGCCTCTCTCGCGCTGTCTGCGCAGGACGTTCCGTCGCTTCCCGAACCGCAGGCGGTCGGGCCGGACATCGATCTCATCGAGGAGCCGCGGGTGCGCGAGCGCCCGGCCGAGCGCCTCGACCGGCGCCTCGCCGAGCTGCAGGCCGCCGAGACCGAGGAGGCGGCCGCAGTCATCGCGGGCGAGATCCGCTCCATGTGGCGCCAGCAGGGCGGGGCGACGGCCGATCTCCTGCTCTCGCGCGGGGCCGAGGCGCGCGAGGCCGGCGACCTGGCGACCGCGGCGCGCCAGTACACCCATCTGCGCCGGCTCGAGCCGGACTTCTCCGAGGCCTGGCTCGCCAGCGCCGAGATCGCGGCGGCGCAGAACGACTGGCCCTTCGCGCTGGAAGCGGTCGAGCGCGCCATCGCGCTCGAGCCGCGCCGTTTCGACGCCTACGCCATCCTCGGCCGCGCGCTGGAGGAGGCCGAAGCCTGGCAGGCGGCCGGGGCGGCCTATGACGCCGCGCTCGCCCTCTATCCGCTGATGCCCGAGGCCCGGGCTGGAAAAGCGCGCATCGAGCGCCAGCTTTCAGGGCGCGCCCTCTAACGCATCCCGCGCCCGGAGCCCTGCCCCATGAGCCGTACGCTGCTTCTCGCCCTGCCCGAAATCCTGGTGCTGGCCGCCCTGTTCGCCGGGCTCGGCCTCGGCGAGGCGCGCGCACGCGGGATCGCCGGGCAGTACCCGCCCGAAGGCCGCTTCGTGACGGTCGACGGGGTGGAGCTTCACTACAAGATGACGGGCCCGCAGGACGGCGCGAGCGTGCTTGTTCTGCACGGCGCCTCGTCCAATCTCCAGGAGCCCTACACCGCCCTGTCCGGACATTTGCAGGACTATCGCGTGATCTGGCTCGACCGGCCGGGCCTGGGATGGAGCGAGCGGCCCGGCGTCTGGTGGAACCCGCAGAGGGAGGCCTTCCTCATCCGGCGCTTCCTTTCCGAGCTCGGCGTCGGGCAGGCCGTGGTGGTGGGCCATTCCTGGGGCGCGGCGATCTCCCTGCGCCTGGCCATGGACCATCCCGACGCCGTGACGGGCCTCGTCCTGATCGCCCCGGCCGTGCGCGCCTGGGTCGGCGAGGCGGCCTTCTACAACACCGCGACGCACTGGCCGGTGCTCGGCACGCTGGTGACGCGCATCGTCGTGCCCACGATCGGACGCGCCCGGCTGGACGACGGGGTGGAAGAGGCCTTCGCCCCCGAGCCGGTGCCGGACAACTATGTCGAGGACACCCACCTGCCGCTGATCCTGCGCGCCTCGAACTGGAAGGCGAACGCGCACGACATGGCGCACGTCAACGACTTCCTCGCCGCGCAGGAGGACCGCTACGGCGAGATCGAGGCGCCGGCGGTGATCCTCGCCGGACCGGCCGACACCGTCGTCTCCACCGCACGGCACGCGGTGCCGGTGTCCGAGACCCTGCCCGATGCCGAGCTCGAGCTGATCGAGGGGGCCGGCCACAATCTTCATCACCATCACCCCGAACGCGTGGCGCAGGCGGTTTCCCAGGTGCTCACGCGGGCGCGGCGCTGATCTTTCCACAGCCCTCCACAGGAAATGGCTGAGGCCCGGATATTCTCCCCCGCCCGGGACCGCTTATGCTGGAGGCGATTGAACCTGGCCCCCCACGTGCCGACAAGGAGTACCCCATGGTCGCCGACACCCAGTCGAACGAGCCCGTTGACCAGTCCGACGCGATCGGCGCGGTCGCGCGCGATCAGCTGAAATCCATCATCGCGCGCATCGAGCGCCTGGAGGAGGAAAAGAAGGGCATCGCCGACGACATCAAGGAGGTCTATGCCGAGGCCAAGGCCAACGGCTACGACACCAAGGTCCTCAGGAAGGTCGTCTCCATCCGCAAGCAGGACCGCAACGAGCGCGCGGAGCAGGAGGCCCTGCTCGAGCTTTATCTCGGCGCCCTCGGCGAGATCTGAGCGGCTGACCGCGGGGCTCGTTCCCTCCGGCCCGGTCTCGCGCTAGATTGACCCTGTCGCCAGACAACAAAAGGGGATTTGCATGCGCGTCTACGCTCTCGCCGCCGGCCTGGCCGGCCTTGCCCTGTGTACTCCTGCCGCGCCGGCGCAGGAGGGCGGGCCTTCACCCGCCGAGGCGGCGATCACCGAGACGGTGATGGACTATTTCATCGGCGGCAACGAGGGCGACGCCGCACGCGTGCGCAGCGCCTTCGCGGCCGAGAACGGCGCGATGTACGTGCGCCGCGTGGACGAGGCCGGCAACGCCAGTCTCGAGGTCGTCAATCTGGGCGAGTTCGCCGCGCGCTTCTCCAGCCCGATCCCGGTCGAGCGCACGGGCGAGATCGTGGAGATCACCGTGATCGACGACGCCATGGCATTCGCCCATTTCCGCTTCACCACGCCGACGCGCGAGTTCGACGATTTCTTCCTGCTTTACGAGCTCGACGGCGAGTGGACGATCGTCAGCAAGGCGTTCGTGGCGAGATAGCATCCCCCGGCGTCGATATGGCCGCAGCCAGCAGCCGGATAGTGGCCCGGCAGCGGGCTTTACAAGGCGCACCCGCCGGAACATGATGGGAACATCATGACCCGCGAGATCGACGACCGCAAGAAGAGGAAGGCGCTTGCCCGCATCCGCCGCGCGCGCGACGCGGCCGCCCGCGCCATCGCGCGATCGGTCGACCCCGAGGCGGCGGAAGCGGCGCAGCGAGACCTGTCCGACTGGGAGGAGGAGTTCGTCACCTCCGTCGAGCAACGTCTCCACACCTATGGCTCCGCCTTTGCCGATCCGCAGAAGGGCGATCTCGCCGAGCCCCTGTCCCGGCTTCAGGAAGCGAAGCTGAAGGAGATCGAGAAGAAGGCGAAGGGCAAGGGCGGGCCGAAGAGCGGATCGAGCTTCAGGCCGAAGGGCTCCGGCTTCAAGCGCAAGGGGGCACCGCAGCGCGCGGCGGCGCGCGACATCAACGAGGACCTGCCCGAGACCTCGCCGCAGCCGGCACGCCCCGAACCGCCGAAGCTGGTACGGGCGGCCGACCTCGCCGCGTCCTCCAGCGAGGACGGCCGGGCGCGGCAGCAACCGGTGTTCCGGGTCATCGACGGCGGCAAGGGCTGAAGCCCCGCCTCAGTCCTCGCGCAGGTTGGGCAGGATGAAGGCCTCGAACAGGGCCGCGGCCTGCTCGTGCATGCCGCGCGTGTTGTAGTCGGTCTTGGTCAGGACGACGGTGAGGCCAAATTCCGGCACTACCCACACCCGGTTGCCGCCATTGCCGTTCATCGCCGCGACCTCGACGGGGCCGTCCCTGCCCTCGGGCGCGGCGAGCCACCACAGATAGCCATAGCCGAAAACCGTGCCGGGTATGACCGCCTGCTCGCTCACCGAGGCGTCGGCCCAGCTCCGCGGGAAGATCATCTCGCCCTGCCACTCGCCGCCGAGGCGCTGCAGCTCGCCGAAGCGCGCGAGGGCGCGTGTCGTGAGCCTGAGTCCGCCGCCCATATGGGCCTGGCCCTGTGCGTTGCGCGCCCACTCGAAATCGCTCACCCCGAGCGGGGCGAACAGGCGGTCCTCGGCATAGGCGGTGAAGTCCGTCCCGGCAGCCCGGCCGATCGCCTCGCCCAGCAGCTGGACGCCCGCCGTGCAATAGGAAAAGGCCCGCCCGTGCGGGCTCTCTCCGGGCGGCTCGGTCCAGGCGGGAAAGCCCCGGATCGGCAAATCCCAGAAGAAGCCGGTCCAGTCCTCGACCAGATACATCCGCTCCTCGTTGCCGCGCGAGAACTCGTTCCAGTCATTGCACTCCATCACGCTGCTCATGGTGAGCAGATCGAGCGCGGTGACGGCGTCCTTGCGCGGATCGGGCTCGGCAAAGGGGGCGAGGTCGGCGAAGAGCGGCGCGAGCGGGGCATCGAGACGGAGCAGGCCCTCACCGATGGCGATGCCGGCCACCATGCCGGTGATCGTCTTGGTCACCGACCGGGTATCGTGCAGCGTCGCCGCATCGGCGCCGTTGAAATAGCCCTCATAGACGATCGCTCCGTCATCGAGGATCAGCACGCTCGTCACCGTGCCGAACTCGCCCGCCGCGATGCGCGCCTCGAGCTCGGCCGCGTCTTGCGGCGTCCATTCGATACCGGCCCGGCCCGGGCTCGAGATGGTGCACGCCCCAAGCAGGGCAAGCAGGCAGCACCGGGCGGAATTCGTCGTCAGGCTCATGGCGCGCACTCGCGTTGTTGTCGATCGCGCATTCCCCTTGCCTCTCTCCCGGCTCCGGCGTCACCTTAAGAAGCCTGAAGAAATCTGAAGGGAGGCGCGCCTGACCCGCTCCGGCCGCATCGCGCTGAACGGAATCGTGTTCGATCGCGCCCATGCCCGGCTCGAACGCGCCGGCGAGCGCATCGCCCTGCCCGATCTCAGCGCCCGCGTGCTCGGGGTGCTGATCGACCGGGCGCCGGAACCGGTGAGCGCTGCAGAGCTCGCGCGCGCCGCCTGGCACCTCGAACACGTCAGCGAGGACACGATCGCCCAGCGCATCGCATTGCTGAGGAAGGCGCTGGGTGACGATCCGCGCGATCCGGCCTTCATCCGCACCGTGCGTGGACGGGGCTATGCCCTGATGGCCACGCCCAGGCCCGCCCGGCGGGCATCGCCCGCGCTTGCGGCGAGCCTTGCGGGCCTCGTCCTGCTGGGGGGCGCCTCGGCGGGGGCACTCCTGGTCCGGCCCGCCCCGGAGCCGGCCTCAGGGCCGGTTGCGCCGAGCGAGGTGGACACCCTTCTCGCACATGCCCGCGCCCAGCTCGGCCTGCACCAGCGCGAGGAGACCGACCGGGCGATCGCGCTGCTGCGCGACGCGCTGATCCGGGCGCCCTCCGATGCGCGCGTGCAGACTGCGCTGAGCTTTGCCCTGTCCACGCGGGTGACGAAATTCGGCGGCGGCCCCGATGAAGTCGCCGAGGCCGAGGCGCTGGCACGCGCGGTCATCGAGCGTCACGCACACGACGGCGCGGCCTGGCACGCGCTCGGCTATGCGCTCGACGCCCAGGGGCGTATCGGGGAGGCCATCGCGGCGTACCGGCAGGCCCGCGCCGATGCGCCGGACGATTACGCCGCCGCCTCGAGCGCGGCCTATCTTCTGAAGATCCGCGGGCGCCTGCACGAAGCCCTCGCGCTGGAGGCCGAGACCCTCGGCGCCACCACCGTCTCGCTCTACCGCGACCTGCAGATCGCCGACGCGCTCGATCTGGCCGGCGACACCGGCCGCTCGGACCGCTTCGCCGAGCGTGCCCTGCTGATCAATCCCGACCACCCCGTCGTGCTGGCCGGGCTTGCCACGATCGCCCTGCGCCGCGGCGACCGGGCAGAGGCCGAGCGCCTGCTCGATCGTGCCCAGCCCCGCGAACGCGCCACCGGAGAGCTGGCCCGGATCGAAGGCCGGCTTCGCCTGCTCCGGGGAGACGAGGCGGGCGCGCGGGAGGGATTCGAACGCGCCGGCGAGGACGGCATGCTCGACGCCCTCGCGCTCGCCTATCGGCTCGGCGAGGAAGTCCGGCCCGTCGAAGCCGTCATCGTCGAACTCGCCGTGCCGGGCACGACCTGGCCCGAGTATCACGTCCGCCTGGCCGAGGTCGCCGCCGCAGGAGGCGCCGCGGACCTCGCCCTGTCACGCCTGCACACCGCGGTCGATCTGGGATGGCGCGATGCGGCCAGCCTGACCGGTTCGCCTTTCCTGGCATCCCTGCAGGAGACCGGCGCGCTTGAGCCGGTCCTGTCGCGCATACGCCGCGAGGCCGGCGCGCAGGCCGGCCTCGTGGAGCGCGATGAAGCGCTGTTGTCGCGTCTCGACGCTGCCCTGGAGCGGGCGTGACGTCTCAGCCCGCCTCGCGGAAATTGTCGACGTCGAGATCGTATTCGCGCACTTTCCGGTAGAGCGTCGAGCGCCCCACGCCGAGCCGGCGCGCGACCTCGGCCATGCGGCCCGAATAGGTCTCGATGGCGAAGGCGATGAGATCGCGCTCGATGGATTCCAGCGGGCGCACATGGCCGCCGGCATCGAAGATCGAGACCGCGAGATCGGGCTCCTCGCCCTCCTCGGCCGGCGCCTCCGGGACGGGCACCGGGTTCGGGGCCTTGTCGCGGGCACTGTCCTTGAAGACCGGCGCCATGCCGGAGATCTGCGGGAAGTCCTCCGGCGTCAGATAATCGCCATCGCTGAGCACCACGGCGCGGAATACCGCGTTCTCGAGCTGGCGCACATTGCCCTTCCAGTCGTACTGGGCGAGCATGTCCATCGTCTCCGAGCTCGCGTCGAGGACGGACTTGCCCTCCTGGGCGTTGAAGCGGGCGATGAAGTGGCGCACCAGGGCCGGGATGTCCTCGCGGCGCTCGCGAAGGCTCGGGACCTCGATCGGGAAGACGTTGAGGCGATAGAACAGGTCCTCGCGGAAGGCGCCGGTCTTGACCTGCTCGGCGAGATCGCGATTGGTCGCCGAGATGATGCGCACATCGACCTTGACCGGGCGCTTGCCGCCGACCGGGTCGACCTCGCCTTCCTGCAGGGCGCGCAGCAGCTTGACCTGCATGTCGAGCGGCAGCTCGCCGATCTCGTCGAGGAAGAGCGTGCCGCCGTCGGCCTCCTGGAACTTGCCCATGTGCCTGGCGACCGCCCCGGTGAAGGCGCCTTTCTCGTGACCGAACAGGATCGATTCCACGAGGTTTTCGGGAATCGCTCCGCAGTTCACGGCCACGAAGGGCCGGCCGGCGCGGTCGGACGCGGCCATGATCGAGCGCGCGACGAGCTCCTTGCCGACCCCGCTCTCGCCGGTGATGAGGATCGGGATGTTGGACTTCGCCGCCCGCTCGCCCAGGCGCACCACCTGGCGCATGGCCGGCGCGTCGGCCACCATGTCCCTGAAGCCGAGCTGGCCGGAAGAGGACTTCTTCAGCCGGCTGACCTCGCCGGAGAGATCCCTGACCTTGAAGGCGTTGCGGATCGACACCGCGATGCGTTCCGGGCTCGCCGGCTTGACGAAGAAGTCGCACGCCCCGCCGCGCATCGCCTTGACCACCGTCTCGATGCCGCCGTGGGCGGTCAGCACGATGACGGGAAGCTCGGGCTCGCGCGCCTTCAGCGTCTCCAGCGTCTCCATCCCGTCCATGCCGGGCATGACGAGATCGAGCAGCACCACGTCGATGCCGCCGCGCTTGACGCGCTCGATCGCGGCCTCGCCGCTCTCGGCCATCTCGGGATGATGTCCCTGCTTTTCCAGAACCGCCTGAAGCAGGCGGCGTTGCGTCGGATCGTCATCGACGACGAGTACAGTCTTGGCCATCTCACCCACGCCTTTTCGGTCGCTATATCGGCGCTCCCCTCATTCGCCCCGGCCCGCGGTCTTCCGCGTGACCGGATGAGAGCGCGCCCCATCCATGCGCACCGTTATGAGACACCATGGGTAAAAACGGCGTGTAGAGAGCGGTGAGAAATCGTTAGGGTAAATAGGTGGTTAGCGTATGCTGTCCTGCATCCAGATTGACCGCCCCGGCGCAAGCGCCTAGGCCTGACCTCCTTACCGTCCCGCTTGTTCGCGAACCCGCTCCATGTCCAGACCCGATCGCCTGCCTCCGCCCCTCATACCGTTCAAGGGCGAGATGCCCGCACGTCCCGCCTGGTTCGAGGATGCCCTGGAGGGCCCGGTGGAGACGGGATTCGCAGAGCGCGAGGGCACGCGCCTGGCCTGGAAGGCCTGGGGCGAGCGCGGCCTTCCCGGCGTGCTGCTGATCCATGGCGGCACCGCGCACAAGGGCTGGTGGGACGCGCTCGGTCCCTTCCTCGCCGAGGCCGGCCATCGCGTGGTGGCGCCCGATCTCGCCGGCATGGGGGAGTCCGGCTGGCGCGAGATCTACACGATGGCCGACCACGCGAGCGACATGATCGCGGCGGGCGAGCATGCCGGCGCGTTCGGGGCCGGCCGGCCGATGATGGTCGGCCATTCCTTCGGCGGCTTCGTGACCATCAAGGCCGCGATCGACCACGGGGATAGACTGCGCGCGGCGGTGCTGCTGGACTCTCCGATCCGGCCGCGCCCCAAGCAGCGTTCGGAATCCCCGCCGCGCCGGGGCGGGCGCACCTATCCGGACATGATCGCTGCGCTCGCCCGCTTCCGCCTCCTGCCCGAGCAGGAGTGCGACAATCTGTGGCTCGTCGACCATATCGCACGCGGGTCGCTGAAACGGGCCGGAGACGGCTACACTTGGCTGTTCGATCCCGACCTGTGGGCGAAGCTCGAATACGAGCCGCGCGACCCCGAAGAGGCGCGCGAGAAGGCCGGCTGCCCGCTCGCCTTCATGCGCGGGGCCCAGTCGGTCCTGATGCAGGCGGAGACCTGGGACTTCATGCGCGAGACCTTCCCCGGCGCACCCTTCATCACCGTGCCGCAGGCCCGGCACCATCTCATCCTCGACCAGCCGCTGGCCGTCGCCGCGGCGGTCGAGACGCTGCTGGCGAGCTGGGCGCGCGATCGAGTCTGACGCCTGGCCGATACTGAGCAAGCGCATCCCCGGCGCTTGGCGCGGGCCGGGACCCGTGATAATCGCCTGTTCCCGAGATTTGGCAGGACGCGGGATCCTCCCCGCGCCATGACGGACAGGAGCGCCCCATGGCTCACGATTATTCGCGCGGCGAGATGGACATCTCCGAGCAGAAGCACACCTTCGAGAGCTTCATCAGCATCAGCGTCTTCAGCGCCGCCGTCATCGGCCTCGTCGTGCTCTTCCTGTCGATGACGTTCGGCACCGGCCTCGGCTGGCTGACGAGCTTCATCATCACCGCCATCGTCGGCGGCGTGATCGGCGTGCTGCTCAAGCAGGGCACGGCCTACTGGCTCACGGTTGCGATCCTCGGCGTGATCACCGTCATCGCCGGCTTCATCATCGTCGGCTTCTTCGGCAGCTAGCCATCTGCCTGCGGGCAGACCAGATTTCCCCTTGCGCGCGCCCTGAAATCGCCCATTCTGGTGCCGGCTGGAGTCCACGGACCAGATACGGGCGATTGCATGCGAATAGCCGTTCTCAAAGAGCGCCGCGAGGGCGAGAACCGCGTGGCCGCCACGCCGGACACGGTCAAGGGCCTCGTGAAGTCCGGCGCCGCGATCGCGGTTGAGAAGGGCGCCGGGGCCGGGGCTCACTTTCCAGACAGTGCCTACGAGGCTGCCGGCGCCACGGTCGGCACCAAGGCCCAGGTCCTCAAGGGCGCCGACGCGGTCTTCTGCGTGCGCCGTCCCGACGACGAGACCCTTTCAAGGCTGCCCTCGGGGGCGGTGCTCGCCGGCCTGCTCGAGCCGCACGGCGACGCCGCGTTCGCGCGCGCCTGCGCGGCGGCCGGCGTGAACGCGCTGGCGCTGGAATTCACTCCGCGCATCACGAGGGCGCAGTCGATCGACGCCCTGTCCTCGCAATCGAACCTCGCGGGCTACCGCGCGGTCGTCGAGGCGGCCCAGCTCTATGGCCGTGCCTTCCCGATGATGATGACCGCCGCCGGCACGATCGCCGCGGCGCGCTGCTTCGTCATGGGCGCGGGCGTGGCCGGCCTGCAGGCGATCGCCACCGCGCGCCGGCTCGGCGCCATCGTCACCGCCACCGACGTGCGCCCGGCCGCCAAGGAACAGGTCGCCTCGCTCGGGGCGAAGTTCGTCGCGGTGGAGGACGAGGAGTTCAAGGCGGCCGAGACCGCGGGCGGCTACGCCAAGGAGATGAGCGAGCAGTACCGCGTCAAGCAGGCCGAGCTGGTCGCGCAGCACCTCGCCAAGCAGGACATCGTGATCACCACCGCGCTGATTCCCGGGCGTCCCGCGCCGAAACTCATCACGGGCGAGATGATTTCCGGCATGAAGCCTGGCTCCGTCATCATCGACATCGCCGCGGCCAATGGCGGCAACACCGCGCTGACCCGGCCGGACGAGATCGTGGAGGAAGGCGGTGTGCGCATCGCCGGTTTCACCAACCTGCCCGGCCGCCTGGCCGCGGACGCCTCCCAGCTGCTCGCCAAGAACCTCGTCAACCTCCTGCCGCTGCTGCGCGGCGAGGACGGCGAGGCGCACGTGCACTGGGACGACGAGATCATCAAGGGCATGGCCCTGACCCGCGACGGTCAGGTAGTCCATCCAAGCTTCGGGAGCTGACCCATGAAACGCCGCGTCGCCCAAGTCGTGCTCGCCGGCATCGCCGTCATCACCCTGACGGCCTGCATCATCGTTCACGAAAGTTCCGAGGCCGGTTTCGTCCCGGCACCCGCCAGCAGCCAATCGGACTAGCGCCATGGAAGCCGTCGACCCGATCGTCTTTCGCCTCGCGATCTTCGTGCTGGCCGTGTTCGTCGGCTATTACGTCGTGTGGTCGGTCACCCCGGCCCTGCACACCCCGCTGATGAGCGTGACGAACGCGATCTCCTCGGTGATCATCGTCGGCGCGCTTCTCGCCGCCGGCGCGACGGCCGTCGATTCCGGCTCGCAGTTCGGCAAGTATGCCGGCGCGCTCGCGGTCATGCTCGCCAGCATCAACATCTTCGGCGGCTTCCTCGTCACCCAGCGCATGCTGGCGATGTACAAGAAGAAGGAGAAGCCGGCGAACAAAGGTGAGACCCGATGAGCGCCAATCTCGCCGCCCTTCTCTATCTCGTCGCCGGCGTGCTGTTCATCCTCGCGCTCAGGGGCCTGTCCAGTCCGGAAACGGCGCGGCGCGGCAATTATCTCGGCATGGCCGGCATGGCGGTGGCGGTCGTCACCACGCTGCTCGTCATGGAGATCGACCGCACCGGGCTTGCCCTCATCGCCGGCGCGGTGGTGATCGGCGGCGCGATCGGCGCGATCATCGCCCGGCGCATCGCGATGACGGCGATGCCCCAGCTCGTGGCCGGCTTCCACTCCCTGGTCGGTCTGTGCGCGGTGATGGTCGCAGCCGCCTATCTCTACGAGCCGCACGCCTTCCATGCCGGGTTCGAGGAGGGCATGCCGGCGCATTTCTCCGCGCTGTCTCTGGTGGAACTCTCCATCGGCGCGGCGATCGGGGCCATCACCTTCTCCGGCTCGGTCATCGCCTTCATGAAGCTGCAGGGGCTCATGCGCTCCGCCCCGGTGGTGTTCAAGGGCCAGCACTGGCTCAATCTCGGGCTCGGCATCGCGGTGGCGGTGTTCATCGTCTTCCTCACCGCCTCGGGCGGGGACGCCCGGACCGCGTTCTGGATCGTCTGCCTGCTCTCGCTGGTGCTCGGGGTGCTGCTCATCGTACCCATCGGCGGGGCGGACATGCCCGTCGTGGTCTCGATGCTCAACTCCTATTCGGGCTGGGCCGCCGCCGCGCTCGGCTTCACACTCGAGAACACGGCGCTCCTGATCACCGGCGCACTCGTCGGCTCCTCCGGGGCGATCCTGTCCTACATCATGTGCAAGGGGATGAACCGGTCCTTCATCTCGGTCATCCTCGGCGGCTTCGGTGCGGACGGCTCGGAAGCGGCCGCCGGGGCGGACATGGACCGCACCGTCAAACAGGGCAGCGCGGACGACGCCGCCTTCATCATGAAGAATGCCGGCAAGGTCATCATCGTGCCCGGCTACGGCATGGCGGTCGCCCAGGCCCAGCACGCCCTGCGCGAGCTCGGCGACCTGCTGAAGGCGGAAGGCGTCGACGTGTCCTACGCCATCCACCCGGTCGCCGGGCGCATGCCGGGTCACATGAACGTGCTGCTCGCCGAGGCGAACGTGCCCTATGACGAGGTGTTCGAGCTCGAAGACATCAACTCCGAGTTCGCCACAGCCGACGTCGCCTACGTGATCGGGGCCAACGACGTCACCAACCCGGCCGCCGAGGACGACCCGTCCTCGCCGATCTACGGCATGCCCGTGCTGCAGGTGTGGAAGGCCAAGACGGTGATGTTCGTCAAGCGCTCGCTCGGCTCGGGCTATGCCGGCATCGAGAACCCGCTCTTCTTCCGCGACAACACGCTCATGCTGCTCGGCGACGCCAAGAAGATGACCGAGAGCATCGTGAAGTCGATGGAGTAGACGGTGAACGCGGCCCTCCTCATCCTCGGCGCGATCGCAGCGCAGGAGATCGGGGAGGACTGCACGCTCGAGGGCATTGCCCTTTACGGCAAGGTCAAGATCGTGGAGGCCTTCGCCGATCTCGAAGTGGAGGTCGTGGAGGCTTTTCCCGACCTGAAGGTGAAGCCGGTGACGGTCTTCCCCGATGCGTGCGGCGAGTGGCAGTTCGTCGAGAGCTTCCCGGACTTCACCGTGCGCCGCGTGGAAGACTTTGCCGACCTCGAGATCATGTTCGTAGAGAGCTTTCCGGGATGGCCCTGATGTCATTCTACCACGAGCACATCCTGCCTCACCTCATCGCCCTCACCTGTTCCCAGCCGCAGATCATGAAGAAGCGCTCGCAGGTCGTGCCGGCCGCCGAGGGCCGGGTGCTGGAGGTGGGGTTCGGGTCGGGCACGAATCTGGAGTTCTACGACCCGGTGCGGGTGGAGCGCCTGTTCGCGCTCGAGCCGTCGAAGGGCATGCGCAGGAAAGCGCGGGACGCGGTGGATAAGAGCCCGCTCGAAATCGAGTGGCTGGACCTGCCCGGAGAAGAGATCCCGCTCGACGACGCCAGCGTGGACACCGTGGTGCTCACCTACACCGCCTGCACGATCCCCGATGTCGAGGCCGCCCTTGCCCAGATGCGCCGCGTGCTGAAGCCCGGCGGGAAACTGCTCTTCTCAGAGCATGGCCGGGCTCCCGATCCCGGCGTCGCGAAATGGCAGCGCCGCATCGAGCCGGTCTGGAAGCCGATCGCCGGAGGATGCCACCTCACCCGCAAGCCGGACGCGCTGATCGCACAGGCCGGCTTCCGCATTGCGCGGATGGAGGAGGGTTATCTGCCCAAATCCCCCAAGTTCGCGGCCTACAATTACGCCGGAGCGGCGGTGCCGGCCTAGCGCACGCGGTCGAACTCGAGACGCTCGATCCGCTCCCCGGCGCCCGTCCCGACCACCAGATCGACGATCAGGCGTCCCGCTTCGAGGCGATATTCGAGCCCCTCGAATCGCGCGAAGTCCTCGCCTGTCTCGATCAGCGCGAAGCTGAGGAATTCGTCGCCAGCCTCCCAGCCGGTCATGTCGGGGTTGAAATGCTTGAGGCGAACCGCCGGGCCGGTCTCGAACTCGTCGAGCACGAAGATTTCCGACATCGTCTGCGCCCCGTCCGCGCCGATCATCTGGAACATGCCGGTCAGCCGCCCGTCCGGCGCGCTCATCCAGCACTCCTCCACACTCATGCCGAAACCGGTACCCTCCCAGCAGCCTTCCAGCCAGGCGAGATCGGCGATGTCGCGGCGCACGCCCGGACCGGCCGGGTCCTGGACGATGAGCAAGAGAGCGGCGAGCAGAACCGGTGTCATGGCGTATCCTCCCCGAAGAGCAGTCTCCGGCAGGACGACGCGCGAAGCGAGCCCGATTCGACATGCCGACGGGAATATTTGCTCAGGCGCAGCCCGCGCAGCGCGGCGCGGCCGGGTCGATCCCGAGGCGCCGGCCCTCGATCGCCTCGCCGCATTCCACACAATAGCCGTACTCGCCTTCTTCCAGGCGCCTGAGCGCCGCATCGATGCGGCGCAGCTCCTGCGCGCGGCGCGCCTCGGCGGCCTTGGCCATGGCCTGGACCTGCAGGCTGTCCTGACGCGAGAGCCGGCCGACCGATTGCTGGTCGAGCCCGACCGGCTTGCGGTCCTCGCTCGCGCCCTGCGACAGCACGACGATCTCCTCGCGCAAGGCGAGGAGCCGGGTGCGGGCGGTGGCGTCATCAATCGCGCTCATATGGGCAGATTAGCAGCGCCGGGAAGGTTTCAGAAGGCGGCGTCATGCGACGCGACACACTGGCCGGTTGCCCTGCGGACGAAGACGGCTAGGGTGAGACCCGATGGCGGTGCCCCCGGCACCGCGTTCAGAGGTCGTCCGCCTTCATGATGAAAGAGCATTTCAGGCGCTTCGCCAACTACAACACCTGGGCGAACGCGCGGCTTTACGACGCCGCAACCGCACTGACCGACTTCGAGCGCAAGCGCGACGTCAAGGCATATTTCAAGAGCCTGCACGGCACGCTGAACCACATCCTGGTGGCCGACCGGATCTGGCTGTACCGGCTGACCGGCGAGGGCGAACGGCCCGCAAGCCTCGACCAGATCCTCTACGAGAAGTTCGAGGCGCTGCGCGAGGCCCGCGAGGCGGAGGACCGACGCCTCATCGCCTATGTCGGCAGCCTGTCGAACGAGGACTTCTCCGAGGCGGTGGAGTATCGCAATACCAAGGGCGAGGCGAAGGCGCTGCCACGCGGCGTGATCCTCACCCACGTATTCAACCACCAGACCCATCATCGCGGCCAGGCGACCCACATACTGCGCCAGCTCGGCGTCGCCGAACCGCCGGCGCTCGATCTTCTGTATTTCGCCCTGCCGAGCGCCTAGGACGAGGCGAGCTTCTCCTTCGTGGCCGCGATCCAGCGCTCGACGCGCTTGCGGTTGACGTTGAGGTCCCAGAAGCCGACCACTGCGCGCGAATAGACCGCGAGCGCGCCGCCGCCCTTCGCGGGCACGGCCTGCGCGGTGACGTAATCGCGAAAGCGCAGGACGGGGCTCTTCTGCCGGATCTCCACCTGCAGCCCGTCGCGGCGCAGCTCGCGCGTTCGCGGCTCCTCGAGCGCGGCGGCGACGAAGGCCTCGATCAGCGCCTGCGGCGACGCATCGAAGTACGGGCTGCGCGCGTCGGGCTCGGCCTCGGCCTCGAAGCCCTCGGGCAGGACGAGCCAGGCGCGTGGGCGCGGATCGGGGGTCAGGGTGGAAAACTCGATCGGGAATTCGCGTTCGGCCATCGATCAGTCTCCTCTGCCGGCTGGTTCTTACATAGACCATGCTGGAACTAACGCACAGGACCGCCTAGGAAGGTCCATGTCCGTATCGCGAGCAAGGGGGACGCGATGACCGCGTATGCGCTGGAGGTGGAGGGGCTGGCCAAGAGCTTCGCCGGCAAGGCGGCCGTGCGCGAGGTCTCGTTCAAGGCGCGCAACGGGGAGATCACCGGATTCCTCGGCCCGAACGGGGCGGGCAAGACCACGACGCTTCGCATCGCGCTCGGAATCATCCGGCCGGATCGCGGCCAGGTACGGCTGTTCGGCCGCGGCCTGGAGAAGAAGGCCTTCGACCGCGTCGGCTTCCTGCCCGAGGAGCGCGGCGTCTACCGCAAGATGACGGCGCTGGAGGTCATCACCCTGTTCGCGCGGCTCAAGGGCGTGCCCGCCCGCGAGGCGCGAGAGCGCGCCCGCACCCATCTCGACCGCTTCGGGCTCGCCGATGCGGCCGGCAAGAAGATCAAGGAGCTCTCCAAGGGCATGGCCCAGAAGGTCCAGATCATCTCGGCCATCGTGCACGAGCCCGATTTCATCATACTCGACGAACCCTTTTCCGGTCTCGACCCGGTCAACCAGGCCGTGCTCGAGGACATGATCCGCGAACAGGCCGAGGCGGGGCGCACCGTCCTGTTCTCCACCCATGTCATGCAGCACGCCGAAAGGCTGTGCGACCGCATCGTGCTGATGGCGCGCGGGGAGAAGGTGTTCGACGGCCGCGTCGAGGAGGCGCTCGCCGTGGTGCCGCGCCAGGTCGATATCGGGGTGGAGGAGGCGCGCGACCTAACCGGTCTCCTGAGCCCGTTCGGATCGGTGACCCGGCTCGGCCCGGACGAGGAAGGCATCGAGATCTGGCGCGTCGTCCTGTCCGGCCGCGCCTCGCCGCAGGAACTGCTCAAGGCCTGCGTCGATGCCGGCATCACGCTCGCGCGCTTCGAGCCGCTGCGGCCCCATCTGCACGACGCCTTCGTGCGTCTGGTCGCCGATCCGGCCGACGCCCGCCCGGCGGAGGCCTGAGGCGATGCGCGCGATCTATCTCATCGCCCGGCGAGAATACCTGTCCTACGTGGCGACCTGGGGCTTCTGGCTCTCCCTGCTCTCGGTGCCGCTCTTCATGGTGCTGGGCGCCTCCATCCCCTTCCTCGTGGAGTCCTCCCAGCCGACCCGCTACTACGTCGTCATCGACGAGACGGGCCAGGGCTATGACGCCATCGTCCAGGACGGGCTCGAGCGCGAGCGGCGCGAGCGCGCGAGGCTCGCCCTGGAGACACTCGCCCAAGTGCGTGGCGAGGCGGAGCGGGACCGCGCGCTGGCCGCCTTCGACGAGGCTCCCTCCATGATGGAGGGGCTGTCGCAGGCCCTGGACATTCTCGGCATCGACCAGAGCGCGGCCGAATTCGCCGCCGGCTTCGGCAATCGCGTGCGCGTCGAAGCCCCCGCCGTCGACCCCTCGGTTCTGCGGCCCTTCCTCGTGGGCGAGCGCTCGGTGAACACCCCGGAAGGACCCCGTGCGGTCTTCGGCGCCCTCTATATCCGCGAGGGCGAGGACCGTCCGCTCTCGCTGACCTGGTACTCGACCAACCTCACCGACGATGCCATTGCGGCAGATGCCCGGCGCGTGCTCGAGCGCCATCTGCGCCGCCAGGCGCTCGCCGCACAGGGGCTGAGCGAGGCGGAGATCGACGCACTCGCCCAGCTCGCGCCGCCGATCCGCAATATCGATCCGAGCGTGGAGGCCGCCGAGGAGCGCGAAGTCACATCGGCCGACCGGATTCCCTATTTCCTCGCCATCCTGCTCGCCTTCCTGCTCTGGACCTCGGTCTTCTCGGTAGCGAACATGCTGCTGACGAGCCTCATCGAGGAGAAGGGCGGCAAGATCATCGAGCTGCTCCTGTCCACCGCGCGCTTCCACGAGATCCTGGTCGGCAAGCTCGCCGGCGTCGCCGCGGTCTCCTTCACCCTGTTCGCGGTCTGGGGCCTCGTCGGTACCGGCGTCGCGGTGGCCGGCAGCGGCGCGCTCGTCGCGCTCGATCCCGATCTCGCCGGCCTGCTCGCGGGCATCGCCCAGCCGGGCCTGTTCTTCGCGGCCTTCTGCTATTTCGTCGTCGGCTATCTCATGTTCGGCTCGATCTTCCTGGCACTGGGGTCGCTGTGCGAGACGCTTCAGGATGCGCAGACCCTGATGACGCCGATCATCCTCGTCCTTATGGCCCCGCTGCTGATCCTCTCCTTCTCCTTCCAGGCGATGGATTCCGCATTCGTGGAGATCGCGAGCTGGGTCCCGCTCTGGACGCCCTTCGTGATGATGGCGCGCCTGCCCACCGACCCGCCGGCCTGGGAGCTCCTGGGCACGACCGCCCTCATGCTCGCCACCATGGTCTTCGTGCTGTGGGGCGCGACCGCCGTCTTCCGGCAGGGCGCGCTCGGCAGCGCCGATGTCGACACGGTCAAGGGCTGGTTCGGAATGGGCAAGAAGGGGTAGGCGCAGCGGCCTGCGCGGCGGCGCCTTTCCCTCCCCCCTCGTCGGGGGCGGGGCTGAATCAGTGGAAATCGCGGCTCTTCGGCATCGCCGGTCCCGCCGGTGCGAGCGCGCCATGCCGCCTCGGCTTCATGCGCTGGTCGGCGCTGGACCGGTTCACCTCGTCGGCGCGCGCGAGCGCGGGCGCGAATTCGCCCCCGGTCAGGCGCGACAGCAGCGGGGTCTGGTCGATCAGCTGCTCGGCGATGAGATGGATCACCTCCCCCTCGCGCTGCACCCGGCCGACCACGCCCATCAGCTTCGCCCCGATCACGGTGCGCCGGAAGCGCTGGAAGACTTTCGGCCAGACGACGAGATTGGCCACGCCCGTCTCGTCCTCCAGCGTGACGAAGATCACCCCGCTCGCCGTGCCCGGGCGCTGGCGGATCAGCACGAGCCCCGACAGGCCCAGGCGCGCGCCGTTGCGGGCGGTCTTCAGATCGGCGCAGGAGCGGTAGCCGAGTTCGTCGAAATGGGAGCGCAGGAAGCTCACCGGATGGGCCTTCAGCGACAGGCTGGTGGTGGCATAGTCCTGCGCCACGTGCTCGGACCGGCTCATGACGGGCAGCGAGAAACCGTGACTGTCGGCGAGGCGCGAGGCGGAAGAGCGCCCCTCGCCCGCCACCTCGAACAGCGGCAGGTCGGGGCCCGGGAGGGCGAGCGCCTTCCAGCCCGCCTCGCGCCGGTCGAGCCTCATGGAGCGCAGCGCATCGGCCTGGGCGAGCCGGTCGGCCTCGCCGCGCGAGAGCCTCGCGCGGCGCACCATGTCCTCGACGCTTGCGAACGCTCCACCCTCCTCGCGCGCGGCCACGAGGCGCGCCGCCGTGACCTCGGACAGGCCCTTGATCTGCCTGAGGCCGAGCCGGACCGCCCTCGCCCCGCCGCCTTCGGGCGTGAGCGCGGCCCGCTCGCCGGGAGCGAGGTCTTCCAGCGTGCAGTCCCAGTTCGACCGGTTCACGTCGGCCGGGCGCACGACGATCCCGTGCTCCCTGGCATCGCGCACCAGCTGGGCCGGGGCGTAGAAGCCGAGCGGCTGGGCGTTGAGGATGGCGGCGAGGAAGACGTCGGGATAGTGGCGCTTGAGCCAGCAGCTGACATAGACGATGAGCGCGAAGCTCGCCGCATGGCTCTCGGGAAAGCCGTACTCGCCGAAGCCTTCGAGCTGGGCAAAGCAGCGCTCGGCGAAATCGCGTTCATAGCCGTTGGCGATCATGCCCTTCACCAGGCGCTCGCCCATCTCCGCGATCGTGCCCGAGCGGCGGAAGGCGGCCATGGAGCGGCGCAGCCTGTCGGCCTCCGAAGGCGAAAAGCCGGCCGCGACGATGGCGATCTTCATCGCCTGCTCCTGGAAGAGCGGCACGCCGAGCGTCTTGCCGAGCACCTGGCGCAGTTCCTCCGAGGGAAACTCGACCCGCTCCCTGCCGTCGCGGCGCCTCAGATAGGGATGGACCATGTCGCCCTGGATGGGGCCGGGACGCACGATGGCGACCTCGATGACGAGGTCGTAGAAGCAGCGCGGCTTGAGGCGCGGCAGCATGGTCATCTGCGCCCGGCTCTCGATCTGGAAGACCCCGATCGTGTCGGCCTTGCAGATCATGTCGTAGACGCGGGGGTCCTCGGCCGGCACGTCGGCGACCGCGAGGGAGCGGCCATACCCCTCCTCGAGAAGCGAGAGCGCGCGCGAGACGCAGGACAGCATGCCGAGGCCGAGCACGTCGACCTTCATCAGGCCCAGCGCCTCGATATCCTCCTTGTCCCACTCGATCGCGGTGCGTTCGGGCATGGCGGCCTTGCGCACGGGCACGATCTCGTCGAGCCGGCCCAGCGTCATCACGAAGCCGCCGGGATGCTGGGAGAGATGGCGCGGGAAACTCAGGAGCTCGCGCGCATAGTGCAGCGTGCGGGCGAGCGCGGGGCTCTCCGGATCGAGGCCGAGCTCGGTGCGGATGACCTCGGCGGAGAGTGCCTCCTTCCAGCCCCAGACCGATTTCGACAGCGCCGCGATGACGTCGCCGGAAAGCCCGAACACCTTGCCGACCTCGCGGATCGCGCCGCGGGGGCGATAGCAGCTGACCACCGCCGTCATCCCGGCGCGCCGGCGCCCGTACTTCTCGTAGACGTACTGGATGACCTCCTCGCGCCGCTCGTGCTCGAAATCGACATCGATATCGGGCGGTTCGTTGCGTTCCGCGGAAACGAAGCGCTCGAAGAGGAGATCGATCCTGGCGGGGTCCACCTCGGTCACGCCCAGCGCGAAGCAGACCGTGGAATTGGCCGCCGAGCCGCGGCCCTGACAGAGAATGCCCCTGGACCGGGCAAAGCGCACGAGATCGTAGACGGTGAGGAAATAGGAGGGGTAGTTCAGCTCCTCGATCAGGCCCAGCTCGTACTCCACCGCCGTCCTGACCTTGCCCGGCTCGCCATCCGGGTAGCGGCGCTTCAGCCCCTCCTCGGTCAGGCGGCGCAAGGTCTGCATCGGCGTCTCGCCCGCCCCGATCACCTCTTCGGGATATTCGTAGACCAGCTCGTCGAGGGAGAAATCGATCTCGCCGGCGAGCCCCGCCGAGCGCGCGACGGCCTCCTCGTGGCCGGCGAAGAGCCGGGCCATCTCGGCGGGCGATTTCAGGTGGCGTTCCGCGTTCGCCGCGAGCCGGCGCCCGGCCGCGTCTATCCTCACGTGCTCGCGGATGCAGGTGAGGATGTCGGCCATTTCCCGGCGGTCGGGGTGGTGGAAGCGCGCATCGCCCACGGCCACGGTCTCGATCCCGAGCCGGGCGGCGAGCGCGGCATGCCGGGCAAGTCGGGCTCCGTCCTCGCCGTCGAACGAGCGCACGAGGCCGAAATGCACCGCGCTTTCGCACCGGGCGATGAAGGCCTCCGCCTCGCGCACCCAGTGCGCGTCCTCGGCCTGCGGCGGCAGGAGGATCAGAACCTGGTCCGGTCCAGCTCCGGCCACGTCCATGAGGCTCACCCGCCCCTCCCGCGCCTCGTCCGGCGCGCGGAAATTGGCGTCGGTCAGGAGCCGGGAGAGCTTGCCATAGGCCGCCTTGTTCTTCGGCAGGCAGACGAGTTCGACACCCTCCACCGTCACGAGGCGTGCGCCCACGAGGAGCTTGATGCCCGCCTCCTTCGCGGCGAGATGGGCGCGCACCACGCCGGCGAGCGTGTTGCGGTCGGTGATGGCGATCGCCGACAGGCCCAGTGCCCTGGCGGTCTCGACCATCTCGTGGGGATGGCTCGCGCCGCGCAGGAAGGAGAAGTTCGTCGCCGCGGCGAGTTCGACATAGGCCATGGCTCACCCCGCCCCGTGCACGAACCATGAGGGCCGGTCAGTCTCGCGTGCGTAGAGCCCCTCGCGATAGAGCCAGAAGCGGCGGCCCTCCATCGTCTCGACATGGAAATAGTCGCGCGTGCGCCCCGGCCCCTCGCCCGGCTTCATGCGCCACCATTCCGGTGCGATGCGCTCGGGCCCTTCCGCGCGCGCGACGCGGTGCCGGATGCGCCGCCAGGTGAACTGGCGCGGCGGGCCGTCGGGGATTTCCGCGACCGCCTCGGCGGGTTCGGGCCGGTCGAGGATCAGGAGCGGGCGCAGCTCGCGCCGCTTCGGCCAGGCCGGAGCCTTGCCCGAGAGGGACACGAAGCGGGCGGCGCGCTCGGGAATGTGGCTGTCGCCGGGGTCGGGCCGGGTCACGGCCCCCTCGCCGAGCCGCGCGGTGAGCCGGTCGGCGAGCGCCATCAGGCCCGCCTCTCCCTCCCCTTGCCCCGAGAGATCGGCCTGCTCGCCGCAAAGCGGGCCTGCAAGGCTCGCGGCCGCCTCGACGAGATCGATGCCGAAGCCGATATCGATCTCGGCCCGGTCGAGGCGTTCGCTGACGAGGCGGGAGAGATGGGCCGGGTCGCGGCTCGGCCTCGCGGTCCCCACGACCAGGTCGCGCGCCTGCCCGTCCACGCGGTAGAGCGTGAGACGCAGACGGGTGAGACCGAGGCTCTCGCGCTCGAGCTCCCTGCACAATCGCTCGACCGCCCGGGCGCAGCCGGACTTCACCCCGTCGAGAGTCTGGTGAGCCTCGGCAAAGCGGATCCGGGCCCTGAGACCGGCCCTGGGCTGCAGCGGATCGAGGACCTCGCGCTCCACTCCCATGGCCTGGTCGAGCCGGCGCACGAGACCGGTCCCGAAGCGTTTCGCGAGATCGGCGCGGGGGATGGCGAACAGATCGCCGCAGCGCCTCAGCCCGAAACGTCCGAGCTTGCCGGCCGTCTCCCCGATCCGCAGGGCCTCCACCGGAAGCGGATCAAGCACGCCGCGCACGCCCGCAGCCGTCACCCAGCCGCGCGAAGCCGCCGGCGCGGCGAAGCGGGAAAGACCCCAGGCGAGCCCGATCGTCGGCGCGGCGGCCGCCGATGCCTCGAGGCCCAGCGCGCGCACCTCGCGCACCAGCCGGTCCATCAGCCGGTCCTCGCCGCCGAACACGCGCGCGCATCCGGTGATGTCCAGGAGGACCCCGTCAAGGCCCGGCCCGCCCGGATCGGCCGCCGTCCAGGGGGAGAAGCGTCCGCACCAGCGCGCCAGGCGCTCAAGCGCGGCGCGGTCGGCACCGGGATCGGCCGGCTGCGCGACGAGCCTGGGGGCGAGCGCGCGCGCATCGGCGACGCCCATGCCGGGTGCGAGACCGGCGGCCTCGGCATTTTGCGTCAGCGCATGCAGCCGCTCCCCGCCCGCTCCGGCGAGGGTGAGGACAAGCGGCGCATCCTCGCTATCCGGCCTCGCGGCGCCGCTGGAGAGGCGCCGGTCGGTCGGCCAGCGAGACAGGCTGAGCGCGGCGAAACGGGTCATGGATGAAATCCAGTTCGAACTCTTCGGGCGCCCCGCCGCGCTGGCGTTCGAGCACGGCGCGCAGGCGCAAATCTCCCGGTGCGGGCAGGCCGCCCGCACCCTTCCAGCCCGCCGGCGCGCTCGGAACCGGAGCGACGGACCAGCGCGTCAGGGCCGCGCTCGTCCCGCACACGTCGTGGGCGCGCAGGAGCACGAGCGTGCCCCCGCGCGACAGGGCCGCCTGGTGCAGGCGCTTCGTGGCGGTCAGGTCGCACGCCGGGTTCGCGCCCGCCTCCCCGAGCACGTGCGCGCCCGCCTTCACCCCTTCCTCCATCGCCCAGAGCGCGTCGGCGGGCTTTCCCGGCGCGACCGCGACGAGCCGGGCCGGATCGATCCCGCGGGCCGCGAGCCCGTCCGGGCAGGGCCCGCCGAAATCGAGCCGCGGATCGCCCGCCCCCCTGACCCAGAGGATGGGCCGGTCCCCGCCGAGCCCGGCAAGCCAGAGCGCGGCGAAGACGAAGGCGAGCGGGCCGTCCAGATAGGCTGCGGGCTTGACCTCGTGCAGGCCGGGCCGGGCGCGGAAGCGCGCGAGCGGATCGTCCGCTTCACCGGCGCCCCTCTGACGCCAGAGCTGCCGGCACGCCGCCTCTTCGCGCTCCGGCGCACGCAGACGGGCCGGCGGGGCAAAGCGCGATCCGGTCGCTTCCAGCGCCCCGATCGCCTTGCGCAGCGCGTCGAGATCGGCTTTGCCTGCAACAGCGCGGCGGCCGTCGGATCGGCCCATGCGATGAGTCCTCCTCGCCAGCTTCCTCGCTTGATGTTCTATCTTTGTTCCGGAACGTGAGAGAGTCAAGCCAGGCGGGGAGCACCAGAGTCAGTCGGCCCGGTCGCCCATCAGGATTCGCGGACCGGCCCCTTTGCGCGCCACGCGGTCGTCCGGATTGTAGAGCGCGCAGAGATCGAGCGAGAGACAGCCGCAGCCGATGCAGCCGTCGAGATGATCGCGCACGCGCGACAGCTCCGCGAGCTTGGCCTCGATGCGGGCCCGGATAGCCGCGGAAATCCGCGCCCAGTCCGCCCGGCTCGGCGTGCGCCCCTCCGGCAGTCCGGCCAGCACGGCCTGGATCTCCGCGATCGTCAGTCCGAGCTGCTGGGCGATCAGCACGAAGGAGAG
Source organism: Marinicauda algicola (assembly GCF_017161425.1). Lineage (GTDB taxonomy): Bacteria > Pseudomonadota > Alphaproteobacteria > Caulobacterales > Maricaulaceae > Marinicauda > Marinicauda algicola. The sequence continues at coordinate 3,176,561 of NZ_CP071057.1, read as the reverse complement.
CCGGCGGATGTCCGAACGCGCGAAGCGGCGCTGGCCGCCGGCATTGCGGATCGAGCTGACGAGCCCCTTCTCCTCGTAGAAGCGGATCGCCGAGACCGAGAGCCCGGTGCGCCGGGCAAGCGCGCCGATCGCCAGCCAGTCATGCGTGCTCTTGGCCATCGAAAATTCTCCGTTCTGAAGCTTGACCTCAAGTTAGCTTGAGGAATTAGGCTCCGACAAGTTCAACGTGACGGACCGGGCCCTCAGGGCAGCTGCGTCACGCCGCACCGCTTGTCGAAGGAAGACGACCATGACCGACCCCTATGCCCGCCACGATGCCGCCCTCGCGGTCCTGCGTCCCTACGGGCCGAACCTGGCCAACGGCTTCATCAACCACGCCCCGATGGTGGTGGAGGCGCTCGCCGCGATGGGACGTGGCGACACCGCGCTCAGCTGGCTGCGGGCGGAGGAGCACGACCTCCTGCCCCGCGCCCCCGCTCAGCCCCCCATCGGGGCGGCAGGCTGGCGCGAGGCGCTCGGCAAGCCCGCCCGGTTCGAGGCCTGGGCCGCCTTCTTCGCGCGCGAGATCGAGATGAACGGATGGCGCGCCACGCTCGACCGCTGGGCCCGGCGCCTCTCCGCGGGCTATGGCACGGCGGCCGTGCACGGCGTGATCCGCACGGCTCATGCCGCCCGCGCGCTCGCCTGGCAGGACACGGCGCTGCGGCGCAGTGAACTCGCGCAAGGCCTCGCGGTCTGGGCGGCGAGATATGCCCCGCTGGCGCCCGATCTGCCCGCTCCCGCCTTCGGAACTCTACCGCCGCACGAGGCTCTGGCCGCCGTGACCCCCGTCGCGCTGCACTGGCGGGTGAGGGCAGGGTCGATCACGGCCGGGCTCGCGAATCTCGCCCGCGCACCCGGCTTCGCGCGCGAGACCGCCGGGGCCGACCTGTCGGAGGAGCCGTTGGCGACGGCAGACGCGCTCGTCTGCACCTTCGCGGAGCTGTTCCTGGACGCGGCACGCAACGGCTACACGGCGATCGTCTTCGCCCATGCCGTCACCGGCGCCGCCGCGGCGCGCAATCTCCTGCCGCTCGTCGGACCGGGAGCCCAGCGCGCCCTGATCGCCGGCGCCTGGCAGACCGGCTGCGCGCTGAAGGCGGTGTTCTACCCGCCTGCCCCGGGCGCCGGTCGTCCGGTCCCGGCCCGCCGCACGCCGGACCGTCTCGCCGAAGCCGCGGCGGTCCATGGCGACGATCACGCGATCAAGCTCGCCGAGGCCTGCCTCTCGGCCTACGCCCGCACGGGCCGGCGCCGGCTCCTGAAGACGATCGCGCTCGCCCTGACATTGCTGGAGCCGCGCGAGGGGGAGGCCGCGGATCCGACCCGGCTGCTGGAGACGCAAACATGACGTGCCGGAACATCATTGACGGGACCTGCGCTTGTGGAATGCTCTATATCTTCGCTGCCTTCAGGAGCCTCCCCCCGTGATCGTCACCCTTGCCGCCATCCTGGGCGGGCTCGTCCTTCTCGTGCTGGGCGCGGAAGCGCTGATCCGGGGCGCGACACGGCTGGCCGAGGGATTCGGCGTCTCCCCGCTGCTGATCGGGCTGACCGTGGTGGGCTTCGGGACTTCGACGCCGGAGCTGGTGACGAGCGTGCAGGGCGCGATCGCCGGCTCGCCGGGCATCGCGGTCGGCAACATCGTCGGCTCGAACATCTTCAACATCCTCGTTATCCTCGGCCTCTCGGCGCTGATCCAGCCGCTCGCGGTGTCCGCCTCCGCCCTGAAGCGCGACGCCGGGATCGTGATCGCCACCGCACTGCTGCTGACCGGGATCGGGCTCGTGTGGACGCTCGACCGGGTGACCGGGGCGGTCTTCCTCGCCGGGCTCGCCGCCGATCTCGTCTATGCCTGGCGCCAGGAGCGCACGCCGGCGCCCGCGGCCGGCCATACGGCGGCCTACGACAAGGCCGAGGCGGCAGAGGGGCTCGATCCTGGCCTGCGTCCGCGGGCGGGGGTGGCCCCATCTCCCCTGCGCTGGGTCAAGGCGCTCGCCTTCGCCGTCGCAGGGCTCGCCCTGCTCGTCACCGGTTCGCGCTTCTTCGTCGGCGGTGCGATCGATCTCGCCCAGGCGCTCGACATCAGCGAGACCGTGATCGGACTGACCATCGTGGCGGCCGGCACCTCGATGCCGGAACTGGCCACCTCCGCACTGGCCGCCATGCGTCGCCAGGCCGACGTGGCGATCGGCAATATCCTCGGCTCGAACATCTACAACATTCTCGGCATCGGCGGCGTGACCGCGATCCTCTCACCCACCCCCGTTCCCGAGACGATCGCCGGGTTCGACAACTTCGTCATGCTCGCCGTGTCCGTCGTCCTGCTGGCGATGCTGTGGACCGGGCGGCGCCTCTCGCGCATCGAGGGCGCGATCCTGTTCGCAGGCTATCTCGCCTATGTCTGGGCGATCTGGCCCTGAGCTCCCGCGAACGCCGGGCTTGAACCCCCGCGCCGCGAGGGTCTAGACCGGAACCGGCCCAGACCCGGATAGGACCATGCCTGGCGAAATCTCCGATCCGATCGTCCTGGCGGCGAGCCTCGTCCTCTTCGCCGCGCTCGCCGCGCTCGCGATCATAGACTGGCGCACCTACCGCCTGCCCGACGCCATCACCCTGCCGCTGATTGCTGCAGGCATCGGCGCAGCATTCCTGCTCGGCCGGCCGGTCCTGCTGCACCTCGCCGGCGCGGCGGCCGGCTATTTCGCCTTCGTCGCGATCGAGATGAGCTACCGGCGTCTGCGGGGCCGGGACGGGCTGGGCCGCGGAGATGCCAAGCTGCTCGCCGCGGGCGGCGCCTGGTGCTCGGTCGCGGCACTGCCCGTGATCGTGCTGATCGCGAGTTTCACCGCATTATGCTGCGTGGTCGTGCTGCGCCTCACCGGGCGCAGCATAGACGGCATGACGATGCTGGCCTTCGGGCCCTTCCTCGCGCTCGCGATCGGCCTCGTCTGGGCGATCCAGCGCCTCGTGCCGGGCTTCCCGCTCTTCCTCTAGCCGCCCGGGCGGACGGCGCGCGATCCGCGCGCATCCGCGCTGCCCGGCGTGACGGGCATGCCGGTACGGCACGAGCGCAGTCCGAGCACGGGCACGACGATCTCCGTCCCGTCGAGTTCGCGCACCTTCAGGAGGGCGCGCTCGATGAGCACGCCCGCCCGGCCCTCCTCGCCGACCTCTCCGGTGAGGGTGAAGACCAGATTGCTCTGCCGGTCGAGATAGACGCGGCTGAACGCGTCGCCCGTGACGAAATCGGCACGCTGCGGGACCACCCCGATCGTGTGCATCCGGCCCTCATGGAGGATTTTTGCGCTCTGCCGGCTCTCGTTCTCGAACAGGACGAAGCGGTGGGGCGCGGCGCTGGTCCAGAAGAACAGGCCGCACTCGCCGGACGTCAGGGTCTGCGGCGGCAGGGCTTCAAGCCCCTCGCCCGTGACGCCGGACACCGGCGGCGCCTGCCCGGAACGGGCGGCTTCGGCCTCGTCCGCCGTCATGCCCGGCGGCTTTCCGGGCAGGCCGCCGGCGCAGGCGCCGAGCCACATCGCCGCGCCGATCACCATCGCAAGCCGTTTCATCGGTAGCGCCCCTCGCCCTCGGCGCGCCAGGCCGCGCCGGTCTCGTCGAACCCTAGCGCAAGCAGGACCGCGATCACACCCGGCTCGCCGGTCTGCGCCTCGCTCGTCCAGCGATAGCCGTCCGGTCCCAAGCGCAGCGAGCCCGTCACCTCAAGGACCGGGCTGCGCCCCTGATAGCCGAGACCGACGCCGTCCCCGGCGCAGCCGAGCGCGCCCTCGAGCTGCGGCAGCTCGAGATCGTAGCGCGGGCCGAGCCGGGCGAGCAGCGCCGTGGAGACGATGCCGGTCGCCTCGACGCATTGCCCGCCCTCGAAGACGATGCGGTCGATCTCGGCGTAGATGCGTTCGGTCTGGGTCAGCGGAAGGCCGGCGACGCCCGGCAGGCGGCGCGCCTCGACGGCAAGGCTCGCATCGCGCAGGGCGATCCGGCCGGGCCGCGCGACCAGAGTGCCGCGGGCGGTCGCGCTCTCGTCGCGCGCCTCGATCTCCACCCGCGCCGTCCCGGTCAGGAGCGGCCAGAAGGCCAGGCGCGCACTTGCCTGGGAGAACGGCTGGCCGGCGAGCGTGAGCCGGTAAAGGCGCGCATTCCACACCGGGCCGGTGACGAGATCGGCCTCGATGCCGGCCGGACGCAGCGCGAGATCGTGCACCACCCGGGCCGGCAGGCCGGCAAGGGCCGTGGCCAGAAAGACCGTCCCGCCCGCGATCGCGAGGAGGAGCGGCCTCATGCGGCGCCTCCCGGCCGGGCGAGCACCATCTGGGCGCGTACCAGCCCGTCACCCTCGCGGTCGAGGCTCATGCGGGTGACGCGCACGCCCTCGGCCTCGGAGAGCCCGATCAGGAATGCCATCAGCTCGGCCTCCTGAACCCGGTCGACCCAGACGCTGAGCTGGCCGTCCTCGAGGGGCTGGACGCGGGTGATCGCGACACCGGCCTCGCGCGCGCTCGCCCCCACGAGGGTGCGCAGCGGCGCAGCGCTTCCCGCCTCGGCCTCGCTCGCCGCCGCCAGGGCCCGGTAGCGCTCGATGCCGCCGACGAGCGCGAGGTGATCCTCGAGTTGGGCCTCGAAGCTCGCGCGCATCGCATTGCGGTAGGACAGGGCCGGAGACAGCACGAGGAACCAGACCAGGACCAGCACGATCAGTCCGCCGCACAGCGCGAGGAGGGCCTGTTCGCGGGCGGTCTGGCGCGCCCACAGCTGGCGCAGCGGCGCAAGGAGCGTCTCGAGATTCATGACAGCCTCACAAGGAAGTCGCCGGTCACGCCGGTCTCCCCCTGGCGCGCCCCGCCATCCTCGATGACGAGGCCCGCGGCCTCGGCGGCGGCGCGGAACGCCTCGAAATCGGCGAAATCGGGATAGGTGGCCGTCACCGACAGCCCGCCGCGCTCGGCGCTGTAGCGCACCGATTCCAGCTGCACGCTCTCGCTGGCGGCCGCGACCGCGCCGAGCGCCGCGGCGAGCTCCAGGAACTCGCTTTCCCCCGGCGCTCCCCCGAGCGCGCGCAGGCGCGTGGCGATCTGGGCGGCAGGATCGATGGCGCGCTCGTCCAACTCGGCCCGGTAAAGCTCGCGCGAGGCCTCGTAGAACGCCTCCGCGCGCTGGGCGTAGTAGAGCCCCTCCCCGACGAGCAGGCCCGCCGCGCCCAGCACGGCGATGCCCGCGAGCGCCGCGGCGCGCCGCCAGGGTCTTGCGAGCGCCGCCCAGTCGATGCCCGAGACCAGCGCCTCGCCGAAGAGTGCGGGCAGCCGGGCAAGCGCGGCTTCCGGCATGCAGGCCGCCTCCAGGCGCAGGTCGGGAGCAGGCTGGCGCTTGAGCGCGATCGGACTGTCGTCGGGGGCGATGAGGGCCGGATCGATATCGGGACTGACCAGGAGGCGGCGCGGCTTCACGCGCGCGCCGAGCGCGGGCAACACGATCTCGGCGAGTTCGGCATCGATCCCGCCGCACAGAGGCACCCCGGCTGCCGGCTGCTCGCCGATATCATCGCCCGCCCCGCCCGGGCGCAGCCGGTCGCCGGCCCGGGTCAGGAAGAGGATCGTCCCGTCCACCGCCGCGACGACGAGATCGCCGCCATGGGCGTCGAGCAGGAGCGCGTCGGGCACAGCATGGACCGGTTTCACGCCGAGCCCTGCGAGATAGCTGCGCCAGCGGGCCTGGACCGGTTTCGAGACCGCGAGGAGCCAGCCGCGTCCCTCCGCGTCGCGCGGGCCGACGGCGACCGCCTGCGTCTCCAGCGGCGCGGCGAGTTCCTCCTCGACGAGGAAGGGGGCCGCCTGCGCCGCTTCGCGCTCGCTGCGTCCGGGCACGGCGAGATAGCGCACGAAGACGTCCTGGGCCGGCATCAGCGCAACGGCGCGCTCGGCCCTGCCGCCCTCGGGCAGCGCCGGCATCTCGCCGGGCGCGATCTGCCCTTCGGCGACAAGTCCGCCATCGGCGCCAACGAGCGCCCAGGGCACGCGCGCATTCTCGGTTCCGCCACCCGGCGGAAGGGACACAACGAGCACGCTCATCGCACGGCTCCAAAGCGCTGATAGCGGCGCTCCATGCTTCCGCCGGGCCCGAGTTCGGCGAGCTCGGACAGGGTGAACTCGGTCTCGCCGAGGCGGACCGTGACGTCGATTTCGAACCAGCGCGTGCGCAAGGTAACGGCCTCGCGAAGGGCGAGATCGGGCTCGAGCGCCGCGATCACGGGACGGGCGAAGAAGTCATCGAGGCTCTCATAACCGGTCGGGGGACGTTCCAAAAGGACCGCTTCGGCATCTCCGACACTGAGCCTTCCCTGGAACAGGGCCGACAGCAGCACGGCCTGGTCGAGCTGCAGGGTATTGAGGTTGAACGGCGGCTGGACGGAGGTGTCGCGCACGCAGACATAGGGCCGGATCAGCGCGAACAGCTGCGGCGTCATCGCCGGCAGGACGAGCAGCTCCTCCACCTCGTACAGTCGCTGGTTCGCGGCGCGCAGCGGCGGATCGAAGGCGCGATAGACCTCGTCCTCCGCCCCGCGCGGTTCGCGATAGGTGTTGGCATCGATCCAGTCGACGATCTGGGCCTTCACCGGCTCGATCACGTCGGGCGGCACGCCGAGGCGCTCGAGCAGAACCGAGAACATGGCGCGGTTGTCTTCGGCGCTCAGGGCCGGCCTCTCCTCCTCCCCCTCCACGCCATCGCCGGCGAGAGCGTTGAGATTGAGGCAGTTATTGCCGTCGCGGATCTCCCCGACGAGCGTGCCGCCCTCGATCGGGAAGACCTGCGCATCCCCGGCCCAGGCTTCGCCGGGGCGCATCACCTCGCGTCCGGGCGGCCCGGAGCGCAGGATTACGCCCTCCGCGAACTCGCGCGCACCGAGGGCATACCAGTAAGCCTCGTCGCGCTGGTCGGCATTGGCGGTGCGGAACAATGCGAAGCGGGTGCGGTCGACGAGCTCGACCGCGATGACGGCCATGAGCGCCGTCATCAGGATCGCCGTCATCAGCGCCGTGCCCTCCTCGCGGCGGCCGGCGAGCCTTTTCATCAGGCCTCTCATGACGCGGGTCCGCTGTCCGGTGCCGGCAGCACGTGCTCGATCCGGCCGAGACCCGGCACGGTGTAGGAGACGCGCACAGCCCGCGGTCCGATTGCCCTGCCCTCGCCGCCGGCCGGGATCGTCAGCCCATCCATCCAGCGGTCGCGGACGAGGAATTCGAGCCGCAGCTCCCCGGCCTCCTCCAGCACGGTGATCGTTGCCGGCTCGCTCTCGCGTGTGACGTCGGGATAGGCCCAGGCGCGGCGCTTGAGCGTCGTGCCGTCATAGAGCCAGGCGACCCGCTGCAGGGTGGAACGCGGCTGGATCCCGCCGGGATTGGCCCAGCCCGCGCGGGTCAGGACGAGGATCTCGCGTTCCTCGTCGGGGGCGGCCGGGCGGAACGGGTCGGTGCCCTCCGCGTCGCCCGCGAACAGCCGGCCATCGGTGAGCCCGTCCGGACCGCGGAAGGGGCGCAGCACCAGCTGGCCGACATCCTCGCGCAGCAGCGCCCGCGCGCGCTGCACCTCGCCGATGGTCGCCATCTGGGCGGTATGAACGTCGCGGGCCTGCAGCGCCGTCGTGAGCATGGCGAGCGCGATGGCGCTGATCATCGCGAAGATCATCACCGCGACGAGGACCTCGGTCAGGGTGAAGCCGGCATCCGGTCGTAGCGCGCGCGTCATGACGCCCTCCGCCGGAAGGTGACGAGCTCGCTGACGGGCCCGCGCGCGTCGCTGAGCGTCAGGGTCACGCGGCGCAGCGCGGCATCGGGCGTGTCCTCCACCTCGATCGTCCATTCGTAGGCGGTGCCTGCGAGCTCGTAGCTGCCGCGATCGTCCTCGATGCCGCGCAGCGGATGGGCCTCGATGAGGGCGAGCGTCAGGACGTTTTCCGCCGCGATCGCGGCCAGGGCGCGCTCGCGGGCATGGATCGCGCTGCGCCCGGCGGACGTCACCGCATTCATCAGGGCGAGGCCCGCGAGCGAGAGCACCGCGAGAGCGGCAAGCATCTCGACAAGGGAAAACCCGGGATCGCGGCGCGCGCTCACCTCACCTCCTCCTCGATGCGCAGCACGCCCTGCCCGTCGCGCACCAGGCGCAGGTCGCGATCGCTGTCCTGCAGCAGGAAGGCGAACGGCCCCTCGATGCCGGTCGGATCGAACCAGGCTGCGGGCGCCAGCGCCGCGTCCGGGCTGCGCCGCGTGCGGCCCGCCTCGGAATACAGCCGGATGCCGTCGGGCAGGCGGCGCGGCGCGAGCGCGGGGTGATCGGGCATGTCGCGCCAGCTCCCGTCGCGATAGGTCAGGAAGAGATAGCCCGACCCGTCCGCCTCAGGCGTGAAGCCGACGATTCCACCGGTCACCAGCGCGGTCTCGCGCGCTTCGCCGAAGCGGGCGAGCAGGCGCTCGGCCTCGCGCTCGATCGCGCTCTGGCGTCCGGTCACGGAGAGCACGGCGACCGCGGTCATCATCGCGACGACCGCCACGACCACCAACGTCTCCACGAGCGAGAAGCCCGCCTCGCGGTGTATCGGCCCGGGCCGCGCCATCAGGGTTCCTCGCCCCTCCTAGAGGTCCCAGTTGCCGATATCGGCCGCATCGCCCTGCCCGCCCGGGCGCCCGTCGGCGCCGAGCGAATAGACGTCGAAGCGGCCGTGCTCGCCGGGCGACAGATACTGATAGGGATTGCCCCAGGGATCGTCGGGCAGGCGCTGGATAAAGCCTTCCTCGGCATAGCGCGCGGCCACCCGGTCCTCGCGCGGCGGATTGACCAGCGCCTCCAGGCCCTCGTCTGTCGTGGGATAGCGCCCGTAGGTCGCGTAGAAGGTCGTCAGCGAGCTTTCCAGAGTGGCGAGGTCGGCGCGCACCTTGTCCTCGCGCGCCCCGCCGAGCAGCGGCAGGACGTTGATCACCACCACGGTGGACAGCAGTCCGATGATGACGATGACGACCATCATCTCGGTCAGGGTGAAGCCCGCCTCGCGCGCGCGCTTGCGGGAGAGATGCTTGCGAAGACCCGGCATGGGATCGCTCCTCTGGCAGTACGGCCCGGGCTATCCGCCCATGGCCAGGGTATTCAGACGCAGTATGGGCAGGAGAATCGAGAGCACGATCACGGCCACCAGCCCGCCCATGACGATGATGATGCCCGGCTCGAGCAGGCTCAGCCCGACGCTGACCGCGCCGTCCACCTCCGCCTCGAGATGCTCGGCGGCACGCGCGAACATGTCGTCGAGCCGCCCCGAGCGTTCACCGGACGCGATCATATACACCATAAGTGGCGGAAACCATTGCGTGGACCGCAGCGCGTCGGACAGGCCCGAGCCCTGCTCCACCGCCTCGATGACCCGTGCGATCCGGTCCTGGAAATGCGCGTTGGCGCTGGCGCGGCGCGCGGCGCGCAGCGCGTCCGGCAGCACCGCCCCGGAGGCGATCAGGATCGACATCGTTCGGGCAAACCGCGCGCTCTCGATCCGGCGCACGAAATTGCCGAGCCAGGGCAGGGAGAGGACGAGTCCGTCAACCGCCCGCTTCACGCCGGGTCGCTGGCTCAGGACACTGGCGGCGAGGACGAGAGCGAAGAGTGCGAGGGCGATCCAGAGCCAGCCGGCCTGCAGGAATTCCGACAGCGCGATCATGGCGCGCGTGATCAGCGGCAGGGTGACGTCCAGGCTGGTGAACTGTTCGGCGATGCGCGGCACGATGAAGACCATCAGCACGCCGACCACGACGAGGGCGAGCACGCCGAGCACGCTCGGATAGATCATCGCCACGCCGATGCGCCGCTTCAGCGCCTCGGACTTCTCCAGATAGTCGGCGAGCCGGTCGAGCACCTGGGAAAGCCCGCCGGAACCCTCCCCGGCCGCCACCATCGCGCGGTAGACCGGCGGGAAGCTGGAGGCATGCTCGGCCATGGCGTCGGACAGGCGCTCGCCCTCGGTGACGCGCCCGCGCACCGTCATCAGGATGCGCCGCACCGGGGTCTTCTCGGCCTGGTTGGCGATGAGGCCGACGGCCTCCTCCACCGGCATGCCCGCTCCGATGAGGGTCGAGAGCTGCCGCGTGACGCTCATCAGGTCGGCGGGCTTGAGGCCCGCAGGGGCGAAGAGCCGCGGCAGGGCGACCCCGGCCGTGGCGGGCTTCTCGCCAGCGCGGTGCAGCTTCAGGGGCGCCATGCGCCGGCGGCGCAGCTCGCGCCGGGCGGCAAGCTCGCTGTCGGCCGAAAGCAATCCCTTCGTGCGCTTGCCGGCCGGGTCGAGGGCCTCGTACTCAAACGCCGGCACGCTCGCCCTCCTCGCGGCAGACCCGCAACACTTCGGCAAGGCTCGTCACACCCTCGAGCGCCAGCGCGATGCCGGCCTCGTAGAGCGTGTCGCGCGTCTTGAACGCATGGCGGGCGAGATCTGTCTCGCGCGCATCGTCGTGGATCAGCGTGCGCAGCCCCTCGTCGACCACGGCCACCTCGTACACGCCCCGCCGGCCGGAAAATCCGAGACCCTTGCAGGAGTCGCAGCCCACGGGCCGGTGGAGTATCGCGGACTGGCCCGCGGCGAGGCCCAGCAGCTCGCGCTCGGCCTCGTCGGCCTCGTGGGGCTGCTTGCAGTGATCGCAGAGCTTGCGGACCAGGCGCTGCGCGACGATGGCCGAGAGGGTCGAGGCCAGCAGATAGCTCTCCACGCCCATGTCGCGCAGGCGCGCGATCGCGGCGACGGCCGAATTGGTGTGCACGGTCGACAGCACGAGATGGCCGGTGAGCGAGGCCTGCACCGCGATCTCGGCGGTCTCGCGGTCGCGGATCTCCCCGACCATGACCACGTCCGGGTCCTGGCGCAGGATGGCGCGAAGCCCCGCCGCGAAGGTCATGCCGACCTTGGTGTTGACCTGCGTCTGGCCGACGCCGGGCACCGCGTACTCGACCGGGTCCTCCACGGTGAGGATGTTGCGCGTCTGGTCGTTGAGAAGGTTCAGCCCGGCATAGAGCGTCGTCGTCTTGCCCGCACCCGTGGGGCCGGTCACGAGCACGATGCCGTTCGGCTGGGAGATAGCCTTCCTGAAATCGGCGAGCGCCTGCGGAGCCATGCCCAGCTGGTCGAGCGAGAAGCGCGCGCTTTCCTTGTCGAGCAGGCGCAGCACGACCCGCTCGCCGTAGCGCGAAGGAAGCGTCGAGACGCGCACGTCGATGCCCTTGCCGCCAAGCGTCAGGGTCAGGCGCCCGTCCTGCGGGATGCGCTTTTCGGCGATGTCGAGGCGGGCCATGACCTTGATGCGGCTCACCAGCGGCGGGGCGACGCGCGGCGACAGGGAGACCGTTTCCTGCAGCACGCCGTCGACGCGGAAGCGCACCGAGACCCGGTCCTCGAAGGGCTCGACATGGATGTCGGAGGCCGAAAGCCGCACCGCCTCGGCGATGAGGCCGTTGATCAGGCGGATGATCGGCGCGTCCGATGCGCTGTCGAGCAGGTCCTCGGTCTTGGGGATCTCGTCGATGAGCCGCGACAGGCTCTCTCCCGTTCCATCCTGCTCGCCGGCCTCTTCCAGACCGGCACCGAGCCCGTCGAAGGAGTAGAGTTCGGACAGCGCCCTGTCATAGCTCTTCGCGTCGCGCAGCTCGAGCGGGAAGCCACCGCCGGCCACCCTGCGCGCCTCCACGAGCGCGAGCGGGTCGGCGCCCTCGCGCATCACGAAGACGGGCCGCTCGCCGGGCTGCAGCGCAATCCCGCGCTCCTTCGCGAAGCTGTAGGCGATGGGCGTACGCTCATTCATTCGGGGCGGTCTCGCCGGTCTCGGGAAGCGGGCGATCGAACGGATCCTGCCCGTCCAGCATCATGTCGACGATGTCTTCCAGGCTCGAGCCGTTGCCGCGCGTGGCCCGGCGCTGCGCGGCGGTCATCGAACCGTAGTTCTGCCGGGTCACCTGGCGCATGTCCTCGGCCGAGCGGATGATCTGGGGACGAATGAACACCATGAGGTTGCGCCGGCGTTCGCTGTTGCTCTCGTTGCGGAACAGCCGGCCGGCGACGGGGATGTCGCCCAGCAGCGGCACCTGGTCGTCCCGATACTGCTGGTCGCTCTCTATCAGGCCGCCCAAGACGATGATCTCGCCGTCATCTGCGAGGACCGTGGTGGTGATCTCGCGCTGGTTGGTGATCAGCTCCTGGAAGTTCGCGCTGACCGGCCCGGCGATGGAGGAGACCTCCTGGCGGATGGTTAGGCGGATCGTGTCGCCCTCGTTGATCTGCGGGGTGACATCGAGCTGGACGCCCACATCCTGGCGCTCGATCTGGCGGAACGGGTTGGTGTTGTTCGCGCCGAGCGCCTCGCCGGTGGTGATCGGAATCTCCTGGCCGACGAGGATGGAGGCCTCCTCGTTGTCGAGCACGGTCACCGAGGGCTTGGAGAGCACGTTGGAATCGCTGTCGGTCTCCAGCGCGTTGAGGATCAGGCCGAACAGCGTGCCGTCATCGGTCTGGCCGCCGACGCCGAGCAGACCGCCGCGGCTGCCGAGCAGGGAGGCGATGGCGGCCTGTCGCAGCTGGGCGGCCGAGCCGGTATCGGCGGTCCCGTCCTCGTCCAGCAGGCCGCCGGAACTCGTCAGCGCGCCGGTCAGCGAGAGCAGGTCGACGTTGTTGCCGCCAAAGCGCGAGTAGGAGAAGGGCACCGCGTCGTCGCCGTCGCCCGCCAGCAGGTACTGGACGCCGAGATCGCGCGCGGCGGTGTCGGAGATTTCCACGATGATCGCCTCGATCACGACCTGCGGGCGCCGGATGTCGAGCTGGCGGATGACCAGGTCGAGCTCGCGCAGCGTGTCGGGATCGCCGTTGATGATGATCGCGTTGGTGGCGCGGTGGAAGGCGATGGAGGTCCCGGCCTGCCCGGCGCCGGGCGTGCCGCCCGCCGGGTCGAGCGTGGCGGCGAACTGTTCCAGGATCGGCAGGAGCTGCGCCCCGTCGGCATGACTGAGATAGACCACGCGGAAGGTCTGGCTGGAGCGGCTGACGGCATCCACGCGCCGGGCGAGGCCGATCATCTCGGCGACCGCGTCCGGCTGACCGCGCAGCAGCAGCGAGTTCGAGGCCGGAACCGCCGCGATCGAGACCGAGAAGCGCGTCTCGTCCTCGCCGGCGAGCATGCCCTCGCGCAGCCGGTCGAGAATTCCGGCCATCTCGTCGGCGGCGATGTTCTCCAGGGTGATCATCTCCACGACCGAGGTGTCGCGGTCCATGCTGCGCAGCACGTCCTCGATCGCCTGCACGTTGGAGGCATAGTCGACGATGACGACGAGATTGCCGGCATCGGAGGCATTGACCGCGCCGGACTGGCTGACGAGCGGCCCCACCGATCGGATCGCTTCGCGGGCGCTGACATTGTGCAGGCGCACGACCGAGGTGAGGAAGACATCGCCGTCGCGTTCGCCGCGCGCGGGCGCGCCGGCGCGCGCCCCCTCGGTCTCGGGCAGGATCTGGTAGACGCCCGGCCCGGTGCGCACCGCCGCATAGCCGTGCGTGCGCAGGGTGGCGAGGAAGACCTGGAACACCTCCGCCTCGGTGAGCGGGGTCTGCGAGGTGATCGTCACCTGGCCGCGCACCTCCGGATCGACGATGAAGGTGTAGCCGGTGACGATAGAGACATCGTCGATGAACGCCTGGATTTCCGCGTTGCGGAAATTCAGCGTGTGCTGCTGGGCATGGGCGACGGAGCCGGCCGGGACCGGCGGTCCGCCGGCCGCGATCGCGGTTCCGAGAAGCAGCGCGGCGACGGCGCGGCAGGCAAGGGCGGTTCTCATCGCAGATTGACCTCGATTGTCCGGGCCTCGCCGCCACGCAGGACGACGAAGCTGGCGCGGGAGGACTCGGCGAGTTCCTCCAGCACTTCCAGGGTGTTCACGGAGCCGGTCAGCGCCCGGCCGTTGACGTGCGTGATGATGTCGCCGGCCTGCAGGCCGACGGTGTCGAGAAGGACGGGGTCGCTGGTGTCCAGAACGCCATAGCCGACGGCTTCCCCGGCCGTCTCGGCGCGCTCCAGGCGCAGGCCGCGCACCCAGTCGGCCTCGGTCAGGCGCGCCGCTCCGGGCGAGGCAGGAGGCGGCGTGACCGTCGTCTCCACCGCCTCCGGCGCGTCCTCGCCGGCCGGGCGCAGGAGGCTGGTGCGCGCCCGGGCGTCCTCGCGCAGCAGGAGGCTCTCGCGCACGCCGCGCCGGTTGATGATGACCCGGTCGGAATAGACCGCCTCCAGCACCACGCCGGGCGCGATCTCCGCGCCCACGGGCAGCGTGCGCTGGCCGAGTTCCGGGCTCTGGACGACGGCGGTTCCCGATTGCGGGTCGCTGCCCCGGCGCACGCCGCGAAGTGTGAGATCGAGCTGGGTCTCGGGGGCGTCGGCGACCGCCTCGCCCGCGTCCGGCGTCGCGCGCGCCGCGAACAGGACCCCCTCCGACAGGATCGACAGATCCGCCCCGCTCTCACCCGCCCGCTCGGCGGGCGCCGGGCCGGCAAGGTCGAGATCGATCCGCACGGCATCGGCGCCGTAGACGACGAACCAGAGGGCGCGGGCGAGCAGCAGGGCGATCAGCGCGGCGAGCGCGATCTCGGCGGTACCGGCGGCGAGACGCGCACGCCCGATCCGGGCGGGCGTTCGCCCGGCTGTGCCTGCCTGCCCCATACTCTCCACCGCGTTCATGCCCTCTTCCTTACCCGCTCTGCCTGCATCAAGGAAAGCGGGGCTTCCGGTTTGCCCCAGGGAAACCTCCCTGTTTTTCCGAGCACGAAGGGCGGACCTCCGAATGGAGGCCCGCCCGCCGTGTTCTGCAGGACCGGTCGCGCGTGTCCTAGAACGTGCGCGACAGGTTGATCGAGAAGGTCGTTCCGACCTCGTAGCTGTCGACGACGATCGACGAGCCGGCGGCCGACTGGGTGGCGACATAGTCCTCACCCAGGATGTTGCGGACCGCGAAGCGCACATCGAACGTGTTGCCGTCTTCCAGATCGATCGAGCGGCTGTGCACCAGGTCGACCAGGAGCGGGGGCTCCTCGATCACCGCCGGCAGGCCGACCGCGACGTTGGCGAGCGCCCGGCTGCGTTCGCCGGTGTAGTTCACCAGCAGCGCCGTGCGGGTGTTCGCTGCGTTGTCTTCCCAGCCCACCTGGAGGTTGGCCAGGTGCTCGGACTGACCCTGCAGCGGCTCGCCGTCGTTGATGAAGCCCGCAGCCGGACCCACCGAGGCCTGCGGATCGGCACCGGCACCGGGTTCGGCGACGATGACCGTATCGTTCGCGCCCGCCGACATCTCGGAGTCGATATAGGTGTAGTTCGACTTCACGAAGAACTCGGCATTCTGCCAGAACTCGCCCTCGAACCGGTCGGAGAAGTCGAAGCGCTTCTCGAACTCGAGCTCGAAGCCGGTGAGCGTGGCTTCCGGCGCGTTGACGAACGAGGTCGACAGGTTCTCGCCGTCCGGCAGGATGTATTCCACGATCGGGTTCTCGATCGTCTTGTAGAACACGCCGGCGGTGAAGAACTGGTCGCGGCCGAAATACCACTCGAAGCGGGCGTCGTAGTTCTGCAGCTCCGAGTTCACCAGGAACGGGTTGCCGCGGAACAGTTCGTCGACGTCGGGATCGAAGAACAGGGTGAAGCCGAGTTCGCGGAACTGGGGCCGGATGATCGTTTCCGAATAGCCGACGCGCAGCTGCATGTTCTCGGCGAAGGTCCAGGTGATGGTCGCCGCCGGGAGCACGTAGTCTTCCGAGATGAAGCCCTCGTTGTCGCCGACATCGGCCGGGTTCTCGGCCGGGAAGCCGAACGTGTCGAGCGTCTGCTCGCCGTCCTCGAAGCGGGCGCCGAGCGCGGCCCGCAGGAAGGGCGTGAGCTGGGCGTCGGTCGAGACGTAGTAGGATTCCACCTCGAGATTGCCGCGATAGGCCTCCGGCGTGAGCACCCCGCCGGTTTCCTGAAGACGGAACCGGGTG
The DNA here is from genome assembly GCF_017161425.1 of Marinicauda algicola. GTDB lineage: Bacteria > Pseudomonadota > Alphaproteobacteria > Caulobacterales > Maricaulaceae > Marinicauda > Marinicauda algicola. The sequence goes on along the minus strand of NZ_CP071057.1, from coordinate 3,160,483 downwards.
TCGAGGATGTTCTGGTCGGCGAAGATGTAGTCGATCCGGCTGCCGCGCAGGTCCGCCGGGATCGTGCCGGTGAAGCGGAATTCCCGGTTGTAGGCCTTCCGCTCGCGCTCGAGATGGGCAAAGCCGGCCATCCACTCCCAGTCGATGCCGAACAGCATGACCGGAAGGGTGACGTCCGCCCCGTACTCGTCGGTGGTCTCGTCCACGCGCGAGAAGGAGATGCGGTTACCGTCGCCGGAGTTGCGCAGGAGGAAGTCGTCGTTGAACGGTTCGAACTCGAGCAGGCCGTAGGTCTCCCCGACGGCCTCGCGCTCGGTCGCCGGCCCGTCCCACTCGTAGAAGGCTTCCCGCTGGTTGGGAGCCCAGCGCGATGCGTCGGCCGTCGACCAGCGCCAGTCGATGCCAAGGCCCTCGCCGACATCGAAGGTGTGCTCGCCCGACACCTGGTAGGTGTAGACCTGACGCTCGTACCAGGCCGTGCGGTCGTTGCGCACGAGGGCATCGAGGTCACTGTCGAAGCCGAGCAGGCGGTTGGTTTCCTTCTCGGTCGAGCGCAGGACGAGCGCCAGCGCCTGAACCGAGTGGTCGCCGGTTTCGAGACCGACATTCAACAGACCGTTGGATTCGATCGTGTTGGTCGTCCCCATCCGGTGGAAGTCCCGGCTGAGGCTGAGCTGATCGCCCGTCACCCGGGCCTTGCCGCGGCGGCCCACCTGGGTGGACCAGCTGTTGTCGTAGCCGACAGCGGCCAGGACCCCGATCGAGAAGCCGTCGAAGTCGTAGCGGTCGCCGAGCGTGAGATCGACGCCGGCATCCGCCGGGGTCAGGTCGTCGCGCTGGACGAGCCAGAGTCCGGAATTCTCGAATGCGCGGCCGAGTTCGGCAAGCGTCGTCGGATCCTGCTCGGACGGGCCGACCTCCGAGGTTTCGAAGAGATTCTTGAACCCTTCCGGCCACTGGCGGGTGCCGTCGTCATAGCCCAGCCAGTCATGCTCCCCGCCGTCATAGGTCAGGCCGTCCTGGAAGGTCGTCGAGGAGTCGATGGCGGAGCTGAGGCCGATCTCGACGAACCCTTCCTCGGGCAGCGCCGCCGTGTCGATCTCGACCACGCCGCCGCCGAATTCACCGGGGAACTGCGGCGAATAGGTCTTCTGCACGAGAATGTTGCTGATCAGGCTCGTCGGGAAGAGGTCCAGCGGCACGGCGCGCCGGAACGGTTCCGGACTCGCCAGCGGCGAGCCGTTGATCAGCGTGTTGGAGTAGCGTTCGTTCAGGCCGCGCACGACCACGAAACGCCCTTCGGAGATGGACAGGCCCGTCACCCGGCCGAGCGCCGAGGCGATGTCGGAGTCCCCGGTGATCTGGATGTCGCCGGCGTCGACGACGCTGGAGACTTCCGAGGTCACCCGCTTCTCTTCCGGGACATATTGGTAGCGTACGGTGATGACGTCGCTCGGTTCCTGGGCGCCTTGTTCGGCGTCCTGCGCCCATGCGGCGCTGACCGGGACCAGTGAGGTCGTAGCCAGCAGGGCCGCCGAGAGCGCGATGCGGTTCGCTTTCATGATGTTCCCCAATTCATTGGCATCGCTAACGCGAGTGCGAGGGTCCGGCGGGTGATCCGCCGGACCCGGCGCGCCCTTACTGCTGCTGGAGCGTCCAGCCCTGGTACCAGGTGTCGTTCGCGTCCTCGACCGCGCCGATATAGTCGACGCTGTCGAAGAAGGGATCGATCGTGGACGGGTCGATCGGCGTCACGCCGCTCTCCGGGCCGGCGGCGCCGGGAACCACGCCCTTGGCGTTGTTCGCCGACATGTCGGTGATGAAGGAGAACCCGGCGAGCGAGGTCGTACCCGTCGTGTTGTCGGTGTTCTGGGTGTAGGGCGAGACGCCGTTGAAGAAGTCCTCTTCGCTGAACCCGTCGGAGTCGGTGGAGAAGTTCGTCGGGCAGTCGAAGAAGGTCGAGGACAGCCTGAGATCGCCCTGGCTGGCTTCGTCGAAGGTCGCGCTCTGGTCGACGTCCAGGCAGTCGGCGTTGAAGTCGACGACAATGCCGTTGATCAGCGTGCCCGCCGTGCCTTCGCGCAGCAGCATGCCGGAGTCGGAAGCCGAGGAGCCGCGCTGGCCGATCAGGGTGAAGTTCGAGATCGTCGGGTTCGAACGCGGCAGGGCGTCGTTCGCGTCCCCGTTGTTGTCGAACTCGAAGCCCTGGTCGGAGTCGTCGGTGGCGTGCTGGACGATCACGTACTGCACCTTGCCGGTCCAGCCGTCGGTGTAGTCCATGGAGTCGTCGGCGATGCCGGTGAGCACCAGGTGCTTGGCATTGACCGTGCCGCCGAAGAACTCGACGCCGTCGTCCGCATTGTTGTGGACCTGCACGAAGTTCACCTCGGTGCCGCTGCCCACGCCCTGGAAGGCGATGCCGTTGAGTTCGTCGGCATTGTTGACGCGGAAGCCGGCGTACTGGACGCGGGTGTAGTTCAGGGCGCCGGAGTCGTCGTCCGCCGAAGCGCCGCCGAACAGGCCCGAGGAGCCTTCGCCGGACTTCTGGCAGTCGACCGATCCGCCGGTGGCCGTGCCGTCGATGCAGGCGTTGATCGGCGCGCGGCCATTGATCACCAGGCCACCCCATTCGCCGCGGGCGGTGTTGGGATCGGGCTGGGTGCCTTCCAGGTCGGCGCGCGAGGTCAGGACGACCGGACGGTTCGGCGTGCCGTTGGACTCGATCTTCGAGCCGCGGGTGATGACCAGATAGTCGTTGCCCGAGGACCCGAACACGGTCGCGCCCGGCTCGATCGTCAGCGTGACCTCGCGGGCGTCGGCCGACGGGTTGGCCGGATCGGCGCCGGCGTCGCGGCCGACGAAGACCGCGCCGACGAGTTCGTAGTAGAAGCCGCCGGTCAGCGTGGTGTCGTCAAGCAGCGTACCGGTCAGGCGGCAGACCTCGGTGCCCGCGATCGTCTCGCCGGTCGCCGTCGTGCCGGTCGGGCAGCTCGGAGCCGGGAACAGGGCGAAGGTCCAGCCCGCGGCCCAGTTGGAGGCCTGCGTCTCGGCCGGGGAGAAGGCACCGATATAGTCGGCCGGCTGGAAGAAGCTGCCGAGCGTGGTCGGATCGACCTCGGTCACCGCCAGCTCGTTCGGGCCCGGGAAGAAGGTCTGGGCGAGCGAGCTGTTGCCGGCGACGTTGTTGGTGTTCTGCGCGAACCCGTTGCCGTTGAAGAAGGCCTCTTCGGAGAAGCCGTCGTCATCGTCGGAGAAGTCGGGCGTGCAGTCGTAGAAGTTCGAGGCCACGACGAGATCGCCGGCGCTGGCCTGGTCGAAGGTCGCCTGCTGGTCGACATCGAGGCAGTCGCCCTCGAAGTCGACGACGATGCCGTTGACGAAGGTCCCGGCGGTGCCTTCGCGCAGCAGCATGCCGGTGTCGGAGGCCGTCGAGGTCGGATTGCCGACGAGGGTGTAGTTGGAGATCGTCGGGTTCGAGCGCGGCAGGGCGTCGTTCGCGTCGCCGTTATTGTCGAACTCGAAGCCCTGGTCGGAGTCGTCGGTGTGCTTGACGAGCACGAACTGGGCGTTGCCGGTCCAGCCGTCGGTGTAGTCCATGGAGTCGTCGGCGATGCCGGTCAGCACGATATTGCGGACGCTGACCGTGCCGCCGAAGAACTCGATGCCGTCGTCGGCATTGTTGTGGACCTGGACGTGGTTGACGGTGGTGTCCGAACCCACGCCCTGGAAGGCGATGCCGTTCAGCTCGTCGGCGTTGTTCACGCGGAAGCCGGCATACTTGACGACGACGTATTCCAGCCAGCCGGAATTGTCGTCGGGCGTGCCGCCGCCGAACAGGCCGGAGGAGCCTTCGCCCGACTTCTGGCAGTCGGCGGTGCCGCCGGTGGCGCTGCCGTCGATACAGGCATTGATCGGGGCGCGGCCGTTGATCACGAGACCGCCCCACTCGCCGCGGGCGGTGGAGTCGCCGGTGCGCGGGGTGCCGAGGCGCTGCTCGACGATGTCGCGCGCCGAGGTCATGACGATCGGGGAGGTCTCGGTGCCGCGGGCGTCGATCGAGGAGCCGCGGGTGACGACGATGTAGTCGTTGCCGGATTCACCCACGAGCGTGGCGCCGGGCTGGACGGTCAGCGTCGGGCCGCTCGGGGCGCCCTGCGTCGTCGAGCTCGTACCGGCCGAGGCGGTCGCGCCCTCGTCCTGGCCGACGAACACGGCGCCGGAGATGAAGAAGGTCTCGTTCGCCGGGACGGTGACGTCGGTCGTCAGGTTGCCGGTGATGCGGCAGGCCGTCACGTCGGCCGAACCGCCGCTGTAGGAGACCGTCGTGGTCTGCGAGGCGCTGCCCGCCGGGCAGCCGCCGGCCGGGATCAGGTTGATCGACTGCGTACCGCCGCCGCCGCCACCCGTCGGGGGAGGCGGAACCTGGTTCTGCTCGCCGGGCGAGCTCGTGGACGCGCCGGAGCACGCGGCGAGGACGGCGCACGAGGCACCTACCAGCAGGAGTTTGGTCAGAGACTGGGTCGGCATCAGGATCCCCCAAAGGAAATTTGGCTCAACACTCGGAACACGAACGCGCACCCGGTCCCGAGGCGGACGCGGATCGCGCTTGCCGGGAAAGAACAGGAGAAATGCAACACCGGCATCGCAATTCGGTGACGAGGATGTGACGCATGCGCCCGCTCCGGCTGCAGCGCCGTGGAAGCCGCCGCAACGGGCGCAGCCGGGCTCTGAATTTGTACGTGGAATCAAGAAACTCGACCGGTGTGGCTGAATTACAAGGGGACACCGATCCGAATTTGAAATTTCCATGACAGGCCGCGGGCCGACCCAACCCGTAGGGCCGGGCCGCGGCGGGGCCGGTATATCTTGCGCCTGCGAACGGGGCGGACGTTACAGCGGGTGCAGTCCCCGGCTTTCCGCGTTGGGGCAGACCTCGGGACGGGCCGCTTCGAGCGCGCCCCGCGCGGTCTCCGGGGCAAGCGCGGCGTAGGCCTCGTACTGGCTGAGGAAGACCTCGCCGGTCAGGGCTTCGAGGAAGGCGCTGCGCTTCAGCCGGTCCATCACCGGGCCCTTCACCTCCGACAGGTGCAGCGCGATGCCGGCCTCGCGCAGGCCCTCGTTGACCGCTTCCAGGGTCTCCAGCGCGGACAGGTCGATCGCGTTGACCGCCGGGCACATCAGCACGACGTGCTCGATCCCGGGCTTCTCCGCCACGAGGCCGAGGATCCGGTCTTCCAGATAGCCGGCATTGGCGAAGTACAGGCTCTCGTCGACGCGCAGGGTCAGCACGTTCGGCGCGGTGATCACGTCGTGGCGGTCGACATTGCGGAAGTGCTGCGTGCCCGGCACCTGCCCGACGACGGCGCTGTGGGGCGTGCTCGTGCGGTAGAGGAACAGGGCGAGGGACAGCGCCACGCCGGCCGCGATTCCCGCCTCCACGCCCAGGACCAGCGTCAGCACGAGCGTGGCCGCCATCGCCGCGAAGTCCGCCCTGGAATAGCGCCAGGCCCGTCCCAGCGCCCCGAGATCGACCAGGGACAGCACGGCGACGATGATGGTCGCGGCGAGCACCGCGGTCGGCAGGCTGGCCAGCAGCGGGGTGAGGAAGAGCGCGGCGAGCGCGATGCCCGCAGCGGTGAAGGCGCCGGCCGCGGGCGTGCGCGCGCCGGCGTCGAAATTGACCACCGAGCGCGCGAAGCCGCCCGTCACCGGATAGCCGCCGGAGAACGAGGCGGCGATGTTGGCCGCGCCGAGGCCGACGAGTTCCTGGTCGGGATCGATCCGCTCGCGCTTCTTCGCCGCGAGCGTGCGCGCGACCGAGACCGACTCCACGAAACCCACGATGGAGATCAGCACGGCCGAGGAGACCAGTGCGCCGATGAGATCGGGCTGGACGCTCGGCAGGGTGAAGGGGGGAAGGCCCGAGGGCACCTCGCCGACCAGCGCCACGCCGCGCGCGCCGAGATCGAGGACGCGGACCGCGATGATGGACACCGCCACCGCGAGGATCGGCCCGGCGCGGGCGATCATGCCGGCGGGGCCGGCGGGCAGTCCCAGGCGCTGCAGCAGGGGTTTGAGGCCCCCGCGCACCCACCACAGGAAGGCGAGCGAGGCCGCCCCGATGGCGAGCGTGGGCATGTTCGTCGCACCGATTTCGGGCACGAGGGAGACCAGGATCTCGACCAGGGTGTGGCCGTGCGCGCCCACGCCGAGGATGTGGCCGAGCTGGCTGGCCGCGATGATCAGGCCCGAGGCGGTGATGAAGCCGGAGATCACCGGATGGGACAGGAAGTTCGCCAGGAATCCCAGCCGGAACACGCCGAGGATCAGCAGGAAGACCCCCGAGAGGAAGGCGAGCGTGAGCGCGGCGGTGACATAGTCGGTGCTGCCCGCTTCCGCGATCCGGCCCACCGAGGCGGCGGTGAGCAGGGACACGACCGCGACCGGGCCGACCGCCAGCGCGGTGCTGGTTCCGAACAGCGCATAGGCCACGAGCGGCGCGATGGACGCATAGAGGCCCGCCTGCGGCGGCAGTCCGGCGAGCAGCGCGTAGGCGAGCGATTGCGGGATCAGCATGATCGTCACGATCACCGCGGCCAGTGCGTCGCTGGACAGGGCCGAGGCGTCGTAGCGCCGTCCCCAGTCGAGGATCGGAAGAAAGCGGGCGGGTTTCACGTCGGTCTCGAAGCCTTTCGGGGCTGGAAGGAAGGTGCAGATTGGCTCAGCGGTCCGTCGGCAGCGCCTCCTGCGCCTCGAACCCGGCCGGGCTGTGGGCGAGACGCTCGGGCCGGATCAGCCACTCGCGCCCCTTGAGCAGGGCCTCGAAATAGATCCAGGGCAGCATCTTCTCCTTCAGGATCCAGGCAAGACGGGTCGGACGCCGGCCGTCGACGAGCCACTGCGGGAATGTGGGCAGCAGCTTGCCGCCATAGCCGAACTCGGCGAGCACGATCTTGCCCCGCTCCACGGTGAGCGGACAGGAGCCGTATCCGTTATAGACGCGGCGCGGCTTTCGCCCTTCGAGCACGGCTATCGCGTTCTCCGCCACGACCGGCGCCTGTGCGCGTACGGCCGCAGCGGTCTTGGCATTGGGCGCCGAACAGGCGTCGCCCAGCGCGAAGACGTTTCCGTAGCGCGTGTGCTGGAGCGTCTCGGGCGAGACATCGATCCAGCCGGCATCGTTCGCGAGCGGGGAGGTCCGCACGAAATCGGGCGCGCACTGGGGCGGGCAGACATGGATCATGTCGAACCTGCGCTCGACCAGCTCGCCCTCGCGATCTCCGGTCATCGCGCGGAAGGTCGCGGTCCTGTTCGGGCCGTCGATGGCCACGAGGTTGGAACTGAGCGCGAGATCGATGCCGTAGCGCTCGACATAGTCCATCAGGGCCGGAACGTAGTCGGCGACGCCGAACAGCACGCCTCCCGCATTGCGGAACTCGACATCGACATTTTCCAGCACGCCCGCACGCCGCCATGCGTCGCAGGCGAGATACATCGCCTTCTGCGGCGCGCCGGCGCATTTGATCGGCATCGGCGGCTGGGTGAAGATCGCGGTGCCCGACTTCAGCCCCCGCACGAGCTCCCAGGTATAGGGCGCGAGATCGAACTGGTAGTTGGAGGTCACCCCGTTGCGTCCGAGCGTCGCGCGAAGGCCGTCGACCTTGTCCCAGTCGAGCTTCAGCCCGGGCGCGGCGACGAGCACGCCGTAGGCGAGCCGCGTACCGTCCTCCAGAACCACGCACTGGCGTTCCGGCTCGAAGCTCGCCGCAGCGGCCCGGATCCAGTTCACGCCCTTCGGGATCAGCCGGGCCATGGGCCTTACGGTATCCTGGCGGCGGAAGACCCCGCCGCCGACCAGCGTCCATCCGGGCTGGTAGTAGTGCTCCTCCTTCGGCTCGACGAGCGCGATGGAGGTGCCGGGGCGTCGCTTGAGGAGGCTCGCCGCGGCGGCGATTCCCCCCGCCCCGCCGCCGATGACGACGACATCGTAGCGTGCCGCGTCCGATCCGGGCCGGCCGGGCTCCTCGCCGGACCTGGCCGGCGTGCGCAGCCGCGCGGCGAGCCGCGCGCGCTGACCGGATATGTCGTATCCGGCCCGCGCCGCGGCCCTGATCAGCGCTTCGGCGTCCATGTGACGGGCCTCGACGAGCGCCCACAGGGTCACCGAGCGCGTCCCGGTCCGGCAATAGGCGAGCACGGGTCCGTTGAGCGCGTCGAGCGCGTCGGCCATCGCCTCGATGTCGGCCTCGCCGATCTGTCCGCCGGCGACGGGAATGTGCCGGTAATCGAGACCCTGCGCCGCCGCTGCGGCCGCGATCTCCTGCGACGAGGGCTGGTCGTCGCTCTCGCCGTCGGGCCGGTTGTTGATGATCGCCTTGAAGCCCTGGCTCGCCGCAGTGCCGACATCGGCGACGGAGATCTGCGGGCTCGCCGTGAAGAAAGGCGAAATCGGCTTGAGTTCCATGACCGTGACCTCCCCGGAGGCCGCCCCGCGCCTTACAGCGCGTCGAGCGGGATCTTCAGATAATGGATGCCGTTGTCCTCGGCGGGCGGCTTCTGGCCGGCGCGCATGTTGACCTGGACCGACGGCAGGATCAGCTGCGGCATCTGCAGCTTCGCATCGCGCTCGGTGCGCATCTTCACGAAGGCGTCCTCGCTCACGCCCTGGTGGACGTGGATGTTGAGCGCCTTCTCCTCGCCGACCGTGGTCTCGTGGGCGTAATAGTCCCGCCCCGGCGCCTTGTAGTCGTGGCACATGAACAGGCGCGTCTCCTCGGGCAGGGCGAAGATCTTCTGGATCGAGCGGTAGAGCGTGCGCGCATCCCCGCCGGGGAAGTCGCAGCGCGCCGTGCCGTAATCGGGCATGAACAGCGTGTCGCCGACGAAGCCGGCATCGCCGATGACATAGGTCATGCAGGCCGGGGTGTGGCCCGGCGTGTGGATGGCCTTCGCCTCGATCGCGCCGAGCCTGAAGGTCTCGCCGTCCTCGAACAGATGATCGAACTGCGAGCCGTCGCGGCGGAACTCGGTGCCGGCGTTGAACACCTTGCCGAACACGTCCTGGACGACCTTGATGTTGGATCCGATCGCGAGCTTGCCGCCGAGCTGCTCCTTCAGATAGGGCGCAGCCGAAAGGTGGTCGGCGTGGACATGGGTCTCGAGGATCCACTCCACGTCGAAGCCCTGATCCTTCACGAAGGCGATGATCTCGTCGGCGCTCTGCTTGGAGGTGCGGCCCGATTTCGGGTCGTAATTGAGCACCGAGTCGACGATCGCCGCCTTCTTCGTCTCCGGGTCGGAGACGACGTAGGAGAAGGTGTTGGTCGGCTCGTCGAAGAACATTCTGACGTCGGGCTTGCGGGTCATTTTCGGGTCTCCGTGGTCTCGGCGGCATTGGGGCCTGCCGCCTTGGGCTTCGGGCCGAAGGCCTCGCACATGGCGCGCATCAGCGCCTCCATCCGGGAGTCCTTCAGGCGATAGAAAATCTGCTTGGACTGGCGCCGGGTCACGACGAGACCCTCGGCACGCAGCCGCGCGAGGTCGCGCGAGAGGTTGGGCTGGGCGACGCCGGTCGCAGCCTCGATCTGCGACACCGAGCGCTCGCCGTCCATCAGTTCGCACGCGACCAGGAGCCGGTTGGGATGGGACAGGATCTTGAGAAGACCCGACACCTCCTCGGCGCGTTCGCGTACCTTGCTGAGATCGAGATCGTGCTTCATGCCTGGCAGGTATCCATATCAGGTTCGGGCGAGGCGGTGCGACGGGCATTGCCTCTTGCGTTCTTTCTCTATATATATCATTTTCGATAAATGACAAGTGTCAATCCGCGACATGTGCGGATGGGCGCATAGTAACGGAGCGTCGCGATGGAATACGCCACACCCTTCACGCCCTGGAGCGCGCTCGCCGGCGGCGCGCTGATCGGGCTCGCCTCGGTCCTGCTGATGGCCCTGAACGGCCGCATCGCCGGGATTTCCGGCATTGCCGGCGGACTGATCGGGCCGGCCACGCCCGACCGGGGCTGGCGCGCCGCCTTCATTGCCGGGCTGGTGCTCGCCCCGCTGGTCTACACGCTCGCCGCGGGCGAGGCGCCGGCGGTCGAGTTTCCCGTCAACACCGCCCTGCTGATCGCCGGCGGCGCGCTCGTCGGGCTCGGCACCCAGCTGGGCTCGGGCTGCACGTCCGGGCACGGTGTCTGCGGCATGTCGCGCCTGTCGCCGCGCTCGATCGCGGCCACGGCCGTGTTCATGACCACCGGCTTCGCGACCGTGTTTGTCGTTCGCCACGTCTTCTGAGGAACCCTGCCATGAGATCCATCCTGTCGGCCGGCCTGTCCGGCCTCCTGTTCGGCCTGGGGCTTGCCGTCTCCGGCATGATCAATCCGGCCAAGGTGCTGAACTTCCTCGATCTCGCGGGGAGCTGGGATCCGAGCCTCGCCCTGGTGATGGCGAGCGCGCTCGCCGTCACCGCGATCGGCTACCGCCTGGTGCTCAGGCGGGAGGCGCCCGTCTTCGAGATGCGCTTCCAGCTGCCGACGGCGACGCGCCTGGACGCCCGCCTGCTGGGCGGCGCGGCGCTGTTCGGCGTCGGCTGGGGCCTGGCGGGCTTGTGCCCGGGCCCGGCGATCACCGCGGCCGGCCTCGCCCTGCCGCAGGTGTTCGTCTTCCTCGCCGCCATGCTGGCAACGATCGCGCTCTACCGCTGGGGCACGGCCGGTCCCCTGCTGCGCAACCGGCGCGCCTGAGGCGGCCGGCTCAGATCCGTCCGCCGGGAGCGAATTCCGGACTCATCCGGTCGAGCTGCTCGATCAGGCTCTGGATCGCGGAATCGATCTCGGCGGACAGCGCGGGATCGGGCGAGACCGCCGCGATCACCTCGCTGCGCACCGCCTGCGGGCAGACGAGTGCGCCCACGCCCAGGGCAGCCACGCCCATTAGAATCAAGACGTAACGCATATGCGCCTCCCCAGCGCCAATTGCCGGGAGAGTTTAACATTAACATCCTGTAATGAACAAGCCGTCAGCCGGCCCGGCGCTCCTCGTCCGGCCCCGAGAGCCGGTCGCGCCGGGGCAGCGCGCCCTTTTCCGCCATCGTCTCCACCGCCTGCAGGAGGAGGCTCAGCGACTGGCGCACGCCGCGCTCCAGGATTGCCGCTGAGGCCTCGTTGCGGGTCAGCACGAGTTCGAGCCGGTCGGGATCGGGGATCATCGCCGCGCTCGCCTCGACGCGCCGGGCGGCGTGCTCGATGGCGTGGGCGGCGTGGGTGACGCGCTCGGAGAAGGCCTCGCACAGCTCGTCGATCTCGCCGCGAAAGCGCTCCACGCTCTCGCGCAATGCCTCGTGGCCCGTCAGCGTCCCGGCGATCGCGCGCATGTCTTCGCGGAAGCGCGCAAGCTCGGAGGCGACATCGCCCTCCCCGCTCTCCTGCGCCGGACCGGCCGACTCCCGTGCGCGTTCATGCGTCCCGGGCTCGCGATACGGCTCGTAGGCAGCCTGATGCGCGCCGGGCTGGGGCTCGATTCGTACCCGCCAGGCCTCCTCCTCGGCGAAGATCCGGCTCGCGAGGTCGCTGCGCACCGCATCGAGCGCCGGCGCGCTCATCGCCTCGGCATCGAGCGCGAACACGGCGGGGCCCAGCCGCGCGTGGCGCGCCTTGAGCGGCGGGAAGGCTTGCAGATAGAGCTGGACATAGCGGTCGACATGCTCGACCAGGCGCTCGCGCCCGGCGATCTCGGGCAGGTCGACATGGAGGACATGCGACCAGCGCGAGGCCTCCATGGCGAGCTCGTCCGTCAAGATCTGATGCATGGAAATCCGTCTCCCGCCGGGCGATCGGCGCCCTGGAGAATCATCGTTCTCGTCACGCCATAGGGCCGGCAAATCGTGTAAGCCGCGTTAACCGGATGGCCCGGTCCGGCCCGACCTTGCCGCGTCAGTCTCGCCTGATTCGCGTGGCTCGATCTCCCCGCCATAGGCCCGCACGGCGACATCGCGGGCGCGCGACCGCCCGCGGATGTCCTCCACGATCAGCACGAAGGCGGGCAGCATGGAGAGGATGAGGGTCGCGGCGAACAGAAGCCCCGCCCCCAGGCTGACCGCCATCGGGATCAGGAACTGCGCCTGCGGGCTCGTCTCGGTGATGATCGGCAGCAGGCCGAGCGCGGTCGTCAGCGTGGTGATCAGGACCGGCCTGAAGCGCCGCGCGGTCGCTTCCGCGATCGCCTCGGGGAAATCCATCTCCAGCCCGAGATTCTGGTTGTAGCGGTCGATCAGCACGATGGAGGCGTTCACCACGACGCCGGACAGCGCGACGACTCCGAAGATGGAGGGAAAGGACAGATCGTAGCCGAGCAGGAGATGGCCGAGCACGGCCCCGGCCGCCCCGAAGGGCACGGCGATCAGGATCACGACCGGCTGGATGTAGCTGCGCAGCTGCGTGGCGAGCAGCGCGTACATGATCAGCACCGCGACCATCAGGCCGCGTTGCAGGCTGGCGAAATCCTCCTGCTGTTCGCGGCCCGCGCCGGCCAGGCGCCAGTCGAGCCGCGGAAAATCCTGCACGAGTTGCGGCAGGATCTCGGCCTCGACCCGCTCGCGCGCATTGCCCGGCGTGATCACCGCCTCGTCGACATCGGCGGTGAGCTCGATGATCCGCCGCCCGTCGACGCGCTCGATCTCGGTGTAGCCGCGCGTCTCGGTCACGACCGCCGCGACGCTCAACGGGATCGCGCCGCCGTCCGGCGTCCTCACCCGGAACTGGCCGAGCCGGGCGAGATCGTTCCGCTGCGCCTCGGGATAGCGCACATAGACCTTCACCTCGTCCGATCCGCGCTGGAAGCGCTGCACCTCCTCGCCGAAGAAGGACTGGCGCACCTGGCGGGCGATGTCGGCGGGCCTGAGCCCGGCCGCCTCCCCGGCGGGGGTGAGCGTGAAATTGAGCTGGCGCTTGCCGAGATCGAAGCCGTCGTCGATCTCCTGAACCCCCTCGATCAGGGCCACTTCCTCGGCGAGGCGCGCGGCGGCCCGCTCCAGCGTGGCATCGTCGGGGTGGGACATCTCGTAGGCGATGTCGGCATCCTGCGGGCCGGCCGAGGAGACGATGGTCAGCTGCTCCACGCCGGGCAGGCGCCCCGCCCGCTCGCGCCAGAGCCGTTCGATCTCGCTCGACGAGATCGTGCGCTCGGCCGCGGGGACGAGCTGCACGCGCAGCTGGGCGAGATTGGACGCCACGATCGTGTTCTGCGTCGTGCCCGGACCGCCGAACAGGCTGGTGCGCCCGCCGATCACGGTGGCGATCGAGCGGATGATGGGCTGGCCCTGCTCCTCGTATTCGGCGGCGAGCGATTCGGCGGCGGCGACGAGCTGGCGCGTGGCCCGCTCGGTCGCCTCGAAGGGCGCGCCGTCGGGCAGGCGCAGGTCGGCGGTGATGTCCTCGGCCTCGATGGAGGGGAAGAAGACGAAACGCACCACGCCGGTGGCCACGAGGCTGAACACCCCGACTATGATCGCGATCCCCGCCGCGGCGACGAGATAGCGCATTCGCCCTGCAAAGCGTGCCCAGCTGTAGAGCGGTCCGTCGGAGAAGCGGGCAAGGCCCGCGGCGACCGCGTCCTGCAGCCGCGCCAGGGGTCCCCGGCTCCAGTTGCCGCCATGGGAGAGGTGGGCGGGCAGGATGAGGAACGCCTCGACCAGGGAGACCGCGAGGATGCAGATCACCACGATCGGGATCGGGCGCACGATCTCGCCGAACTCCCCGCCGGAGAAGATCAGCGGGCCGAAGGCGGCCATCGTGGTCAGCACGCCGACGAGGACCGGCGCGGCGACGCCGGTCACGCCGGCGACCGCGGCCTTGTCGTCGGCCAGCCCCTTGCTCATCTCCCGGTCGGTGTTCTCCCCGACCACGATCGCGTCGTCCACCACGATGCCGAGCACCACGATCAGCCCGAACGTGGTGATGAAGTTGAGCGTCACGCCCACCGTGCCGAACAGGGCGAAGCCGCCGAGAAACGAGATCGGAACGCCCATCGCGACCCAGAAGGCCAGGCGCAGGTCGAGCATGAGGACCAGCAGCAGGAAGACCAGCGTGAACCCTAGGATCGCGTTGCGCGCGAGTAGCGAGATGCGGTCCACGAACACGTCGCTCTCGTCGGTCGAGACCTCGGCATGGACCCCCGGGGGAAGGCTCGTTTCCTGCAGCCAGGCCATCGTGGCGGCGCGTACGGCGAGCAGGTCCTCATTGCCCTGGGTGATGACGTCCACGAAGACCGCGGGCTCGCCGTCGAACAGCGAGATGAGGGGCTCGTCCTGGAAGCCGTCGGAAATCTCAGCCACGTCGCCGAGACGCACGCGCGTGCCGTCCGGATTGGAGCGGAGGATGATCTCGGCGAACTGCGCGCCGGTTTCCCGGCGCGCGTCGGTGCGCAGCAGGATCTCCCCGCCCTGCGTGCGCATCTCCCCGCCCGACAGGTCGATCGAGGAGGCGCGCACGGTGGCGGCGACCTCGTCGAAGCTGAGGGCGTAGCGGCGCAGATCCTCCTCGCTGACATCGATCGAGATCTCGTAGGAGCGCACCCCGCGCAGGCGCACCGAGGTCACGTCGCCGCGAGACAGGAGCTCGCGCTCGGCCTGCTCGCCGGCCTCGCGCAGGGCCCGTTCGGTGACCGGGCCGGTCAGGGCGAGCGTGAGGATGGTCGTGCTCGGCTGGGGCACGCGCACCTGCGGCTCCTCGGCGTCTTCGGGCGGGAAGTCGAGCAGGGAATCCACCGCGGTCTCGACATCGTCCTTGACGGTCTGCGTATCGGCGAAGTCGAGCAGCTCGACCGTCACCGTGCCGCGCCCCTCAGAGGCGACCGAACGCACCCGGTCGACGCCCTCCAGCCCCAGCACCGCCTCCTCGATGCGCCGGGTGATGGACTCCTCCACCTCCTCGGGCGTCGCGCCGGGATAGATCACGGCGACCTGGATGACATCGGGGGAAAGGGTCGGGAAGACCTCGGTGCGCATCGTCGCCGCGGTGAAGGCTCCGCCGAGCAGGAACAGCAGCATCAGGAGGTTCGCCGCGACCGGGTTGCGCACGAACCAGCCGATCAGGCCGGCTCCGGGAAAGCCGGGATTGCCGCTGATCGAGCGCGGACGGCCCTTGTGCTGGTCGTCATCCATCAGCCGGGCCCGTCCGCGCCGAGAATCTCCGCCTCGCGCCCGATCGCGCCTTCGGGCAACGGCGTGACGATCACCCCCTCACCGTAGTCGAAGGGAACGACATGGATCTCGCCGCCGGCCCGGTCGAGGATGTCCACGCGCAGGGACTCGATGGTTCCCCCGCGCACGACATGGACCTCGTCCAGCCCGGCGACCGCCGCCTCGGGAAGGGCCAGCGTGCGCGCGATTCGCGGACCCTGGATGGTGATGTCGGCGAACAGGCCCGGCCTGAACGCGGTCGCGTCCTCGGCCGCGATGTAAAGCGTGACGAGGCGCGAGCGGGCGTCCAGGCGCGCGCCCTCGCGCACGACACGACCGGCCACCGGCCCGGCGCGGTCCTCGAAGGCCAGGCGCACCGGGCGCCCCTGCGCGCCCTCGAGCCGCCCGATATCCTCCGGCGGGACCGGGGCGACGATCTCGAGCGCGTCGAGCGCATAGGCCTCGCCATAGGGCTGGCCCGCGATCAGCACCTGGCCCGCCTCGATGCGGCTTTCCACCACGCGGCCGGCGAAGGGCAGCGACACGGTCGTGCGGTCGAGATTGATGCGGGCCTGGCGCAGGTCCGCCTCGGCCGACATCAGGCGCGCGCGGGCCGCCTCGAGCTGGGGCTCGCGCGCGGCGAGCGGCGTGATCTCGCGGCCGGGAAACGTGGCGCGCCATTCCTCGCGGGCGATCTCGGCCTCGGCTTCGAGCTGGGCGAGTGCGCTGCGCGCATCGGCCAGGGCGGCCTCGCCGCGCTGGACGGCGACCTGGTAGTCGCGCGGATCGATGCGGAACAGCACCTCGCCGGCCTCGAAATGCCCGCCCGCGCGCACCGCCTCGGCGATCTCGATCACGCGCCCGCCGACCTGCGGGGTGAGCGTGACGAAGGCTTTCGCGTTCACCGTCCCGGTGGTGTTCACCTCGATCTGGTGGGCCTGCTCGGCCGGGCGGGTGATCTCGACGGGCACGGCCTGGGACGGCCGGCCCGCACGCTGCTCTTCCTCGGGCCCGCCCGACAGGAGAATCGTCAGGATGACGGCCACCGCGACGACGGCGAGAATGCCCGCGATCTGCAGCCAGCCGACCCAGCCGCCCCTTGATCCGGTGTCGGATCGGATCATCGTGCTATGTCCCCCTCAGGTGTGTCGGGCGCAAGACTAGCGAGAGTCCGCAGGCGCCGCAGCGGTAAAATTTCATCGGCGGAAAATTAGGCCCAAGAGCCTGAAGGACGAGATGGAATCATGAATCCGCTTGCGGGAACTGCAGTCGCGGTCCGAAATCCGCCTCATCGAACGCGAGGCTGGGACCGAATCCGTCGCCCGTGCCGTTGAAGGGGTAAGATGCTGGCTGAGCTGTTCCGATCGACACGCGCACGGGTGCGCCTCGCCGCGGCCGCGATGCTTGCGGTCTGCGCGGCGTCCCCCGATGCCTTCGCCGATCCGGTCGCACAGATCGAAGGGGTGGAGGACGCGGCCCTGCGCGAGGCGCTCTACGAGACGATCGGGGAGGCCGACGCGCCGCCCGAGACGCGCTGGCGCGCCCGCGAACGCGCCCGTCAGGCCGCCGAGCGCATCCGGCTCTACCTGGAATCGCGCGGCTATTACGCCGCTCTCGTCGATGCCCGCCTCGGCGATGATACCACGCCGCTGGTCCGCGTGCGTCCCGGCGAGCCCTTCACCTTCGGCGAGATCGATGTCGAGTACGAGACGCCCAGCCCCGATACGCCCCGCCCCGGCGCCGACATCACCGGCGAACTCGGCCTCGAGGCGGGCGACCGCCTACTTGCGGCCGAGGTAATCCGCGCGGAGTCGCGCATCCTTCAGGCGCTGCGCAATTCGGGCTGGATCCACGCCGAGACCGGCGCCCGCGAGATCATCGTCGACCACGCCACGCAGACCGCGCGCGCCACTTTCCGCTTCCGGACCGGCGACTATGTCCTGTTCGGACCGCCCCAGCTCGCCGGCGGCCTCGCCAACCTGAGGGAGAGCTATGTCGCCCGCCTCGCGCCGTACGAGGTCGGAGAGCCCGCCAGCAAGGCCAGGCTCGACGAGTATGCGCGCCGGCTCCAGGGTCTCGACACGGTGTCCATCGCCGATGTGCGCATCGCCTACGACGCCAGCGGCCGGCAACGTCCGGTCGATGTGCGCATGGAGCCGGTGCCGCGCCACACGCTCGCGCTTTCGGCACGCTATTCCACCTCGGAGGGCTTCGGCGGCGAGACCGAGTGGATCCGCCGCAACATGTTCCGGCGCGACGAGACGCTGCGGGTCAATCTCCTGGCCGCGACGATCGCCAGCGGGATCGATACCCGCCTGCACATGCCCCACTGGCGCCGCTACAATCAGGCCCTCACGCTCAACGCCGAGGCGCTCGCCGAACGCACCGACGCCTTCGACCAAGATTCGATCGGGCTCGGAGCAAGCCTGTCGCGTGTGGTCAGCGACGCGCTCACCGTCTCGGCCGGGGCGGAGGCGCGTATCGCCCAGATCGACGATGCGCGCGGCAAGCGCGACCTGAACACTTTCAGCTTCCCGGTCGAAGCGGTGTATGACGGGCGCGACAGCGTGCTCGATCCGAGCGAGGGACTCTATGCCGATCTGCGCGTGCGCCCGGGCCTGACCACTGGCGACGAGGAGACGCGCTATGTGCGCATGGTGGCCGAGCTGCGCGGCTATCACGACATCGCCGACGACATCGTGCTTGCCGCGCGCGTGCGCGGCGGGATGCTGACCGGCGCGGGCGTGGAGGAGGTCCCAGCCGACCAGCGCTTCTTCGCCGGCGGCGGCGGCTCGGTGCGCGGCTACGAATACCAGTCGATCTCCCCGCCCCTGCTGAACATCGAGACCGGGGAGGAGGAGCCGTTCGGCGGGCGCTCGCTCGTCGAGGCGAGCGTGGAGGCGCGCTGGCGGCGCAGCGAACGGCTCGGCTTCGTCGCCTTCCTCGATGCCGGCATGGCCGGACGCGACATCTCCCCGGATCTCTCCGAGACCCAGTACGCGGCCGGCATCGGCGTGCGCTACTTCCCCGGCTTCGGACCGATCCGGGCCGACATCGCCACCCCGCTCAATCCGCGCGAGGGCGACGATCCGGTCCATTTCTACATCAGCATCGGGCAGGCATTCTGATGGCCGGGGCGGCGAAGAAACCGCGCTGGATACGGCGCATCGGCGTGATCGCGGGCTGGGCGCTCGCGATTCTGGTCACGCTCGCCCTGGCCCTCGCCGGGGTCGGCCTGGTTCTGATGACCGGGCAGACCGGGCGCGACATCGTCGAGAACCTGCTCGACGGGCGCGACATCGCCGGATACGGCGAGCTGCAGGTCAGCGGTCTGTCGGGCAACCCGCTCGACCGGCTGACGCTCGACCGGCTGACGATCGCCGATGCGGAGGGCGTCTGGCTGGAAGCCCGGGACATCGTGTTCGACTGGCGCCCGCGCAGCCTGATCGCCCGCCATGTCGACATCGAGACGCTGAGCGCCGCGGGAACCGAGATCCGGCGCCGGCCCGAGCGCGCGGCGCGCGAGGCCGGGGGCGGTGACGGCGGGACGCCGCGCTTCCAGATCAGCGTCGGCGAGCTGTCCCTCTCCGACATCCATCTCGCCGAGGGCGTGGCCGGGCCGGAAGCGACGCTGAATGCCGATGGCGCCCTCGCGCGCAGCGACGGCGCCTGGCAGGCCCGCCTCGACATTGCCCGCGCCGAGGGCGAGGACCGGGTGAGCCTGAACGCCCTGTTCGGCCGGCGCATCGAGCTGGACGCCAGCCTCGTGGCTCCGGCGGGCGGCACGCTCGCCACGCTGCTGCGATCCCCCGACGCGCGCCTGGAGGGCGATATCGAGCTCGCCGGCACGCGCGGCGAGGGCGAGGGCGGGATGGAGATCCGCGCCGGCGGAGAGGACGTCGTCCTCGCTGCGCTGAGCTGGGCCGGGGGCGAGGCCACGCTGGAGGGCGAGGCCCATCCGGGACGATGGCCCGGCCTGGCCGTGCTCGAACGCCTGCTCGGCGGCGCGGCCGAATTCGCCGCCGCCGTGCCGCTCGACGACGGCTCCCTGCTCGACCCGGATCTTTCCGCCCTTCGCGCCCAGGTGCGCGCGCCGCTCCTGTCCTTCGACGTGCTGCGCACCGGGCCGGACGCGCTTGCCCTGGACATCCAGGAGGCGGCGGGCTTCGTGCGCACGCTGACCTCGCAGCGGGTCGAGGCGCGGAGCCTGTCGGCGCAGGGCGTGCTGTCCCTCGCCGGCGAGCGCAGCTTCGAGGGCGAGATCGCCGCCCACGGCCTCGATCTCGGCGTGGCGCGGTTCGAGCGTGCCTCGGGCCCGCTGCGCCTCGCCGGCCCGCTCTCGCGACCGCACATCGTCACCGCGCTGTCCTCGGCAGGCGCGCAGTTCAACGCGCGAAGGCTGAACGAGGCGCTCGGCGACAGCCCGGCCGTGAACGCGGACATGATCTACAGCCGCGAGACCGGCGATCTCTCCTTCGAGCGGCTGGTCGTCACCGGCGCGGCGGGCCGTGCCGAGGCCATCGGCCTGCTCAACCCGCAGACCGGGCGCTTCACCCTGCAGCTTCGCGACTCCCGCCTCGCGCTCGCGCGCTTCCGCGGCGATCTCGCCGGCCATGCGAGCCTGGAAGGCCAGGCCCGGGGCAACTGGACCGGACCGGTCGAGTTCGACGCCCGCCTGTCGAGTTCCGATCTCGGCGCCGAGGCGGGCGCGCTGCTCGGCGAGACGCTGCAGGCGAGCGCACGCGGCACCTGGCGCGGCGGCAGCGAGGTCGCCCTGGAGCGTCTCCAGGCGGAGAGCCCGGCCCTCTTTCTCGACCTCACCGGCGATGTCCAGGCGCAGGGCTGGACCGCGGAGGGCGAGGCCATCTGGCGCGGCGACGTTCCCGTCGCCGCGATCGCGCTCGGCGGCGAGGCGGCCCTGGTCTTCGACGCACGCTATCTTTCCGGCCGGCTCGATGCGCGCACCCAGATCGAGACCGGCGAGGTCACCGCCGGACCGGTGACACTGCGCGAGCCCTCCCTGCGCGTCGAAGCGGAGGGCCCGCTCGACGATCTCGCCGGGGAATGGCGGCTCGACGCGCAGACGGACACGGGCCCGGTCGATCTCGCCGGCGGGTTCGCGCGGGAGGACTCCACCCTGCGCCTGCCCGGGATCGACGGACGCTTCGGCGCGTTCGCGGTCGGGGGCGAGGTGAGCGCCGGTCCCGGGCAGGTGCGCTTCGATCTCGGTGCGACGCCGGTGGCCGGCTTCGGCGAGATGAGCGCTTCGGGGAGCCTGATCGAGGACCGGCTGGAGGTGACGCTCCAGGCGAGCGATCTGGTCCAGGGCGACATGGTCTATCTCGACAGGCTGGAAGCGCGCGCCGAAGGGCCTCTGGAGGCGGTCGGCCTGACCCTGAGCGCGGCGGGCGCCTACGGCGCGCGCTTCGAGCTCTCCGCCGACGGCACGCTGCAGCTCGCGGGCGGGCCGCCGGGCATCAGGCTCGGGGCCGAGGGCGAGTACGGCGATGTCGCGATGCGCACGCTCGAACCGATCCTCGTCTCCGGCGGCGAGGACGGGATGAGCGGGCAGGCCCGGCTCGCGGTCGGCGATGGCGAGGCGCGCCTCTCGCTCGACCGCACCGCGCGCGTGCCGGTGCTCGAGATCGACTTCTCCGGCATTCCCGCGCGCCTGCTTTCATACCGCCGCAATCGCGCGCCCATGGCGGGCACGTTCTCCGGCGAGGCGCTGGTGCGCCTCTCCCCGCAGGGCTGGACCGGCGAGGCGCGCCTTGCGGGACGCGGCCTGCAGCCGCACCAGCGCGAGGACGGGCTCGCCGTGGACGCCGATCTCACCGCCGGTCTCGACCGCGAAGGGCTCGATCTCGCACTGACCGGCCGGGCGATCGATCTCTCGCTCTCCGCCGATCTCGCGCTCGCCACCGGCCCGGTGACCTCGCTCTCGGCGTTCACCGCACCCGGTACCGGGCTCTCCGGCACGGCGCGCATCGACGGCGAGGTCGCGCCCGTCGCCGCCTTCCAGCTGCCCGCCGACCAGCGGCTGGAGGGCGAGCTCGTCGCCAACGCCACGGTCTCCGGCACGATCGCCGCGCCCGATCTGACCGGCGAGGCGCGCCTGACCGGCGGCGCCTTCGTCGAACGCCAGCAAGGCCTCGAGATCCGCGATCTGACCGCGCAGGCAGTGTTCGAGGAGGACGGGCTGACGATCTCCCAGATCGAGGGGCGCGGCGCGGCGGGCGGCACGCTCTCCGGACAGGGCCGGCTCAGCTTCGCCGGCGCGCGCATGACCGGCGGGGCGGGCCTGTCCTTCACCGACCTCACCCTCGTCTCGCGCGAGACGCTGACCGCGGTCGGCGACGGCTCGGTGGAGGCCGCGATCGAGGGCCAGACCATCACGGTCACCGGGCAGACCCGGCTCGACCGCGTCGAGGCCCGCCCGCCCGAAGGCGGGCGCGAGCCGATCCCGCACATCGAGGTCACCGAGGTCAACGTGCCCGGCGAAGCCGCCGAGATCGTTCCTCCGCCGCAACCCGAATACACGATCGCGCTCGACTACGGGATCGAGGCCGACAACAGGGTCTTCGTGCGCGCCGACCAGTTCGACACCGAGTGGTCGCTGGACCTGACCGTACAGGGCACCGCCTCAGAGCCGCTGCTCGACGGAACGGCGCGGCTAATCCGCGGCGATGCGCGCCTGCTCGGCCAGCGCTTCACCTTCGATCGCGGCGTGGTGACCTTCGCCGGACCGCCCGACGAGGCCGGGATCGACCTCGTCGCCGTGCGCCAGACGCGCGAGATCACGGCGCAGGTGCGCGTGACGGGCACGGCGCAGAACCCGCGCATCCAGCTTGCCTCGACGCCGAGCCTGCCGGAGGACGAGATCGCCTCTCGACTCCTGTTCGGCCAGCGTTCGGGCGATCTGTCCGGGGTACAGGCCGCCCAGCTCGCGGGCGCGCTCGCCGGGGCGGCGGGCGGCTTCGACCCGTTCGGCGCGCTGCGCGGCCTTGCCGGCCTCGACCAGCTCGCCATCGTCTCCGACCCCGAAGGCGGCACGATCGTGTCGGGCGGGCGCTACCTGACCGACGACGTCTATCTGGAACTGACCTCGGCGGAGGGCGGGGCGGCGCCCACGACCAGCATCGAGTGGCAGCTCACCGAGCGCTTCACGCTGGAATCCCGGCTCGGCGGCAGCGGCCAGACCGGCATCGCCATCTCATGGCGGCGCGATTACGACGATCTGAGCGAACTGGAATGGTAGGCCGGCAGCGCTAGCCGGGCCGCGCCTGCCCGGTGCCATCCCCGGCTTCCGGGGAGAGCGTCTCGGCGCCGGGCGCATCGCCTGCTGGCGGCATCTCGGCGCCGAAGATCTGGCGCTGGATGTCGGGCAACTGGCCGGTCGCGATCCAGGGCAGACCCAGCGCCAGAACGACGGAGACCACCAGGCCGATGCCGGCGCGGACGACGTCGGTGACGACGTCGAACACCGCTTCGCCCCGGTTCCTGAGACCGGCGACGAGGGAGATCGCGATCTCGCGGCCCGCGAGCAGGCCGAGGAAGACCCAGGTCGTGCTCATCGGGATGTCGTTGAGTTCCTTGAACCACAACAGGACGAGGCCGTAGGAGAAGTCGACGATGGTCGCGGACCGCACATCGACCGTGTTGGTCTTGGACAGGACGATCTTCTGGATCTCGCCGCCGCGGATCGCGAAGATGATCGCGTGCAGGGCCAGCATGAGCAGCGTGGCGAAGACGATCAGCCCGGCATCGAAGGTGACGTCGACCGAGCCGTCGGGCATCACCACCGTCTCGCGCGGCAGGAAGACGAAGATGTTCGCCAGGTCCTGGATCAGCCATTGGCTCCACAGGAAGGCCGTCGACAGCCACTGCAGCACGAACCAGACATTGAAGCGCAGCGTGACGACCCCGACGGCGAGCGCGGCGAGCGCGGCCAGGCCCCAGTTCGTCCAGTCGATCGCCGCCGGATCGGGCAGGACCGGGCCGGCCAGCAGCAGGTAGAGCAATACCCCCGAGAGCAGGGCGACCATCGGGATCGACCAGATCCCGCCATGCGCCTCGCTGACATGGCTGGACTTCACCCAGCGCTCGAACAGCCGCGCGATGACGACATAGAGCGCGATGGCGGCGCCGAACGCGACGACATAGCCCATCAGCGACTTGACCAGCATGTCGCCGAGCACGCCGGCCGTGGCCGCCCCGCCGGTCAGCGTGAAGATGGTCAGGACCAGGAAGGTCGTGGAAACCGGGATGCCGTAGCGCGTCAGGACCAGCAGGACGAGCGGGGGCAGGACATGCCACCACTGGATGCCGGCCTCGGGATAGGGAATCCGGTTCAGCCGGTCGAAGGCGATCTCGCCGCCATTGAAAACCCAGCCATACACCATGACCGCCACGATGACGCTGGAGGCGAAGGCCCAGAGCACGACCCAGGAGCGCTGCGCATTCGAGGACAGGAAGGTGCCCAGTGTCTGGATGACGTCGTTCGCGACGATGGCGTAGGCGGCGAACAGGAATCCGACGAGCGCGAAAAGCGGTACGCCGAAGATCGTGAGCGTATCCATTCTTGGTCCCCCCGGACCAGGCGCCGCGACGCCCGTCCCCATCGCCCGATAGCCCAGCCGGGCAAGCGGTTCAAAGGAAAGCGGCGCGAGACGCGAAAACTTCACGGAGTTGTCACGCCGTCGTCAGATCCGGAGAGGAAATCGGCCTCCATCCCTTGCCCGCACCGTCTGGCCGGTCTATATCCGTCAAAACCGTCCAGACGGTATAAATGCGGTGCAGCATGACCCGGTCCGAAGCCCTCTCCGAAGACAAGCGCTCCACGCGCGACGCCATCCTGGACGCCGCCGAGCGGGTCGTCGAACGCGAGGGCGCGCGCCGGCTCACGATCGATGCCGTCGTCAGGGAGAGCGGCTTCTCCAAGGGCGGCGTGCTCTACAATTTCGCGTCCAAGCAGGCGCTGGTTGAAGGCATGATCGAGCGCATGGTCCGCTCGGTCGAGGCCGAGATGGAGGGCGCCTTCCGGAGCGCGGAGGAGCGCGGCGAACCCGTGCTGCCCGCGCTGATCCGCGCCGTGATCGGCCACAGGAAGCACAATAGCCGCGTCTCCATGGCGCTCCTGGCCGCGGCGGCGGAAAACCCCGAACTCATCGACCCGGTGCGCGACTGCGTCACCGAGATGCGCCAGGCGATCGCCGAGCGCTCGCGCGATCCCGATCTTGCCCGCATCGCCTTCCTGGCCGCGGACGGGCTGCATTTCGCCGACATTCTCGGCCTCGACTTCCTCACCCCCGACGAACGCGCCCGCGTGGAAGGACGCCTCGTCGATCTGGTTTCGGAGACCTCGTCATGAGCGCGCGCCTGCTCCCCCTCGCGCCGATCCTCCTGCTCATCGCCGCCTGCAGCGGCCAGACCGCAGAGACCGACGCGCCGCTCAAGGCGGCCAAGATCGAGGCGGTCATGCCCGCCGACGCGCCCTCGCGGCGCGAATTCGTCGGCCGGGTCGAAGCCCGACTGACGGTCGACCTCGCCTTCCAGGTGCCCGGGCGCCTGGCCGACTTCCCCGTCTCCGAGGGCGAGATCGTGCCCGAAGGCACGCTGATCGCACGGCTGGAAACCCAGGATTTCGAGCGCGCGCTGCGCGAGGCGCAGGTCCAGCTGCAGCAGGCCGAGCAGAATCTCGAGCGCGTGCGCACGCTGCACGAGCGCGGCATCACCGCGGACGCGGCGCTCGAGGAGGCCCGCACTGCCTACGACCTGCGCGCCGTCGCGCTCGACATGGCGCGGCAGAATCTCGATTACGCCACCATGACCGCCCCGTTCGAGGGCCTGGTCAGCCGCCGGCTGGTGGACAATTTCTCCACCGTCGCGGCCGGCCAGCCCATCGCGCGCCTGCAGGACCTGTCCGAGCTGCGCGTCGCGATCTCGGTGCCCGAAAGCCTGATCGCCACGCTCGACCGCGAGGCCGAGCGCGAGGTGGTGGCCCGCTTCCCCTTCCTGCCGGAGCAGAGCTTTCCGCTGGAATACCGCGAGCTGATCGCCGAGCCCGACCAGGCCTCGCAGACCTATACCGTGCTGCTCGCCCTGCCCGACGACGTCCCCGCCAACATCCTGCCGGGCATGACCGCCACCGTCGAAGTGCGCCTGGACGAGGCCGCAGACGAGGACGCCGGCGTGCTCATCCCGGTCTCGGCGCTGACCACGACCCCGCAGGGTAGCTTCGAGGCCTGGGTCTACGATCCGGTGAGCGGCGCGGTCAGCGCCCGCCCGGTCGTCACCGGCCCGGTGAGCGGCGACCTCATTCTGGTACGCAGCGGCCTGGAGGCCGGCGAGCTGATCGTCACCGCCGGGGTCAATGCGCTGCACGAGGGCATGAAGGTCAGGCCGCTGGCCAGCCAGGCGAGCCTCGCGGCCGGCGGACGCTGAGGGCTTTCGATGAGCGACACGGCACAGGCTCCGGCCCGCTCGGCGGCAGGCTTCAACCTCGCCCGGCTCGCCATTGAGCGGCCGGTGGTCACCTGGATCATCATCCTGTTCTGCCTGTTCGGCGGGCTGTGGGGCTTCTCCTCGGTCGGCCGGCTTGAGGATCCCGCCTTCACGATCAAGCAGGCGATCGTGTTTACCCAGTATCCCGGCGCCAGCGCGGAAGAGGTCGAGGCGGAGGTGACCGAGAAGCTGGAGACCGCGATCCAGCAGATGAGCCAGCTCAGGCAGGTCACCAGCGAGAGCGCACCCGGGGTTTCGGAAATCCATGTCGAGGTACGCGACGAGTTCGACGGCAGCGAGCTGCCCCAGGTCTGGGACGAGCTGCGCCATCGTGTCGCCGACGCCGCCCCCCAACTGCCGCCCGGTGCCGGCGAGCCCTTCGTCTACGACGACTTCGCCGACGTCTACGGCATATTCTACGCGGTCACCGCGCCGGGCTATTCGGATGCGGAGATTCGCGACATCGCCGAATACCTGCGCCGCGAGCTGCTGGTCGTGGAGGGCGTGTCCAAGGTGGAACTCTCCGGCGTTCCCGAGGAGCGCCTCTATGTCGAGATCCCGCAGCAGAACCTCGCCCGGCTCGGCCTGCCGGTAGAGGCCGTCCTGGCCACGCTGTCCAACGAGAACGCGGTGATAGATGCCGGCGCGACGCCGGCCGGCGACCGGCTGATGCGCATCGACCTGCCCCAGCGCATCGGCGGGACTGAGGCGATCGAGACCCTGCTCATCAGTCCGCGCGATGCCGGCCAGACCCTGCGCCTGTCCGACATCGGCCGCGTCGTGCGCGCGCCGGTCGAACGCGCCGGCGTCTATATCTACCACAATGGCGAACGCGCCTTCACGCTCGGCATTTCCGGGCTGGCCACCGCGAACATCGTCGATGTCGGCACCCATGTGGAGGCCCGGCTCGCCCAGCTGATGGCCGAGCTGCCCGTCGGCGTCGAGCTGCACCCGATCTACGAGCAGCACGACGTGGTCGACGCGGCGATCGACGGCTTCCTCGTCAACCTCGCCGCCTCGCTGGCCATCGTGATCGGCGTGCTGTGCCTGTTCATGGGCTGGCGCGCCGGGGTGACGGTGGGAGTCACGCTCCTGCTCACCGTGGCGGGCACGCTGTTCTTCATGGGCGTGTTCGACATCACCATGCAGCGCATCTCGCTCGGCGCGCTGATCATCGCCATGGGCATGCTCGTCGACAACGCGATCGTGGTGACCGAGAGCATGCAGATATCGGTGCAGACCGGCGAGCGCCGCCAGGTCGCGGCAGAATAGGCCGTCACCGCCACGCAGTGGCCGCTGCTGGGCGCGACAGTGATCGGCATCATGGCGTTCTCCGGGATCGGCCTGTCGCCGGACTCCACCGGGGAATTCCTGTTCTCGCTGTTCGCGGTGATCGCGATCTCGCTCATGCTGAGCTGGATCCTCGCGATCACGGTGGCCCCGATGGTCGCCTATGCCCTGTTCAAGTCTGAAAAGGGCACCAGGACCGATCCCTATGCCGGGCCGGTCTATACCGGCTACCGCAACGCCCTGGTCGCGGCGCTGGGCAATCGCTGGCTGACGCTTGCCGGGCTCGTCGCCCTGACCCTCGCCTCGATCTGGGGCTTCGGCTTCGTGAAGAACGCCTTCTTCCCGAACTCGAACACCCCGATCTTCTACGTCAACATGAGCGAGCCGCAGGGCACCGACATCCTGGCGACCGACGCGATGGTGCGCGAGGTCGCCAACTATGCCGCGCGCCAGCCCGAGGCGGTGGCGGTCGACGCCTTCGTCGGGCGCGGCGCGACGCGCTTCATGCTCACCTACATGTCCGAACAGCCCAACGACGCCTACGGCCAGCTGGTGGTGCGCGCGCGCGATCTCGACGCCATTCCGGCCCTCGCCGACCGCATCCTCGCCCACATCGCCGAGACCCATCCGGACGTGGAGGCCCGCGCCGACCGCATCGTCTTCGGGCCGCCCTCGGGCGCCCGGCTGGAGGCCCGCTTCATGGGTCCGGACGCGCAGGTCCTGCGCAGTCTCGGGGAGGAGGCGATGGCGCGCCTGCGGGCCGAGGGCGATGTCCGCGATCTCAGGACCGACTGGCGCAACCGGCAACTCACCCTGCAGCCCGACATCGCCACCGAGCGCGCGCGCACCATCGGGGTGACGCGCGAGGATATCGGCGAGGCGCTGCGCTTTGCCAACGAGGGCCTGACCGTCGGGCTCTACCGCGAGGGCGACACGCTCATCCCGATCGTCGCGCGCGCGCCGCAGAGCGAGCGCATCGAACCCGATGCCCTTTCCGACCGGCTGATCTGGAGCCCCGCCCAGGGCGCCTACGTGCCGATGAACCAGGTCGTGGAAGGCTTCGACCTCGTCGCGCGCGACACGCTGATCCAGCGACGCGACCGGGTGCGGACCCTGACCGTGCAGGCCAATCCGCTCGAGGGCGAGACCGCCGCGGCGGCGTTCGAGCGCTTCTCCGCCATCGTCTCCTCGGTCGAGCTGCCGCGCGGCTACGCCCTGGAATGGGGCGGGGAATACGAGGCCAATCTCGAAGCCAACCAGTCCCTTGGCAGCGTCCTGCCGGTGAGCTTCCTGGTCATGTTGGTGGTGAGCTTCCTGTTGTTCCAGAGCGTGCGCCAGCCGCTGATCATCTGGGCGATAGTGCCGATGTCGATCTGCGGGGTGACGGTCGGGCTCCTGATCACCGACACCGCCTTCTCCTTCACCGCGCTTCTCGGCTTCCTGTCGCTGTCGGGCATGCTGATCAAGAACGCGATCGTGCTCGTCGACGAGATCGACCAGCGCATCCGCGGCGGGCAGGACCGCTACGCCGCCGTGCGCGAGGGCTCGGTCAGCCGGCTGCGCCCGGTGATGCTGGCGGCGGGCACGACGATCCTGGGGATGACGCCGCTCATCTTCGACGCCTTCTTCCAGGGCATGGCGGTGACGATCATCGGCGGGCTCGCCTTCGCCACCATCCTCACCCTGATTGCGGCTCCCGTTCTCTACGCCCTGTTCTTCGCGATTCGCGCCGCTTCGCGGCCGGAGGAGGCGGCGGGGTCCGCCTAGGCGTCTCGGCGGCGAAGAGCTTGTCGCCGTCGCGCGGATAGACCAGCGAGAGCACCGAGCCGAGCGTGTAGTAGGAGCGCAGGAACCTGAAGCCCATGTAGAGCGGCAGGTGGATCAAAAGGTCGAAGCGGCCCCAGACCAGCAGGACGCTTAGCGCGAGCACGAAGGGCATGCCGAGCACCAGGGCCACCACGGTCGCGAAATCGGGGTGGGCGTAGATGCCGCCGAACACGAAGAAGGTGACGAGGCCGTAGATCAGCAGCGGGGTCATCATCGCCCGGCGCGCGCCGTTCAGCAGGGTGAAGGGCAGCATCACCGAGCCGATCACCGAGCCGTTGACGAACAGGCTGGACCGGTTGTGCGCCACGACGTGGTAGAGCGAGCGGAACCAGCGCGTCCTCTGCTCGCGCAGGAAGGCGAGCGTGTCCGGGGTCTCGGTATGGAATTTCGCCGCCGGGTCGGAGACGTTGCGATAGCCCAGATTGGCGATGCGCAGGGTGATGTCGGTGTCCTCCCCGTTCATCCCCTCCACGAACCCGCCGACCGCGTCGATCGCGGCGGTGCGGTAGATCACGAACATGCCCGGCAGGCCGAAAATGCCTCCGAAGGCGCCATAGGCGACCTGCACGAAGCCGTGGCGCAGCAGCACCTCGATGGCGCGCACCTTGGCCAGCAGGCCCTCGCCCTCGTGCGGCAGGGGCAATCCCCCGACCGCGCCGACATGGGGGTTGGCGAAGTGGCGCATGGCGATCCTGATGGCGTTCTCGCCCACCATGGTGTCGGCGTCGATGCGCACCACGAAGTCCTCGTGAACCAGGTCGAGCCCGCGATTGAGCGCGCGTGCCTTGCCCGGTATCTGACTGCTATCGACCTGCCATCCGGCTATGAACTCACACTGTTCGAGCACTGTTCGAGCGAGTTTGGCCGTCTCGTCGCTGGAGCGGTTCTCCATGACCAGCACCCGCACCTCGCCATCATAGCGCGCCGCGGCCCGGTCGAGGGCAAGCAGCGTATCGCGGATCTGGTGGGCCTCGTTGTGGGCGGGTATGACGACGGCCACGGGCGGGGAGAATTTGCGCCGGCGCGAGACCACGTTCCGCAGCCAGCCGACGCCGGCGAGCTGGCCGGTGAAGATCTGCTGGGCGAGGAAGACCCCGGGGCCCATCCCGCCGAGCAGGGCGATGGAGCGCAGATAGTCCGCCTCCGGCTCGTAGACGGTCGCCACGATGATGGCGCAGGCCCCCGCGATGAAGGCGGCGACGAGGATCAGGGCGTACTGGTAGACCTTGCCCATGTTGCGCACCGGCGTGCCGGAATCGGCGGGCAGGCGCGCATTTGCGAGGATCGTGTGGGGGAAGATGGCGAGCCCGGCCATGCCGACGAGGAATTGCTGCAGGTGGATCGGCCAGGCCGCGTCGGCGTAGCGCCAGGACAGCCAGGCCCCGCCATCGACCAGGGCGGCCGCGATGGCGAACTTGCCGACGAGCAGCACGGCGAGCTTCGCCTTGTCGCCGATCCCCGCGAAGGCATAGCCGGCATAGGTCAGGAAGAAGGCCAGGAAGAAGGTGCGCACGGGCAGCACGGCATTGGCCCGGTCGGCGGTGAAGGCGATGAAGTCGCGCGGCAGGTCCGCGATGGCGAGAGAGCGCAGCACCTCGGGCAGGCCGAGCGCCAGCACGGAGAGGAAGGTGAAGGAGACCAGCGCGTAGTCCTGCACCTCGCGCGGGCGCCTGACCGAGATGCCGGCCGGGGCCGAATCCACCGAGCGGAAGAAGTCGGCCGCCGGCGCCGGACCGCCCGCCTCCAGGCGCGCCCGGTCCGGCGCATCGCGCCGCACGATCGGCTTGTCGGATCGCTTCAGCATCCCCCCGCCTTCAAATCGCCCCATCGCGTGTCGACGTTGTGAAAACCATTAACACCGGGTTAAGTGGCGCGATCATGGCCGAATAATCCGTCGGCCGGCAAGCTGCGTAACTACGGGGACAGTTTCGAGGGGGTATCCATGTATCGCTCAGCGCTCGCGATCGGCCTGTTCGCCGCCTGCGCGCCGGCCGTGGCGCAGGAGGGACGCTTCGAGCTTCGCTCGGAGAACCAGATCAGCCGCGACGACCCGTTCGCCGCAGACGAGGTGATCGACGAGTTCGGCCTCGCCGGCTTCGACCTGGAGACCGGGTTCGACACCAACACCTGGGTCCGGCGCGTGCAGCCGGTCGGCGGCGGCGCGGTCTGGCGCTTCGAGGGCCAGGTGCGCGCGCGCACCTATTTCGACCAGGACGACATCGACTCCCTCCTGTTCACCCCGCGCGTCCAGTACTGGAAGCGCTTCGCCGGCGACCGGTTTCAGTTCCGCATCTACGGCGCCTACAGCCATCTCTCCCGCGACGGGGACAGCCGCTGGACCCGGCCGGAGAGCGAGGCCCAGCTGCGCTGGCGCCATGACGGGGAACGCAGGAGCGAGACCGTCGCGCGCCTGCGGGTGACGCATTACGATTTCGAGGAGAGCTTCGTGGCCGGCCTCGACCAGACCCGCGTGCGGGTCGGGCTCGAGCACTTCCTGCGTCCCGACCCGGAGATCAACCAGCTGCGCCTGTCGGTCTTCTACGAGGAAGGCGAGGCGGACGACGACGCGAACTCTTTCACCGAGGTGCGCGTGGGTGCCGGGTACGATCACGCGATCCGCGAGGGACTCACCGTCAGCTTCCAGGCCGACTATCGCGACCGCGAGTACGAGGCGCCCTTCTCCAGCGCCTTTCCCTTCCAGCGCGCCGACGAGCGTTTCCTCGCCGAGGCGCGGGTGGAAAAGAAGGTGTCCGAACACGTCACCGCCTTTGCCGGCGCGGGCTATCTGGAGAACAGCTCGAACATCGCCACGCGCGACTATGGCGGCGCCACCTTCCGTGTCGGCCTGCGCGCCGAATTCTGATCGCACGCCGCGCCGCCATGACTCCGGGACGACCGCCTTGCCTTGTTTACGCCTTCAACAAACCTGCCCGCTGCCGGATTGCCGCCACCGCCGCGGCCAAGTGCGGCTTCATAAAGGTGTCGCTAAGAAAGCGTTAACCATGCAAGATCGCCGGAGCAGCCGCACCACGATTTTATTCGCACAAGGCTTCGGCGGGGCAGTAGCGGGGGCTATGCCATGAAAACGAACAAGGAATACCAGAGCCGCTTTCCCTGGTTCTCCGCCTCGCTGGGCATCATTGCCGTGATCAGCGTTGCGACCCTCTTCGTGTCCGGACAACTCAATGCCGGGCGTGGCGATTTCGGACGCCTCGTCACCGACGTCTTCGAGCGCTTCACCTCCGCCCAGGCCGCCGACCAGACGCTGCAGCTCGTCACGCTGGAGAGCGTGGGCGAGCGCGACGGGCTCGTCGTCTCCGGCTTCCCCGCCTACGCCTCCACCACCCTGCCCCTGGTCCAGGATCAGACCGCCGAGGCGGTGCGCCTTGTGCTGACCGGGGAACAGGACGTTTCCGAGCGCTCGACCATCGCCCTGCGCCTGACGGTCAACGGCCGACGCATCATGGAGCGCGTCCTGGCCCCGGGCCGGCGCGAATTCACCTGGGTGTTCGACCTCACCGAGGATGTGGTGGACGCGCCGGACGCGCACATCGCGCTCCAGCTGCTCGGCGACCTGCCGGCGGATCTCTGCCACAACGACCGCTCCATGGGCGCGGTGATCGCGCTCGCGCCCGACAGCGGGCTCGAGATCGACCTCGCCCGCCCGCTCACCTCGCTGCGCGACGCGCTCGCCCTGATGCCGCGCGACGTTCGCATCGCCATGGCCGACGGGCCGGAATGGTTCGAGATGGCCGCCCGGCTCGGCGCCCGGCTCAACCGCGACGGCTACCGCATCGAGATGATCGACATCGCGAGTGCGCCCGAAGCCGCGCTCGATGCCTCGCGCGGCCTCATCCTGCTCGCCCCGCCCGAGACGCTGACGCGCACCGGCTTCGCCGCCATGCGCGAGCGCGCCGAGGCCGGCGCCAGCCTGTGGCAGCGCGGCGCGGGTTCCTATGTCGCGCTGACCGATCCCGAGCGCTTCGAGACGATCCGATTCCTGACCAGCGAGCTCCTGTCGATCGCGCGCACAGACCAGATCAACCCGGTCGTGTTCGATGCCGCGGGCCGGCGCGCCGATCTCGTCCCGGTTTCCGAGTTCGGCGTGGACACCACGATCCAGAACGTCGCCGAGGGCCGCGAGTGGCGGATGGACTACACGCTCGCCGAGATGCCGGACGGGCTCCTGCCGAGTGCGGTCTATCTCGACCTGCGCCTGCCCGAGGGGCCGGACGGCTTCACCAATCTCGCCCATGTCGAGCTCAACGGCGAACTCATCGACTCCCGGCGCCTGCAGTCGGGGGAGAGCAATGTCTTCTCCGCCGCCCTGCCGGCGCAGCGCCAGGCGCTGTCCAACCGGCTCGCCGTCGTGCTGCAGCGCCATCGCGACGAGGGCGGGTGCGAGATCACGCAGCGGCGCTATCCGGTGCAGCTGTCCGAGGAGTCCGGCCTCGTCGTCGCCGACGGGGCGGGCGCGGCGGGCTTCACCGCCCTGCCGCGGGCCTTCTCCGGCGGCGTGATCGTGCGCATCCCCGAGCTGATCGGCCCGGCCGAGCGCCTCGTCGCCGCGCGCATCACCGCGGAGACCATCGCCCACTTCGTGCCGCAGGACGCCTCGATCGCGTTCGAGACGGCCGCCACCGAGAACGGGGAATCCGGCCCCGTCGACCGGCCCTTCATCGCGATCAACAACGCCCCGGCCAATGCCGCGGCCCCGCTGCGCATCATCGCCGACCGCCTGGTGGTGGATTCCGCCACGCCCGGCGGGCGGGCCGACGTGCGCGCGCTGTCCAACCTGACCGTGCTGCAGGGCGTCGCGGCGAGCGTGCCCGACCCGCGCGACCCCGGCCGGACGGTGGCCGTGCCCGGCCTGATGGTCCACGCCATCGACGAAGCCCCGGCGATCGGTGCGGCCGCGCTCGCCCGCCAGCGCGTCGCCATCGTGCACGCCAACGGCGAGGTCATCTTCCCCGATCCCGGCCCGGTCCCGGCCCTGCCGGCGAGCCTGGAGAGCGGCCGGCGCTGAGGCGGCGCGAATTTACACGCTGGATGAAACCCCTTTCGCGCTTGCAGCAAGCCTAGACATCGCTCCGCGCTCCGGCTACCTCCCGCCCCGCACGGTTGAGTGCCCTGTCTGAGAGGGCACGGCGAAGACACAGGACGGACCTGCCGCGATGCCTGACGCCCGCCCGCGTTTCCACGTCCCCACCGCGCCCTTCCGGCCGGGGGAGACGCCCGATTTTTCCAATCTCGAACTGCAGAAGGCCGGCGAGGCGAAACGCCCCGACCCGCTGGTTCCCGGCGTGAAGACCGCCGAGCTCGCCACCGGCCTCGTCGGCGTGCTCGACCACAATCACCAGGCCGTGGGCGAATGGGATCCCGGGCTGAAGCCGGACCTCCTGCGCGAGGGCCTGTCGCACATGGTGCTGACGCGCATCTATGACGAGCGCATGCTCAAGCTGCAGCGCCAGGGCAAGATGAGCTTCTACATGAAGTCCACCGGCGAGGAGGCCGTCGCGGTCGCCGCGGCGATGGCGCTGAAGAAGACCGACATGGTGTTCCCCAGCTACCGCCAGCAGGGCATCCTGTTCGCGCGCGGGCGCAACATCGTCGACATGATGTGCCACTGCATCTCCAACAGCCGCGACAATCTGAAAGGACGCCAGCTGCCCGTCCACTACACCTGGGCGGAGGGCAAGTTCTTCACGATCTCCGGCAATCTCGGCACCCAGTTCCCGCAGGCGGTGGGCTATGCGCTCGCCTGCGCCTACAAGGGCGAGGACGAGGTTGCGGCGAGCTGGATCGGCGACGGCACGACGGCGGAAGGCGATTTCCATTCCGCGCTGACGCTGGCCTCGACCTACCGCGCGCCGGTGATCCTGAACGTCGTCAACAATCAGTGGGCCATCTCCACCTACCAGGCCATCGCGAAGGGGGATTCCCCGAGCTTCGCGGCCAAGGGCCTCGGCTATGGCCTCGCCTCCCTGCGCGTGGACGGCAACGACTTCCTGGCGGTCTACGCGGCCACGCAGTGGGCCCGCGAGCGCGCGAGGAAGGGCGGCGGCGCGACGCTGATCGAGCTGTTCACCTATCGCAGCGCGGCGCACTCCACCTCGGACGATCCGACCAAGTACCGGCCCAAGGGCGAGGAGGCGGCCTGGCCGCTGGGCGATCCGATTCTGCGCCTGAAGCAGTATCTCATCGGCCAGGGCGAATGGGACGAGGAGCGCCACGCCAAGCTGGAAGAGGAAATGACCCAGCTCGTGGTCAAGGCCTACAAGGAGGCGGAGAGCTACGGCACGCTGCACGAGGGCCCGCTCGCACCCACGCAGACCATCTTCGAGGACGTGTACGAGCAGCAGGACTGGCGCCTGCGCCGCCAGCGCCAGGAACTGGGGGTTTAGATCATGGCCGCGATGAACATGATCCAGGCCCTCAATTCGGCCATGGACATCCTGCTTCAGAAGAATTCCGACATCGTCATCTTCGGCGAGGATGCGGGCTATTTCGGCGGCGTGTTCAACGCCACCGACGGGCTGCAGAAGAAGTACGGCGCCGACAGGGTGTTCGACACCCCGATCAACGAGGCCGCCATCGCGGCGATGGCGATCGGCATGGCGGCCAAGGGCCTGAAACCCATCGCCGAGATCCAGTTCGCCGACTACATCTTCCCGGCCTTCGACCAGATCGTCTCGGAGATGAGCCGGATCCGCTATCGCTCGGCCGGCCAGTTCACATCGGGGTGCGTCGTGCGCAGCCCCTGGGGCGGGGGCATCCGCGGCGGCCAGACCCACTCGATGAGCCCGGAAGCCTTCTTCACCCACATCCCGGGCGTGAAGGTGTGCGTGCCGTCCAACCCGTACGACGCCAAGGGCATGCTGATCGCGGCGGCCGAGGGCACCGACCCGGTGATCTTCTTCGAGCCCAAGCGCATCTATAACGGCCCGTTCGACGGCGTGCCGGACGCGCCGCTGAAGAGCTGGGCCAAGCATCCCAAGGGCGAGGTGCCCGAGGGCCACTACACCGTCCCGCTCGGCAAGGCGGAAGTCACGCGAGAGGGCGAGGCCTGCACGGTGGTGACCTACGGCACGCTGGTGCACGTGGCCGAGCACGCGGCGGAAAACTCCGGCATCGATGCGGAGATCATCGATCTGAAGACGCTCGCGCCCTACGACATCGAGACCATCGCGCAGTCCGTGAACAAGACCGGCCGCGTCGTCGTCGCCCACGAGGCGCCGCGCACCTCCGGCTTCGGCGCCGAGCTTGCCGCCCAGATCCAGGAAGAGTGCTTCTACGCGCTCGAAGCGCCTGTTCTGCGCCTGACGGGCTGGGACACCCCCTACCCGCACGCCCATGAATGGGCCTATTTCCCGATCCAGTCGCGCTTCATCCGCGCCATGGAAACCGTCGTGAAGGCCGTCTGACCATGAGCCAGTACAAGTACAAACTCCCCGATGTCGGCGAAGGCGTCGTCGAGGCGGAAATCGTCGAGTGGCACATCAAGGAAGGCGACCGCGTCGAGGAGGACCAGCACATCCTCGACGTGATGACCGACAAGGCGACGGTGGAAATCCCCTGCGCGGTCACCGGGACTGTCAAGAAGATCGTCGGCGAGCCGGGCGATGTTATCCCGGTGGGCACCGAGATCCTCGTCATCGATGTCGAGGGCTCCGTGCCCGAGGACGCCGAGGAAGACGCCGAGCCCGAAGCGAAGGACGCCGAGGTCGAGAAGAAGGACGCGGTCAAGGCCGAGGAAGAAAAGCCCGCCGCGGCGAAGGAAGAGCCGAAGCCCGCCAAGGAAGACAAGCCCGCGCCGAAACCTGCTCCCGCGAAAGCCGCCTCCCGCCCCTCCGGAGAGAAGCCGCTGGCGAGCCCCGCGGTGAGGAAGCGCGCGCTCGACGCCGATATCGATCTTTCCGCCGTGCCCGGCACCGGTCCGGCCGGACGCATCACGCACGCCGACCTGGACGACTTCATCGCGGCCGGCGGGCGCCTCGTCTCGAAGGCGGGCGGCGGCGCCGGCGCGGGCCGTCGGCCGCGCACCGGCGTGGAGGAGAAGAAGGTCATCGGCCTTCGGCGCAAGATCGCCGAGAACATGGCCAAGTCCAAGCGCACCATCCCCCACATCACCTATGTGGAGGAGATCGATCTGACCGCGCTGGAGGACCTGCGCGCCCACCTCAACGCGACCCGGCGCGACGACCAGCCCAAGCTGACCATCATCCCCTTCCTGGTCGCGGCGCTGGCCAAGGCCCTGCCCGAGTTTCCGCAGGCCAACGCGCATTTCGACACCGAGGAAAGCGTGCTGACCCAGTACGAGGGCGTCCATTGCGGCATCGCCACGGCGACGCCGAACGGCCTCATGGTCCCGGTCATCCGCCATGCGGAAAGCCTGGATGTGTGGGAGATCGCCGACGAGCTGAAGCGCCTGGCCGAGGCCGCGCGCAGCGGCAAGGCGAAGAAGGAGGAGCTGTCGGGCTCCACCATCACCATCACCTCGCTCGGGGCCATCGGCGGCATCGTGACGACCCCGGTCATCAACCATCCCGAGACGGCGATCATCGGGGTGAACAAGATGATGACCCTGCCGCGCTATGACGAGGCGGGCCGGCTCGTGCCGAGGAAGATCATGAACCTCTCCTCCAGCTTCGACCACCGCATCGTGGACGGCTACGAGGCCGCCCGCCTGGTGCAGGCGATGAAGGCCCTCCTGGAGAACCCGGCGACGCTGTTCATGTGAGGACGGCGGTAGGCCCGGCAAAAACCCCGGCGCGCGCGAGCGGCCGGGGTTTTCTCGCTCGTCATTCCGGCGTCATTCCGGGCCAAGCGCGGGAGCGCGAAGACCAAGCACCCGGATGCACCGTCGAAGGCGTCATATCTGGGCTCCGGCTTTCGCCGGAATGACGAAGGGAGGACGCCGTCACCCCTTCGGCCGGTCCCGGCGTTCCTTCACCTCGGCGGAAATGCGCTCGATCAGGTCGTCGACCGGCATGGTGCCGAGATCGCCGTGGTCGCGGTGGCGGACCGCGACGGTGCCGGCCTCGGCCTCGGCATCGCCGACGACGAGCATGTAGGGAATCTGGCGCGTCTGGGCGTTGCGGATCTTCTTCTGCATGCGTTCGGCGGCGAGATCGGCCTCGGCGCGGATGCCGCCATGGACGGTCTCGACGGGCGCGAAGAAGAGCTTGTCCCTGACCTGCCTGGCATAGTCCTCGTGGCGGTCGGCGATCGGGATCACCATCGCCTGGACCGGGGCGAGCCAGCACGGGAACTTGCCGGCATAGTGCTCGATCAGGAAGGCGGTGAAGCGCTCGTGGCTGCCGAGCGGGGCGCGGTGGATGACGTAGACCGGCTTCTTCGACCCGTCCTCGGCCGTGTACTGAAGATCGAAGCGCTTGGTCGCCATGAAGTCGAGCTGGTTGGTCGAGATCGCGTACTCGGTGCCCACGACGGACTTCACCATGAAGTCGACCTTCGGCCCGTAGAACGCCGCCTCGCCCTCGACCTCCCTGTACGGATAGCCGGACTCGTCCATGGCCTCCTTCAGGATGCCCATGGCCTTCTTCCAGCCTTCCGGATCGTCGACATACTTGCCGAGATCCTCCATGTCGGGCAGCGACACGCGCATCCAGAAATCCTCGATGCCGAACATGCGGTAATACATGGCGTGCATGTGCATGACGGCGAGGAATTCGTCCTTGGCCTGGTCCTCGCGGCAGTAGATGTGGGCGTCGTTCTGGCAGAAGCCGCGCACGCGCATCAGGCCGGAGAGCCCGCCCGAGGCCTCGTAGCGATAGACCTGTCCGTACTCGGCGAGCCGCACCGGCAGGTCGCGGTAGGACCACTGGTCGTGGGCGTAGATCATGTGGTGGTGCGGGCAGTTCATCGGGCGCAGATAGTATTCCTGCTCCTCGATCATGATCGGGGCGTACATGTCCTCGGCGTAGTAGGGCAGGTGGCCGGACTTGTGGTAGAGGTCGCCCTTGGTGATGTGCGGAGTGGAGACGCGCTTGTAGCCCGCCTTGTGCTCTTCCGTCCGCGCCAGGCGCTCCAGCTCGTCGCGGATCACGTTGCCGGCGGGCAGCCAGAGCGGCAGGCCGGAGCCGACCTCGTCCACGATGGTGAACAGGCCGAGCTCCCTGCCGAGCTTCCTGTGGTCGCGCCTTGCCTGCTCCTCGAGCCGGTTGAGCTCGGCCTCGAGCTCCTCCTTGGTGTCGAAGCAGAGCGCGTGGATGCGCTGGAGCTGTTCGTTGCTGGCATCGCCGCGCCAGTAGGCGCCCGCGATCGAGCGCAGCTTGAAGTGACCGACCTGGGCGGAGTTGTCGACATGCGGCCCGCGGCACAGATCGACGAAATCGCCGGTCTTGAAGAAGGACACCGTGTCCACGCCCTCGCCGACGACGGATTCGTCGCCCGTCTCCTTGGCGATCGCCGTGGAGCCCTTCTCGCGCAGCAGCTTCAAGAGCTCGACCTTGAAGTCCTGGCCCTGCTCCTTCATGAACTCGATCGCCTGGTCGATCGGCAGGTCGATGCGCTCGAAGGGCAGCTTCTTCTTGCGAAGCTCCTTCATCGTCTTCTCGATGCGCTGCAGATCCTCCGGCGTCAGGGTCTCGTCGAGCGCGATGTCGTAGAAGAACCCGGTCGCGGTCGCCGGCCCCACGCCGAAACGGGCGTTCGGATAGAGCTCCTTGACCGCCGCAGCCATCAGGTGCGCGGCGGAGTGGCGTTTCGTATCGATCGGGAATTCTGTCTGCGACATGGGTCTGTTCGTTTCGCGTGAAGGCTGGGAAACCGCCCTGCTGCACCGCAGCGCAAACCGGGCGAAGCCTTCGATGTAAGGCCTTTGAAACGCCCTGTCCACGCGCGCGCGGGCGGGTCGTTCAGCGGAACCGGGCCTTCGCGCGGCTCGTTTGGCCGGTATGGCCTCCCTGCGCACCTACTGGAAGGGGCAATTGCGCCTCTCGCTCGTCTCCATCGATGTCGCGCTCCATGCCGCGACGGCGAGCAAGGGCCGCGTCTCCCTGCGCCAGATCCACGAGCCGACCGGCAAGCGCATCCGCTACCGCAAGGTCCCCGAGGGCGAGGACGAACCGGCCGAGGAAGAGGACATCGTCAAGGGCTACGAGGCCAGGAGCGGCGAGTACGTGAAGCTCGAGCCGGAGGAACTGGAGGACATCCGGCTGGAAACGCGCGACACGATCCGCATCGACCGCTTCGTGAAGCGCGGCGATGTCGATCCGCGCTATTACGAGCGGCCCTTTTATCTCCTGCCGCGCGGCAGGTCGGCCGCGCAGGGATTCGTGGTGATCCGCGAGGCGCTGAGGAAGAAGAAGGCGGTGGCCATCGGCCAGACCGTCTTCGCCGGGCGCGAGCAGCTCGTCTCGATCCGGCCCTGCGGGGACGGGATGCTGCTGGAAAAGCTGCGCTATGCCCAGGAGGTGCGCGCCAGCGACTCCGTCTTCGACGACATCCCCGACATCGATCCCGAGGAGGACATGATGGAGATGGCCGAGGACCTGATCGACAAGAAGATGGGCGAGTTCGACCCCGACGATTTCGAGGATTCCTACGAGACGGCCCTGCGCGACCTCATCGAGCAGAAGGCCGAGGAGGAGGAGATCGTCTCCCCGGTCGGCGAGGAGGAGGAGAAGACCGGCGAGGTCGTCGACCTGATGGAGGCGCTGAAGAAATCCCTCGAGCAAGAGGGCGGGAAGCAGAAGGCGAGCTGACCATGGCCGACCCCCTGAAGACATACGCCGAGCGCCGCGATCTCGAAGCCAGTCCCGAGCCCGCGCCGGAGGACCGCCAGGCCCCCGGCGGGCGGCGCTTCACGATCCATCGCCACGATGCCAGCCGGCTGCATTACGATCTGCGCCTCGAGGTCGGCGGGGTGATGAAGAGCTGGGCGATCACCAAGGGGCCGAGCCTCGACCCGTCCGACAAGCGCCTCGCGGTCGCGACCGACGACCACCCGGTCAGCTACGGCGATTTCGAGGGCACAATCCCCGAGGACGAGTACGGCGCGGGCACGGTCATGCTGTGGGATTACGGCCGCTGGGTGCCCGACAAGGGCCTGCCGCAGGACGCGCTGGAGGACGGCGAACTCACCTTCGAGCTGTTCGGGGAGAAGCTGAAGGGCAAGTGGGCGCTGGTCTACATGGACACGCGCTCGGGCAACGAGAACTGGCTCCTCATCAAGCAGCGCGACGAGGCGGCGAAGGAGGACACCGAGGCCGAGGACCTGCCGGCAAGAAGCGCGAAGACGGGCTACGGCATGGAAACCATCGAGGAGAAGTCCGGCGACGGCCGCGTGGAGACGAAGGACCGGCGCGGGTCCGCGAGCCCGCCCGATTTCCGCAAGCCCCAGCTGGCCACCCTGGTCGAGGCGCCTCCCGAGGGCGACGAGTGGCTGCACGAGATGAAGTATGACGGCTATCGCCTGATCGCGGCCGTCGGCGGCGGCAAGGCAAGGCTCTACACCCGCAACGGCAAGGACTGGAGCGAGCGCTTCCCGCAGATCGTCGAGGCGCTGGAAGACCTGAACCTGGAAAGCGCCCTCATCGACGGGGAGGCGGCCGTTCTGAAGGAGAGCGGCCTGTCGGACTTCTCCGCCCTGCAGGAATCCCTGTCCAA
Organism: Marinicauda algicola; assembly: GCF_017161425.1. Taxonomy (GTDB): domain Bacteria; phylum Pseudomonadota; class Alphaproteobacteria; order Caulobacterales; family Maricaulaceae; genus Marinicauda; species Marinicauda algicola. The sequence continues at coordinate 3,119,053 of NZ_CP071057.1, read as the reverse complement.
GGGCCGGAAGGACATCGTCTTCTTCGCCTTCGACCTGCTCGAACTGGATGGCGAGGATTTCACCGACAAGGCGCTGGAGGACCGCAAGGCCGAGCTCTCGCGCGTGTTTTCCGGCGTGACCGGCGCGCTGCGCTATGCCGACCATGTCGCGGGACGCGGGGACGCGGTCTACGACAAGGCCTGCGAGGCCGGGGCCGAGGGCATCCTCTCGAAGAAGAAGACCTCGAAATACCGCGCCGGCCGGAAGAAGACCTGGCAGAAGGTCAAGTGCACGCTGCGCGAGGAGGCCGTCATCGCCGGCTGGAGCCCCTCGGACAAGGACCGCCCGTTCTCCTCGCTGATCCTCGCCACGAACGAGGACGGCGACTGGGTCTATCGCGGCCGGGTGGGCACCGGCTTTTCCGCCGGCGCCCTGGACGCGATCGGCGAGGCGCTGAAGGAGATCGAGCGCAAGACCTCGCCCCTGAAGGACATGCCGGACGAGGTGAAGGACGCCCGCTGGGTCACCCCGAAGCTCGTCGCCGAGATCGAATATGCCGAGCGCACGAAGGAGGGCCGCTTCCGCCATGCGAGCTTCCTCGGCATAAGAGAGGACAAGGAGGCCGAAGAGGTCTCCGCCGAGGCGGTCGAGCCCGATGACGGGATCTGAGGGATCATGAGCGGGGGGCTGACGCATCCAGACCGGGTCTATTTCCCGGACGCCGGCGTCACCAAGGCCGATTACCGCGACTATCTGCTGGGCATCGCCGAGCGCATCCTGCCCCACGTGGCGCGCCGCCCGCTCTCCCTGGTGCGCTGCCCGGACGGGATCGGGGGCGAGTGCTTCTTCCAGAAGCATCACGCCAGGGGCATGCCGGACGGCTTCAGACCGGTCGAGATCGAGGAGAAGAGCGGGAAGAGCCGGGATTATCTCGCGATCGAGGACGAGGCGGGGCTCGAGGCCTGCGCCCAGTTCGGGGCGCTGGAGCTGCATCCCTGGGGCTCGACCCTGGCGGACATCGAACATCCCGAGCGGGTGATCTTCGATCTCGACCCCGATATCGGCTACGATTTCGGGGATCTCAAGCAGACCGCCCGCGACATCGCCGATCTCCTGCGCACCGCCGGGCTCGAACCCCATGCGCTGCTGACCGGGGGCAAGGGCATCCACGTCATCGCCCCGCTCGACCGCTCGGCCGGCTGGGACGAGGTGAAGACCTTCGCCCAGGGGCTCGCCCGGGCGCTCGAGGCGAACGACCCGTCCCGCTACGTGTCCTCGGCGAGCAAGGAGAAGCGCAAGGGCCGGATCTTCGTCGACTGGCTGAGAAACCAGCGCGGCGCCACCGCGATCGCGCCCTACTCGGTGCGCGCCAGGCCGGCTGCGACGGTGGCCACCCCCGTCCGCTGGGACGAGCTGCCGCGCATCGAGCAAAGCGGCGCCTACACGCTGAAGACCCTGCCGCGCCGGCTGGCCGGGCTGAAGTCGGATCCGTGGGCGGATTACTTCAGGTCAGCGGCGCCGCTGCGGGAGGGGGCTCTGGAATGGGCAAGGGGGTTCCTGTAGGCCGAGGGCTCGCTGCCCGGCGGATCACATCCGGGCCCGCTTCACCGCCGCCCGCCAGCCCGCGATCAGCGTCTCGCGGTGGCCCGCCTCCATCGCGGGCGTGAAGCTGCGATCGGCCTGCCAGAGGGCGGCGGCGTCGGAAATGGCGGAGAACAGGCCCGCGCCGAGCCCGGCCAGGAAGGCCGCGCCCCAGGCCGTGGTCTCGGCATTCCTCGGACGGATGACCTCGCTGTCGCAGAGATCGGCGAGACGCTGCATCAGCGCGTCGTTGACGACCATGCCGCCATCGACCTTCAGCCGGGCCACGTCCGCGCCGTCGGCGGCCATGGCGTCGAGCAGGTCGCGGGTCTGGTAGGCGACCGAGTCCAGCGCGGCGCGCGCGATCTCGGCCCGGCCGGCGCCGCGGGTGAGCCCGCTGAGAAGTCCTCGCGCATCGGCGTCCCAGTGCGGTGCGCCGAGCCCGGTGAAGGCCGGGACCAGATAGACCCCGCTGTCGGGATCGGCGTCGCGGGCGAGCGCCTCCACCTCGGAGGATCTCGAGATGATGCCGAGCCCGTCGCGCAGCCATTGGACCGTCGCCCCGGCCGAGAGCACCGAACCTTCCAGCGCGAAGCTGGAAGTGCCGTTCAGGCGCCAGGCGGTGGTGGCGAGCAGGCGGTTCCTGGAGATCACCGGCGCGGGACCGGTATTGAGCAGCATGAAGGCGCCCGTGCCGTAGGTCGACTTCATCTCCCCGGGTTCCAGGCAGGCCTGCCCGATCGCTGCGGCCTGCTGGTCGCCGGCCGCACCGGTGATGGGGATAGCCTCGCCGAAGACGGACGGGTCGGTGTCGCCGTAGCGCTCCGCGCAGTCGACGATCCTCGGCAGCACCTCGCGCGGGATGTCGAACAGGGCGAGCAGGTCGTCGTCCCAGTCCTGCGCCACGAGATCGTAGAGGCTCGTCCGGCTCGCATTCGTCGCGTCGCTGACATGGACCCTGCCGGCGGTGAGGCGGAAGATCAGGAAGCTCTCCACCGTGCCGAAGCAGAGCTCGCCGCGCTCTGCGCGCTCGCGCGCGCCCGGCACGGTGTCCAGGATGAAGGCAAGCTTGGTGGCGGAGAAATAGGGATCGAGCACGAGCCCCGCCTTCTCCAGCACCATCGCGCCGTGGCCCTGCGCCTCGAGACGGGCGGTGGTCTTCGCGGTGCGCCGGTCCTGCCAGACGATCGCGTTGTGGATGGGCCGGCCGGTCGCCCGGTCCCAGACCAGCGTCGTCTCGCGCTGGTTGGTGACGCCGAGACAGGCGATCGCGTAGCCGAGATCCTGCGCGGCGGAGACGGCCTTCCGCGCCGTGGAGAGCACCGTCGCCCAGATGACCTCCGGATCGTGCTCGACCCAGCCGGGCCTCGGGTAGTTCTGCGCGAACTCCTCCTGCGCCACCGCGAGCGCCATGCCCTCGCGGGTGAATGCGATGGCCCGGCTCGATGTCGTGCCCTGGTCGATCGCCAGGATGGCGGTCCGGTCGCTCACGCCTGCCCCCGTCTTCCGTTCGCGCGCGTTTCTCCCCGAAGGCTTGCCCGCAGGCGCGTCCCGGTGCAAGCAGGTTGGAAGAAAAGGGGGCGATGATGAGCCAGGACTTCGCGATCGACTATCTGCTGAGCCCGACCGGGGCGCGCCTCGCCGCCCGCGTGAAGCCGGCGCAGGGCCAGCCGCGCGCCATCGTGATGATCCATCACGGCCTTGCCGAGCATGCCGGGCGCTATGCCCGCTTCGCCGATTTCCTGTCTGCGCGCGGATTTCACGTCTGCGCGCACGACCATCGCGGCCACGGCAAGACCGAGGCGCCGGACGCGCCGCGCGGCGTGTTCTCGCTGGAGGGCAATGGCTGGGACAAGGTGATGGCCGATGCGATCTTCCTGCGCGGCTACATGAACGAGCGTTTCGGCGATCTGCCGACCATCGTGTTCGGCCATTCCATGGGCGGGGTCGTGGCGATGAACCATGCCCAGGACGAGCATCGGCGCCTCGCCGGCGTCGCGGTGTGGAATTCCAATCTCGCGCTCGGCGGAATGACCGGCCTGATGCGCGCCGTCTTGTGGACGGAGGGCCTGTTCAAGAAGGAGACCGAGATCTCCACCTGGCTCAACGCCCTGACCTTCGACCAGTTCGGCAAGCAGGTGAAGCACCGGCGCACGCCCCAGGACTGGCTCTCGCGCATCCCCGAGGAGGTCGACGCCTATATCGCCGATCCCGATGCCGGCTGGCGCCCGACGATCTCGCTGTGGAAGGACCTCGTCACCGGGTTCGAGCGCGCCGAGGACGGCGCGCGCATCGAGGCGATGCGCCGCGACCTGCCGATCCACCTCGCCGGCGGCGGCGCCGATCCGGCCACGGACAATGGCAAGGCGGTCAGGAAGTTCGCCGAGCGCCTGAAGGCCGACCGCTTCACCGACCTCACGCTGAGGATCGACCCGAAGGGCCGGCACGAGACGCTCAACGATCTGGGGCGCGAGGCGGCGATGGACGATTTCGCCGACTGGGCGGACAGGGTCGCGATGTGAGGCGGGAGCCTCGCGGCTAGATCCGCTTCGCGTCCTGCGCCTCCTGGCGCTGATGGGCGATCAGCGTGCCGAGGAGGTTCATCTCGCGCAGGGTCGGCTTGCCTTCGGCCATGCGGATGATGTTGCGGTAGAAGAAGGCCATGGTCGCAAGGCCGTTCACCGCCTTCATCACCGCAAGCCTCGAATGCGGGCCGAAAATCCCCGGCCCCACGCGCAGGCGCGTCTCGAAGGCGTCGAGGGCCTCGATCTCGCTGGCGAGGAGTTTCTTCGGGGCGTCCGGATCGACGCAGAGCGGCCGGCCGATCCCGATCACCGCGACGCCCTCCTCGACCGCGGCCTCCATCGCGGCCCGGGTGCGGAAGCCGCCGGTGACCATGACGGGCGTCTTCGCCCGGGCGATGACCTGCGCGGCATAGCCCATGAAATAGGCCTCGCGCGCCCGCGTGCTCGCCCGGACGTTTTCCTCTAAGACCGGTTCGAGACCGTCGAGACCCATCATGCGCGGCTGCTCGTAGCTGCCCCCGGAGATCTCCAGCAGGTCGATGCCTTCCGCATCCAGAAGATCGACGACCTGGAGGCAGTCCTCGAAGGAGAACCCGCCCTTCTGGAAGTCCGAGGAGTTGAGCTTGACCGCCAGGACGCGGTCCGCCCCGATCGCGGCGCGCACGGCGCGCACCGTCTCGACCAGCAGGCGCGCGCGGTTCTCGAGGCTGCCGCCCCACTCGTCCTCGCGCCGGTTGACGCGCGGATTGAGGAACTCGCTGATGAGATAGCCGTGGGCGGCATGGATCTGCACCCCGTCGAACCCGGCCTCCACGAGCGTGCGCGCGGTGTGCGCGAAGCGGCCGATGATGCCGGCGATCTCGCCGGCCGTGAGCGCGCGCGGCTTGGCGTAGAGCCCGCCCGGTAGCTTCACCGCGACCGCGCTCGGCCCCACCGGCTCGGGCGCGACCGATCTCGGCGACTGCCGGCCGGCGTGGGAGATCTGCGCCAGCGCCACCGCCCCGCCCGACTTCGCCGCCGCAGCAAAGCGTTCCAGCCCCTTCAGGGCGTTCGCGCTCTGCTCGCCCTCGACCACGACATTGGCCGGGCGTTCGCGGTATCTGCGGTCCACCATCATGTTGCCGGTCAGGATGAGCCCCGCCCCGCCCTGTGCCCAGGCGGTATAGGCGCGCACGATGCGCTCGCCGGCGATGCCGCCCGGCTCGGCCAGCCCCTCCGTCATCGCCGCCTTCGCCAGGCGATTGGGAATCCTCGCGCCGCATGGCAGGGTGAGCTCAGACGACAGAGTCACGGGGAGGCCCTTTCATGATCGAACATATCCGCACGCGTTCGCCGATCTCGCTCAGGCGCTGGCTCGGCCGCCGCATGGCCGCCAAGGCGGGCAGGACCTCGCTCTCGCCGGACAATCCGCCCGAGGTCGCGCGCGCCATGATGGACAAGGCGGGCGAGCGCGTGCCCGCGGCCTCCGGGGTGGAGATCGGGCGCATCGAATATGCCGGGCGTCCGGCCCTGCGCTTCATCCCGCCCTCCCCGCGTCCCGGCGCGCTGCTCTTCCTGCACGGAGGCGGATATTCGCGCGGATCGTCCCACAGCCACAAGCCCGTGGTCTCGAGACTGTCGAAGGCTCTGAGCCTGGAAGCCGTCTCGCTGGATTACCGCCTCGCGCCCGAGCATCCTTGCCCGGCAGGGATCGAGGACGCGCTCGCGGCCTTCCGTACGCTGCGGAGCGATGTCCAGGGCCCGATCCTGGTCGCCGGCGATTCGGCGGGCGGCGGGCTGACGCTCGCTATGACGCTGCGCCTCAAGGCCGGCGGGGAGACGCTGCCCGACGCGCTCTACCTGATCTCGCCGTGGACGGATCTGACGATGTCGGGAGACAGCGCGAAGACGCTCGACGGCATCGACCCGATGCTGCGCGCGCACTATCTCGACAAGGGCGCGGCTATCTATGCCGGAAAGACGGACCGCGCCCATCCCGACTGCTCGCCCCTGTTCGGCGATCTTTCCGGCCTGCCGCCGACCCTCATCCAGGTGGGCTCCGACGAGGTGCTGCTCGACGACTCCACGCGCCTCGCCCAGCGCCTCGAGGCGGCGGGCGTCGAGGTGCGCTGCGAAGTCTGGGAGAGGATGTGGCACGACTTCCCGCTCTTCGCCCCGCTGCTTCCCGAAGCCGACCGGGCGATCGCGCGGGTGGCGGACTGGGCGCACGGCTATCTCTCGGCCAGCCAGTCGGCCTGATCGGGCCGGGCGAGCGCGAAGGCGAACGCGCTCGCCAGCCCCGACCAGTTATTGGTGATCCGCCCGTCCGACGTCTTGTACCAGCTCGGGCAGTTCCCGGCCCACACCGTGCCGGCAAGGCTCTCCTGCACGCGCGCGTCGAAGCGCGCCTGCGCCTCGGGCTTCACCGAGAGCGCCTTGATGTCCTCTTTCAGGATACGGCCGATCTTGTTCGCCACGTATTCGGCCTGGCGCTCGCTCATGAAGATGATCGAGTTGTGTCCCAGATTGGTGTTCGGCCCGTAGAGCATGAAAAGATTGGGGAAGCCGGCGACCGCGACGCCGCGATAGGCCGAGGGCGAGCCGGCCCAGGTGTCCTGCAGCGTGCGCCCGTCCGGTCCGGTCACGTCCAGCGTCGACAGGAACTCGGTAGTCCTGAAGCCGGTGGCCAAGACGATCGCATCGGCCGGTACGCGCTCGCCCGCGCCGGTGAGGATGGCGTCCGCCTCGACCCGCGCCACGCCGTCGGTCACCAGCGAGACGGTCTCGCGCTGCAGCGTCTGGAAATAGTCGTTGGACAGGAGGATGCGCTTGCAGCCGGGCGCGTAGCGGGGGGTGAGCTTCGCCCGGAGCGCCGCGTCCGGGACCTGGCGTTTGAGCTGCCGCATCAGATCCCAGCGCGTGAAGCGTCCGGCGAGGCTGTTCGCGCGAAAGGCCGTGTAGCGGCTCTCGTGGATGAGGAAGCTGCCGAGCCGGTAGAGACGCCGGTAGCCGGGCAGGTTGCGGAAGAGCCATTTCTCCAGCGCGGTGAACCTGCGGTCCGGCTTGCCGATCACCCAGTTGGGCGTGCGCTGGAAGACGGTCAGCTGCGCCGCCTCTTCCGCCACGATCGGCAGGAGCTGGATCGCGCTCGCCGCATTGCCGATCACCGCGACGCGCTTGCCCGAGAGGTCGACGCTGCGGTCCCAGCGCGCGGTATGCATGACGAGGCCGCCGAACCCGTCGAGGCCCTCGATCTCCGGCACGAAGGGCTCCGACAGCTGGCCGACGGCGCTCACCACGGCGCGGGCCTTCAGTGTACGGCCATCCTCCAGCGCGACCGTCCAGCGGCCCTCGCCGCGATCGAAGGCGAGCGCCTTCACCGCCACGCCGAAGCGGCAATGGGGATAGAGTCCCTCGCGCCCGGCGACGTCCTCGAAATACTCAAGGATCTCGTCGCGCGGGGCGTATTTGCGGCTCCAGTCGGGCTTCGGCGCGAAGGAGAAGGAGTAGAGATGGCTCGGCACGTCGCAGCCCGAGCCGGGATAGCGATTGTCGCGCCAGACACCGCCGACGCCACCGGACTTCTCCAGGATCAGGAAATCCGCGATGCCGCGCCGTTTCAGGTGATGGCCCATGGCGAGGCCGGACATGCCGGCCCCGACGACGAGCACATCGCACGAGGCCGGCAGCTCAGTCGCCATCGTACATCGCGTCGACGAGCGCCCTGTTGCGTTCGATGACCACCTTGCGCTTGACCTTCATGGTGGGCGTGAGCTCGCCTGTCTCCACGCTCAGCGGGGCGGAGAGCAGGCGGAACTTGCGGATATTCTCCACTCGCGCGTAGCGCTTGTTCATCGCGTCGACGCCGGCCTGCACCTCGGCGACGACCTCGGGATGGTCCGGCCCCGGATCGGCGATCCCCTTCTTCTTCGCGAAGGCGGCGAGCGCGTCGGCCGAGAGCGTCATCAGGGCGGTGAGGTAATGGCGCGCGTCCCCGACCACGACCGCGTGCTCGACGAGCGGGATGTTCATCAGGTCGGTCTCGAGATTGGCCGGCGTGATGTTCTTGCCGCCCGAGGTGATGAGGATGTCCTTGATCCGGCCGGTGATGGTGATGAAGCCGTCCTCGTCGACCTTCACCACGTCGCCGGTGCGAAGCCAGCCGTCGGCGGTGAAGGCTTCGGCGGTCGCCTCGTTGTTCTTCATGTAGCCGGAGAACAGGCCCGGGCCGCGCACGAGCAGCTCGCCCTCCTCGCTCACCTTCGTCTCGATGCCGGGGAAGGGCTTGCCGACCGAACCCAGCCGGACGGCGCCGGGAAGATTGGCCGTGGTCGGAGCGCTGGTCTCCGACTGGCCGTAGCCTTCCAGGATCGGCATGTCGAGCCCGGTGAAGAAGCGCAGGACTTCCGGGGAGATCGGCGCCGCGCCGGAGATGAAGGTGTCGGCCCGGTCGAGCCCGATCGCGCCCTTGATCTTCCTCGTCACCAGGCGGTTGGCGAGCTTGCGCTGCAGCGAGAGGAGCGCGCCGGGCGCGGCGCCGTTCATGTTCGCCGCGTGCCAGGCGCGATTGACCTGCATGGACCAGTCGAGAAGCGCCTTCCGCGTCCCGCTCGCCTCGGCCATGCGCGAGCGCAGCGTCTCGGCCATCTTCTCCCAGACGCGCGGCACGCCGAAGAACATCGTCGGGCGCACCGTGTTGATGTCCTCGGCCAGCGTCTCCATCGAGCGGGCGAAATACATCGCGTTGCCGCGGATCGGGTGGCAGTGCAGCGAGGCCTGCTGCTCGGCGATATGGGCGAGCGGCAGGTAGGACAGGCCGCGCCCCGTCTCGTCCCCGCCGAAGGACCGGGTGAGGAGATCGGCCGTCCAGGCGATCGCGCCGTGGGACAGCATCACCGCCTTGGGCGGGCCGGTGGTGCCGGAGGTGTAGATCAGCGCGCCGATATCCTCCGGCCCGATCCCGGCCAGGCGCGCATCCACCGTATCCTGATGGTTGCCATCGCCGAGCGCGAGGAAGTCGGTCCAGGACAGGATGTCGTCGCGGCCGGGATTTCCTTCCATCACCACGATCTGGCGAAGATCGGGGCAGTCGCGCCGGACCGCCTCGAGTTCCTCCACCTGTTCGAGGGTTTCCACGAGCAGCACCGGAGCTTCGGAATGCTGCAGGATATAGGCGCTTTCCGGCGGGGCGCTCGTCCAGTAGATGCCGGCCGGGCGCGCGCCGGTCATCATCGCCGCGTTGGCCATCACCGTCCATTCGGGCCGGTTGAATCCCAGGATGCAGACCGCGTCGTCCTTCCCGACGCCCAGCGCGACGAGCGCGCGGGCCGCCTGGCGGGCCTGATCGGCGTAATCGCGCCAGGTCGAAGCCTGCCATCCGCTCCCGTCATGGACGAGATAGGCCGGCGCGTCGGGACGCCGCCGTGCCTGGTCGATCAGGCGGGCGGGCGTTGTCGGAAACCAGTTCTCCTCACCGATGCGAGGCAGTTCGCTCCATGCCGTGTGCGCCACCGTGCTCCTCCCCGAGCTGCATGAGAACGCGCGCTTCGTCCGGGCTCGCGATCTCGCGGCCCGCCTTGCGCGCGCAGTTTGCCAGGGCCTCGATCAGGGCCCCGTTGCCGGCGGCGCGTTCGCCGTCCGGCAGGTAGAAGGTATCTTCCAGGCCGGTCCTGAGCATGCCGCCGAGATCGGCCGTCTTCTGATGGACCGGCCAGATCTCCTGGCGCCCGATCAGCGTCGTCTGCCAGGGCGCGCCCTCGCGCTTGTAATCGAGCAGGAGCTCGAGCAGGCGCGCATCCGCGGGCATGCCGCTCGCCACGCCCATCACGAAATTGTAGTGCGCGTTGGAGGCCATCCCGCTCTCGATATACATGTTGACCGAGCGCACGATGCCGACATCGAAGCATTCGAACTCGGGATGGGCGCCGGTCTCCTCCATGGCGTCGAGCATGGTCTGGACCTTCTCGACCGGATTGTCGAAGACCATGGGCGGCCAGGCCCAGCTGCCGTCGCTCCTCAGTTTCAGATAGTTGAGCGAACCGGCATTGCAGGCCGCGATCTCCGGCCTCACCCGGCGCATCACCGCGATCGGGCCGGAGACGTCGGGTCCCACGATGCCCGTGGTCTGGTTGATGATGACGCCGGGGCAGGCGGAGCGGATCGCCTCGACGATCTCGCCGCAGACATCGGGGTCCCAGGTCGGGAAATGACCCATGCCCTCTTCCTGCATGCGGAAATGGACGTGCATCACGCTCGCGCCGGCGTCGAAGGCCTCGCGCGCGGAGGCGGCCATCTGCTGCGGCGTGACCGGAACAGGATGGGTCTTGGGGTTCGTCAGAACCCCGTTGAGCGCGCAGGTGAGTACGGCCTTGTCCATGGGTCTAATCCTGTGACTGAAGATCGAGTTCGATCAAGACGGAACCGCTGGTCGCCTGCGATCCCTCGATTGCGTGAACGGCCGAGACCGTGCCGTCGGCTTGCGCGGTCAGGCGCATTTCCATCTTCATGGCTTCCATGACGGCGAGCACGTCGCCGGCCTTCACGGCCTGGCCGGGCCTGGCGTTGACCTTGACCACCGCACCGGAGACCGGGGCGGTGACCGTCGACGGATCGGCGCCCGCGTCCGGCCCCCAGGGCGAGGGCTCGCGCACGAGGAAGGTCCGTGCACCGATGGCGAGGTGGAGACCGTCGGCCGCGCAGGCGAGCGCGGCGGTCTTGACCACGCCGTCGAGCGCGTAGCGCACCTGCGCGCCCTGGCGGGCGACGAGGGCGATATCGGCCTTGTCCGCTCCGGCGTCGATCTGCAGCCGCCCCGGCCCGGTCTGGGTTATGCGCAGCGTGCGCGCCTCGCCTCCGGCTTCGAGCGGCAGATCGAAGCGGTCGACCGATCCCGAGCGCAGCGCGCCCTCCCGGGACGCCGCGAGCAGCAGGGCGCCGAGCGCGAAGGGCTCGAAGGGCGTGTCCTTCGCGGCGAAGGGGCCGGAACCGGCCTCCATCCAGGCGTCGAGATCGCCGGTGGTGATCTCGCCCCTCGCGAATTCGTCCGAGTCCAGAAGATCGATCAGGAAGCTGCGGTTCGTGACGAGGCCCAGCAGGGGATGGTCCTCGAGCCCCCGCTTCAGCTTCGCGATCGCCTCGGCCCGCGTCGCGCCGCGGGCGACGAGCTTGGCGACCATCGGGTCGTAGAAGGGCGTGACGCTGTCCCCGCTCTCGATCCCGCTGTCGATCCTGAGGCCCTCGGTCCTCGGCGCCGGATCGAAGTGGAGGACCGGGCCGGACTGCGGCGCGAAGCCGGCCATCGGGTCCTCCGCATAGAGCCGGACCTCGACGGCGTGGCCGCACAGGCCGATCTCCTCCTGCGTGGCGGGAAGGGCCTCGCCTGCCGCCACGCGCAGCTGCCATTCCACGAGGTCGGTACCGGTGACCAGCTCCGTGACCGGGTGCTCGACCTGAAGCCGGGTATTCATTTCGAGGAAATAATAGGACCCGTCCGCATCGAGCAGGAATTCCACCGTGCCCGCGCCGCGATAGCCGACGGCCTTCGCAGCCGCGACCGCGTCCGCGCCCATTCTCTCGCGAAGTTTCCCGTCGACCGCCGGGCTCGGGGCTTCCTCGATCACCTTCTGGCGCCGGCGCTGGGCCGAACAGTCGCGCTCGCCGAGATGGACCGTGTTGCCGTGCGCATCGGCGAAGACCTGGATCTCGACATGGCGGCCGCGCTCGATGAGCCTTTCCAGCAGCACGGTCTCGTCGCCGAAAGCCGACTTCGCCTCGCGCCTGGCCGCTTCCAGCTCGGTCTGGAAGTCCTCGGCCCTGCGCACGGTGCGCATGCCGCGCCCGCCCCCGCCTGCGGCGGCCTTGACGAGGAGCGGGTAGCCGATCCTGTCCGCTTCGGCCTTCAGATTGTCCGGGGACTGATCCTCGCCCTGCCAGCCTGGCACGACGGGCACGCCGGCCTCGATCATCTTCGCCTTGGCGCGCGCCTTGTCGCCCATCGCCTCGATGGCCGCGGCGGGCGGGCCGACGAAGACGAGACCGGCCTCTTCCACGGCGCGGGCGAAGGCGGCGTTCTCCGACAGAAAGCCGTAGCCGGGATGGATGGCGTCCGCTCCCGTGGCCTTCGCGGCTTCGAGGATCGCCTCGATCTTCAGATAGCTCTGCGCCGCCGGGGCCGGGCCGATGCGCACGGCCCGGTCGGCGCTGCGCACATGCAGGGCACGTTCGTCAGCATCGGAATAGACCGCGACGGTCGTGAGCCCCATGGCCTTCGCCGTGCGCATCACCCGCACCGCGATCTCGCCGCGGTTGGCGACGAGCAGGGTGGTGAGGGGACGGGTCACGCCTCGCCCTCCCGCGCCCACGCCGCCGGGCGCTTCTCCAGGAACGCCGTCAGCCCCTCCGCGCCTTCCTCGCTGCGCGCGGCGCGGGCGAAGATCCTCGCGGCATCCTCCACGAGCGCGCTCGCCGGCTCCAGGCGCGCGCGGGCGATGAGCTGCTTGGTGGCGGCGATGGCGTTCGGCGCGCCCTTCCGGATCTCGGCGAGCACCTGGGAAAGCGTGGCCCCGCAGCTCTCCTCACCGTCGCAGACATGGTGGACCAGGCCGAGCTTCAGAGCGCTCGCCGCGTCGATCTTCCCGCCGGTGACGGCGAGGCGCTTGGCCTGCGAATACCCCAGCCGTTCCACCAGGAAGGGCGCGATCTGGGCGGGCACGAGCCCGAGCCCGGTCTCGGGCAGGCGGAACAGGGCCGTCTCGCGGGCGATCGCGACATCGGCGACGCAGGCGAGGCCGAACCCCCCGCCCATCACCGCGCCTTCCAGCACAGCGACGACCGGCAGCCCCGTCCCGGCATAGGCCGCGCACAGATGGCCGAAACGGGCATTGACGCCGGCGATCGGATCCTCGCCGTTGCCGGGCCGGGCCTGCGCCGCGCCCATGTCCTTGACGTCCCCGCCCGAGCAGAAATGCCCGCCCGCGCCGCGCAGCACGATGGCGCGCGAGCCGTCCCGTTCGGCGCGTTCCAGCACCGCGAGCAGCTCGTCGACCATGGCGAGCGACATGGCGTTGCGCACCTCGGGCCGGTTCAGCGTCACATGCGTGACCCGCCCGCCGCGCGCGACCAGAAGGGTCTCGAACTCAGGCATTGCCGGAGCGGTCCTTCTTCTTGCCGGGCAGCGTGCCTTCGAGCTTGCAGATGATGCCGAGCATGATCTCGTCCGCCCCGCCGCCGATGGAAATCAGGCGGCCGTCGCGATAGGCGCGGGCGATCGGGTTGTCCTTGGTGTAGCCCATCCCGCCCCAATACTGCAGGCAGGTGTCGGCGACCTCGCGCGCCAGGCGCCCGCATTTCAGCTTGGCCATCGAGGCCAGGCGCGTGACGTCCTTGCCGGCGATGAATTCCTCCGCCGCGCGGTAGGTCAGCGCGCGCAGCGCCTCGACCTCGGTGCGCAGCTCGGCCAGACGGAAATGGATCGCCTGGTTGTCGATCAGCGGCGTGCCGAAGGTCTTGCGCTCGCGGGTGTACTCGATGGTGAGGTCGATCTGCTTGTCCAGCGATTTCAGCGAGCTGGCCGCGCCGTAGAGGCGCTCCTCCTGGAATTGCAGCATCTGGTAGAGGAAGCCCGCGCCCTCGTCCCCGATCCGGTTGCGCTTGGGCACCCGCACCCCGTCGAAGAAGAGCTGGGCGGTGTCGGAGGAATGCATGCCGATCTTGTGGATGGGCTGCTTCTCGATGCCCTTGGAATCCATCGGCACGATGATCAGGGACTTGTTGGAGTGCGCCTTGCCGTCCGAGGTGTTGGCGAGCAGGCAGCACCAGTCGGCCTGCAGCCCGTTGGTGATCCACATCTTCGAGCCGGTGATGACGTAGTCGTCGCCATCCGGGCGGGCCGTGGTCTTCACCGCCGCCACGTCAGAGCCCCCGCCCGGCTCTGAAACGCCGAGGCAGCCGACCATGTCTCCCGCGATCGAGGGCGCGAGCCATTCCTGCCTGAGCTCGTCCGACCCGAAGCGCGCGAGCGCGGGCGTGCACATGTCGGTATGCACCCCGATCGCCATCGGCACGCCGCCGCAAGCGATCAGCCCCAGCTCCTCGGCAAGCACGAGCGAGTAGGAAAAATCGAGCCCGGCCCCGCCGAACTTCTCCGGCCAGCGAAGGCCCAGGAGCCCGAGATCGCCCATCTTCTTGAACACCTCGTGGGCCGGGAAGGGCGGATGCTCCTCCCATTCGTCGACATACGGATTGATTTCCTTCTCGACGAATCTCGCGACCGTCTCGCGGAGCTGGTCGTGCTGCTCGGTGAATTGCATCTCTACCTCCTTTGTCCTGCCCCGTTCGCGGGGGAGGTGTCGGCGAAGCCGAGGGAGAGGGCGGGCGCCTGCCCCCTCCACCACTTCGTGGTCCCCCTCCCCCGCGAGCGGGGGAGGACATCGCGTCGCGCCACGTTCACAGCCGCGCCACCCCGAAGGCATTGGGCTTGAGCACCCGGCGTCCGGCCTCGGCGCAGATATTGAGGCACTCGATCAGCAGCGCGCGGGTGTCGCGCGGATCGACGATCCCGTCATCCCAGAGCCGGGCCGTGGCGAACAAAGCGTGGGACTGTTCCTCCAGCGAGGCCTTGATCATGTCGGACATGGCCTTCAGGCCCTCTTCGTCCGTCTCCTGACCGGCGCGCTCGTTCTTGGCGCGGGTGATGATCTCCATCACCTTGGCGGCCTGGGCCCCGCCCATCACCGCGGTGCGCGCGCTCGGCCAGGCGAAGATGAAGCGCGGATCGAAGCCGCGCCCGCACATGCCGTAATTGCCCGCGCCGTAACTGCCGCCGAGCACGATGGTGATCTTCGGCACGCGCGCATTGGCGACGGCCTGGATCATCTTCGAGCCGTGCTTGATCGCGCCCTCGGCTTCTGCCCGGGTGCCGACCATGTAGCCGGTGGTGTTCTGCAGGAAGATGAGCGGCGTATCCGACTGGTCGCAGAGCTGGATGAACTGGCCGGCCTTGGTGGAGCCCTCCGGCTGGATCGGGCCGTTGTTTCCGAGAATGCCGACGAGCTGCCCGCCGATGCGGGCATGGCCGCACACCGTCTCGGACCCGTAGCGCGCCTTGAACTCCAGGAAGTCGGAGGCATCCACGATGCGGGCGATGACGTCCTTGACGTCGTAAGGCGTCCTGTCGTCGGCCGGCACGACGCCCATCAGCTCGTCGGCCGGGTAAGCCGGCGCCTCGCCCCCGCCGGGAGGGGTGGCCGCATCCCAGTTCAGCTTGTCCATGATCTCGCGGGCATAGGCGAGCGCCTGGGCATCGTCCTCGGCGACGTATTCGCCAAGGCCCGTCACCTCGCCGTGCAGGTCGGCCCCGCCCAGTTCCTCCTCCCCGGCATCCTCCCCGATCGCGGCTTTGACGAGCGGCGGGCCGGCGAGGAAGATCCTGGACTTGCCCCGTACAAGGACGACGTAGTCGGAAAGCCCCGGCAGATAGGCCCCGCCGGCGGTCGACGAGCCGTGAACGACGGCGATCTGGGGAATTCCGGCCGCGCTCAGGCGCGCCTGGTTGGCAAAGCCCCGCCCGCCATCGACGAAGATCTCGGCCTGGTAGAGCAGATTGGCGCCGCCGGACTCCACGAGGTGGATCATCGGCAGCTTGTTTTCGAGCGCGATCTCCTGCGCGCGCAGGGACTTCTTCAGGCCCATCGGGGCGACCGTGCCGCCCTTGATGGCGCTGTCGCTCGCCGAGACCACGCAGCGCTTGCCGCACACCACGCCGATGCCGGTCACCATGCCGCCGCCCGCCGCGCCGCGGTCGCCGTCATCGTCGTGCATCTTCAGTCCCGCGAGCGGGGCGATCTCGATGAAGGGGGCATCCCGGTCGAGCAGGCGCGCCACGCGCTCGCGCGGCAGAAGCTGGCCGCGCTCCTCGAAGCGTTCCTTCTTGGCGGCGGAGTTGGCGCGCACCTTCTCCTCGAGCGCGCGCACCTCAGCCAGCTTTGCCGCCATCGCCTCGGCATTGGCCTTGAACTCGGGGCTCTGGGGATTGAGGCGGGAATTGAGGACCGGCATCAGCTTTCCTCCCCGCGCAGGACTTGCGGCGGCACGGCGCGGTGGAAGCCGTTATAGACCTCGAACCTGTCGTGGTCTTCCAGCGGGAAGGCCGGATTGCCGAGCGGCGCGCCGCCATCGATGGCAAGCGTCACCCCGGTGATGAAGCTCGCCGCGGGCGACAGCAGGAACACGATGGCCGCGGAGACTTCCGCCTCCGAGCCGAGGCGCTTGGCCGGCAGGTGCTGCTTCAGGTACGGGATCATCGCCTTCACCGCCCCGCCATAGGTGTCCATGCCCGAGGACGCGATCCAGCCGGGCGCGACCGCGTTCACGCGCACGCCGTGCCTGGCCCACTCGTAGGCCGCCGTCATGGTGAGATTGCTCATGCCCGCCCGCGCGGCGCCGGAATGGCCCATGCCGGGCATGCCGCCCCACATGTCGGCGGTCATGTTGACGATCGCCCCGCCGTGTTCGGCCATGCTCGCCTGAAACACCTCGCGCATGACGAGGAAGCCGCCGGTCAGGTTGGTTGCGACGACGGCCTCCCAGCCCTTCCTGGAGATGTCCTTCAGCTCGGCCGGGAACTGCCCGCCGGCATTGTTGACGAGGCCGTGGACGGGTCCGTGCGCCGCGACGATCTCGCCGATCGCGGCCTTGACGGCCTCCTCGTCGCGAATGTCGAAGGCGCTCGTCTCGCACTGCCCGCCATCGGAGCGGATTTCCTGCGCGGTCGCCGCGAGCTTGTCGGCCTTGCGCCCGGTGATGACGACCCTTGCGCCGAGATGAGCCAGCTCGTGCGCGGTGCAGCGCCCGATCCCCGAGCCGCCGCCGGTCACGATGACGGTCCGGCCCTCGAAGAGGCCGGGCCTGAACACGCTGTCATACTGGCCGGTCCCGCTCATCGCGCCGCGCGTCTCCTCCCCGTTTCGGCCCGTTGCGGGCTCGTCCGGGAACCGACCTTCCCTCATGGCTGACGTATACGTCAAGTGCCTCTTGTAAGGGGAAGCATGCGGCGCTAATGATTTGACCATGGACGACGTACGGTCATCATCTCGCGACGCCGGCGAGGCGCTCTACGGCATCGCCGATCTCGCCGAGGCGTTCGGCGTGACGCCGCGCGCCATCCGCTTCTACGAGGATAAGGGCCTCCTGCACCCGCGCCGCGTGGGGCAGCAGCGCATCTACACCGAGGCCGACAAGCGCCGGCTGAGCCTGATCCTTCGCGCCAAGGCGATCGGCTCGAAGCTGTCCGACATCAAGACCTTCCTCGACCTCTACGGGCGCGAGGGCGAGGGCCGGGAGCGCCAGCTCAGATTCGTCATCGAGAAGACGGCCGAGAAGATCGCCGAGCTGGAAGACAAACGCGCCCAGATCGATACGACGCTCGCCGAGCTCAAGGTGATCCACGACGGCGCGAAGGAGCGCCTCGCGCGGCGCGTCCGCTAGACGCCGGCAAGTTCGCGGCGCACTAGCCAGCGCACCGCCGGTGCGGGCAGGAGCTTCATCAGCAGATAGGAGCGCCGCATGGCCGCGCCGGTCAGCACGAAGTCCTTGCCGGTTTCCAGCCCCCTGACGATGTCGCGCGCGACCTCTTCGGCCGTGGTGGTGGCGATGGAGTCGAAGGTGCGGATATGGGCCATGTCCGCGTCGGTCTTGAAGTCGGTATCCCTGACCGCTGCCGGGCAGACCGTCAGCACGCGGACAGGGCTTGCGGCCTCCTTCAGCTCGGCGGCGAGCGCCTCGGAATAGTGCTTCACGAAGGCCTTGGTGGCGGCATAGACCGCGAGGCCCGGCGCGGGCTGGTAGGCCGAGTTGGAGGCGATGTTGACGATCGATCCGCCCCCGGCGTCCTCCATCACGGGGATGAAGGCGCGCGTGAGGGCATGCAGGGCGGAGACGTTGACGGCGATCATCGCGCGCTCGCGCTCGAAGGCGATATCCTTGCTCAGCCCGTAGGCGCCGAAGCCGGCATTGTTGACGAGCGCGTCGATGCGCTCGGCCCTGGACAGGGCCCAGTTGACCACCTCCTCGGGGGTGCCGGGCGCCGAGAGATCGATCGGGAGGCCCTCGACCTGCGCATCCGGATGATCGGCGAGCAGGGCGCGTCGGCCGTCCTCGATCTCCTGCGCCTTCAGCGAGGCCCAGAGCAGGCGATCGCCGCGCCGCGCGAACTCGCGCGACAGGGCCAGGCCGATGCCGCGCGAGCCGCCGGTGACGAGGACGGTCCGGCTCATCGTTCGCGGCCTCCGGGCAGCGGATAGGTCTCCACGCCTTCCCGCTCGAGGCCGGCGACCCACAGCGCGCCCTGCCAGGGCAGGATCGTGGTGATCCCGAAATCCTGGTCGTCCGGCCCTAGGAGCGCATGGACGGGCTCGCCTTCGGGCGTGATCGCGAGGCCCATGACGGGCCGCGGCGGAAGCTCGGGCAGGCCCGCGACCTGGATCCAGCGCCAGGCAAGCCGCTTCACGAAGGGGCGCGGATGCAGCGGCTCCAGCTCCGGGCTGCGCCGCGAGGGCAGCGCGATCCAGATGAGACCGCGCCCGGCGTCGAATTCGAGATTGTCGGGATAGCCGGGAAGCCCGTCGATGATGACCCGGTGCTCGCCGGAGGCCGGGTCGAGCTCCCAGACCTGCCCGGCCCAGGTCTCGTTGACGTAGACGAGGCCCGTCGCCGGATCGTGGTCGACCCCGTTGATGAAGGCGCGCCCTTCCATCAGCACGGTGTATTCGCCAGGGGCCGTGACGCGGTAGACCACCCCGGTCTGCTCGCCTTCGAGGAAGGAGGTCATGTATTCGCCGTAGCCATAGCGCCGCGAGGCGTCGGTGAGGATCACCGAGCCGTCCGCCAGCACGGTGAGATCGTCGGTGAAGACGAGCGGCCCGCCCTCGCTCTCGTCGGCGAGCCAGGTCTGCCAGCCGGTCTGTGTCCGCTTCAGGAGGCCCTTGAGCGCATCGGCGACGAACAGGGCGCCGTCCGGGCCGAAGGCGAGGCCGAGCGGGCGCCCGCCGGTATGGGCGAATTCCTCCCAGCCCCCTTCGGGAGCGCGCGCCAGGATGCGCCCGTCGGCGAGGCTGGTATAGAGCCGTCCGTCCGGGCCGGGCTCGAGATCCTCCGCGCCGAAGAAGTCGCCCTCGCGCGCCAGCGGCTCGAGCGGGTCTGTGAACATCGCGTCGAGTTCGGGATCGAGCGGCACCGGCTCGAAGCGCTGCGCCTGCAGCGCGCCCGGCCCGTAGGCGAGCCCCAGCAGCAAGAGGACGACGATACCGAGCGCGATCGCGCCCCGGACGATCCAGGTCATGGCTTTCCTCCCCGGCCCGTTTTCAAGGCTTTGCCGGCGGGAAGATTGCGGAGGATCGCGCCGGCACGCAAGCGGCTTCAGGTCACCGCCTTGCGTACATTGAACTCGGGGCGCTCGTATTCGCGCGTCTCGACGACCTCCATCATCTGCAGGGCCGCGTCGAAGACCTCCGCATACGACAGGTAGAGCGGGCTGAAGCCGAAGCGCATCAGGTCCGGCGCGCGGAAATCGCCGATGATGCCGCGCGCGATGAGCGCCTGCACCACCGCGTAGCCGTGCGGGTGGCGGATGCAGACATGCCCGCCGCGCCGCTCCCCGATGCCCGGCGAGATGGTGGCAAGGCCGAGCTCGCCGGCGGCCTGAAGGAAGATGTCGCCGAGCCGCCGCGCCTTCTCCTCGACCCGGGCGAGATCGAGCCCGTCATAGGCCTCCAGCGCGGCCTTCAGGCTGGTGATCGCCAGGATCGAGGGCGAGGAGGTGATGAAGCGGCGGATATCGCCGGCCGGCACGTAGCCGTCGGTGAAATCGAAGGGCGCGGCATGGCCGAGCCAGCCGGTCAGGGGATGGTCGATGTCCCCGATGAGGTCGGACCGGCAATAGAGGAAGGCCGGCGCGCCGGGCCCGCCATTGAGGAATTTGTAGCCGCAGCCGACCGCATATTTCGCCCCGTCGCGCTTCAGGTGCAGGTCGACGAGGCCGGTGGCATGGGAAAGGTCCCAGACGATGTCGAGCCCCGTCTGCTTCGCCTCGGCTTCCCATCGGGCGATGTCGGCGATCTCGGCGGTCTTGTAGTGGACCGCGCTCCTGACGAGGACGCCGATGTCCTTGTTCATGTCCGCCGGCG
Organism: Marinicauda algicola; assembly: GCF_017161425.1. GTDB lineage: Bacteria > Pseudomonadota > Alphaproteobacteria > Caulobacterales > Maricaulaceae > Marinicauda > Marinicauda algicola. The sequence goes on along the minus strand of NZ_CP071057.1, from coordinate 3,098,810 downwards.
AGGTGCCCGGCTCGACATAGGCGAAGGGGCAGCCGGCGAGCCTGGACAGGCCTTCGAGCACGTAGCCGTCGGTCGGGAAGTCCCCGCGTTCGACCGCCACCGCCTTGCCGGGCCTGGTCCGGATCAGCGCGGCGGCGAGCTTGAAGATGAGGATGGTGACCGTGTCCGCGCACACCACCTCGCCTTCGTCCGCGCCGATCAGGCGGGCGAGCTTCGCGCCCGTCGTCAGCGGCAGGTCCATCCAGCCGGCATCGTTCCACGACTTGATGAGGCCGCGCCCCCACTCCACGCGCGCCGCTTCCTCGAGGCGTTCCAGCGCGCGCCTGGGCGGGGGACCCAGCGAATTGCCGTCGAGATAGATGACGCCGTCGGGAAGGTCGAACCGGTCGCGCGCGCCCTTCAGCGGATCGTCCGCATCGAGCCGCGCGATCTCTTCACGCTCGGGTAGGGCCATGGGCGAACCTCAGAGAGGTCCGCGGGCGGTGATGCCGCCATCCACGATCAGGCACTGGCCGGTCATGTAGCTCGACGCGTCGCTCGCGAGATAATGAATGGCCGCGGCCATGTCCTCGGGCTGGCCGACGCGCTGGATCGAGAAATTGCGCTGCATCATGCCTTCCAGTTCGGGATTGGAGGTGAGCGCGCTGGCGAGCTTGGTCTCGGTGAGGCCCGGACACAGCGCGTTCACGCGCACGCCGAACCCGCCGCATTCCTGGGCGAGGACCTGCGTGGCGGAGATCAGAGCGGCCTTGGAGATCGAGTAGGCGCCCTGAAAGAAGCCCGGCCGGATGCCGTTGATCGAGGCGACATTGACGATCGCGCCCTTGCCCTGCTCCTTCATGAAGGTGTTCACCGCCAGCGAGGACAGGAAGAACGGACCCTTCACATTGACCTCGAACGTCTTGTCCCAGGCGCTGTCGGGCGTGTCGCGCGCCTCGCCGAAATAGGGCGAGGTGGCACCGTTGTTGACCAGGATGTCGAGCCGGCCCTCGTTCGCCTTGATGTCCTCCATCGCCTTCTCGCGATGCTCGGCCTCGCCCAGGTGGAGCACCATGGCGCGCGCCTTGCCGCCTTCCTTGACGATCGCATCGGCGACGGCCTGGCAGTCGGCGATCTTGCGGCTGGAGCAGATCACCATGGCGCCGTTGCGCGCCAGGCGCCTGGCGGTGGCTTCCCCGATTCCGCGGCTCGCCCCTGCGATGAGCGCGACACGGCCCTCCAGCGACAGATCCTTTTCCGACATGAGCAGTCCTCCCGTTTCGTGATTTGGCGCGAGCCTAGACCGGCACTCCCGCGATGGCGAGAGGTGCCCTCGAACGAAATGCGGCGGCTTCGCCTGAAGCCGCCGCATCCTGTCGATCACACCGGAAAACTACTCCTCCTCCTCGCTCCCGATCAGCTCCTCCAGCGGCAGTTCCTGGGCCGGCGGTTCGCCGCCTTCGCCCATGAGATAGTGGTCGAACCAGCGCATCATGCGGTGGGCGTAGTCGAACTGGGCGGCGGCCCCGCGGTTGCCGTGGCCCTCTCCGGGATAGAAGATCAGCCGCACGGGCGTGTCGGTGCGCACCTTCATGTGCCGGTAGAGCTCCATCGACTGGCTGGGATGCACGCGGGTGTCCTCCTCGCCGTGCAGGATGAGCAGCGGCGTCTGCGCCTTGTCGACATGGAAGATCGGGCTGCGCTCCAGGAAGAAGCGCCAGTCTTCCCACGGCCAGATGCGGGCGTGGACATGGTACATCTCGGTCGGGATGTCGGTCGTGCCGAACTTGGAGATGTTGTCGGAGATGCCGACGAAGGCGACCGAGGCGGCAAAGTGCTCGGACAGCGCGGTCGCGCCCCACATCGAGGCATAGCCGCCATAGGACCCGCCGGTGATTCCGGCCCGGTCGGGATCGACGATGCCGGCCTCGGCAAGGGCGTCGACCGCGTCGACGAGATCGTCGAACTCGGTCCCGGCATAGTCCTGCTGGTGGGCCTTGGCGAAGTCCACCCCGCGCCCGGTCGAGCCGCGATAGTTCGGATAGTAGACCGCATAGCCATCGCCCGCCCCGATATGTCCGGGATCGGAATAGCTCGTCAGCCAGCCGTCGCTGTCATGGGCCTCCGGCCCGCCGTGGACGGTCAGGATGAGCGGCCAGCCGCCCTCGGGCGCCTCGCCCGGCGGGGTGATCAGCACCCCGTCGATGCGCACGCCATCGCGCGCCTCGTAGGAGAAGACCCGCTGCTCGCCCAGCTGCAGGCCGGCCAGGAGCGGGTTGTGGTCGTGCAGGCGGCGCAGGTTGCCGCGCCGGTCGCCGAAGAAGACCTCGCGCGGATGGCGCGCGGAGTCCGCGATCGCGGCGAAGCGTCCGCTGCGGTGATCGAGATCGAAGTCGCGCACCACCACATCGTCCTGCACCACGCGCCGCTCCTCGCGCCCGGTGACCGAATAGGTGACGAGCGCGCTCTGCGTGCTGACATGTGCCAGCGCCAGGATGGAGTCGTTGTCGAGCCAGTCCGCATCCTGGACGTGCTGCTCGGCCGCGCGGGCGATCAGCGTGTACGCGCCGGACGAGGCATCGACGACGGCCAGCGTGCCGGCGGCAGGATCGTTCACGTCGACGCCGGTGATGAAGGCGAGCCGGGAATCGTCGGGCGAGAAGGCGACCTGGCCGATCTTGCCGTCGGTCTCCACGACCGCGCGCACCTCGCCGCCGTCGGTCTCCACGATGTGCCAGCGCCGGTTCATGTAGAAATCGTCGATCAGCGGGGTCGGGGCGAGCGCCACGGCGATCGTCTCGCCGGAATGGGACATCTCGATATCGCTGACATCGCCGTCCAGATCGAAACGCCCGGGCTCGCCGACTTGCCCGTCCTCGAAGCGCACGCTCCAGAGGTAGGAATAGTCGGGGTCTTCCTCATAGGCATAGGCGTCGAAGCCCCTGTCCTCGAAGGGCTCGTCCTCCTCCTTCGCCTCGGCGACGAAGTAGAGGGTCTGCCCATCCGGGCCCCAGACATAGCGCGAGAGATCGTTCTCGTGGGCGAACAGGCGCACCGCCTCGCCCCCTTGCGGATCGATCTCGTAGAGCGCGCGATGCTCGTCCTCGCCGCGCTTGGCGGTGAAGGTCACGGTTCCGGCGCCCGGCCGCCAGGCGACGTCCGACACGGTGATGTCGCCCTGCACATAGGCCCTCGGCGTCTGCCCGCGCCGGCCGATCCAGAGGTGGATGTCGGCCGCCCCGTTCTCCTCGCCCTCGGCGATGTTGCGCGGGTCGGAGAGGGCGTAGGCGACATGCTCGCCGTCCGGGGACAGCGCGGCGGAGCCGACCTGGCCGATCTCGAACAGGTGCTCGATCTCCATGGGGCTCTGGGCTTGCGCGCCGGCGGCAAGCGCTCCGGCAGCGAGCAGGCCGGCGAAATGGCGGATGTGCGGGCGGTGTCTCATCGTCTCCTCCATTGGTCGGTCTCGTTTTGACCGGGGTTATAACGCGCCAGCGCCCGGAAACGAGGCCCGGAACGGAAAAAGGGGCCGGACGCGCGGCGTCCGGCCCCGGTTTTCCGGCGGTTTCGACCGGTTATTCCCCGTCCAGACCGAGCAGGTCCTCGTAGGGCAGCTCGTGGGCCGGCGGTTCGCCGCCCTCGCCCTGGAGATAGTGCTCCATCCAGCGCATCAGGCGCAGCGCATAGTCGTACTGCGCCGCCGCATTGCGGTTGCCGTGGCCCTCGCCGGGATAGGTGACCAGGCGTACCGGCGCCTCGCCCGCCATCTTCAGATAGCGGTAGAGCTCGTAGGACTGGGACGGGTCGACGCGGGTGTCGGCCTCGCCGTGCAGGATCAGCGTCGGCGTGGTCGAGCCCGGCGCGTGGCGGATCGGGGAGTGCTCGAGATAGCTCTGCCAGTCCTGCCAGGGATATTGCATGAAGTGGACATCGACCATCTCGACCGGGATCTCGGTCGTGCCGAAGAAGCTGATGAGGTCGGTCAGCGCCACGAAGGGCACCGAGGCCGCGAAGTGCTCGGACGCGATCGTCGCGCCCCAGGCCGAGGCGAAGCCGCCATAGGAGCCGCCGGTGATGCCGACCTTGTCCGGGTTCACGATGCCCGCTTCGGACAGAGCCCCGATCGCGTCGACGAGGTCGTTGAACTCCTCGCCCGGCGCGTCCTGGTGGTCGAGCTTGGCGAACATCTCGCCGCGCCCGGTCGAGCCGCGATAGTTGGGATAGAAGACCGCGAAGCCGCGGCCCGCGCCGATATGGCCGGGACGCGAATAGCCGGTCACCCAGCCGTTGGAATCGTGGGCTTCCGGGCCGCCATGCACGGTCATGATCAGCGGCCAGCCACCCTCGGGCGCCTCGCCGCGCGGCGTCACCAGCACGCCTTCGACGCGCACGCCGTCGCGCGCCTCGAAGCTGAAGCCGCGCTGGTCGCCGAAGGCGATCCCGGAGAGCCAGGGATTGGAATTCGTCCAGCGCCGGAAGTCGCGGCGCTGCGAGACGAAGAGCTCGCGCGGGTGGCCGGGGGCATCGGCGACGAGCGCCAGGCGCCCCGAGCGCGCGTCGCGGTCCATCGCATTGGCCACGAAGTCGGAGAAGACCGTGCGGCGCACCTCGTCGCCATCGACATCGTATTCGACGAGCGCGCTCTGCAGCCCGGCATGGACGAGCACGACGAGACGGTCGTTGCTTTCCCAGTCCATGGTCTGGACGTGCTGCTCGGCCTCGCGTGCGATCGCGGAATACTCTCCGCTGCGCACGTCGGCGACGTGGACGGTCTGGGCCACCGGGTCGGCGCGGTCGACCGCGGCAAGGAAGGCGAACCGGCGCGCGTCGGGCGAGAACACGCCCTCCCCGATCTTGCCGGGCGTCGCGATCTCGGCGCGGACCTCGCCGCTTTGCGCATCGAGGATGTGCCAGCGGGTTTCCATCAGCGCGTCGTCGATCAGCGGGGTCGGGGCGAGCGCGACGGCGAGAAGGGCCCCGTCCGGGCTCAGCGCGAGATCGTTCGCATTGCCGGCGAGCTCGAACTGGACCGCATCGGGATCCTCCTCGCCGAGATCGACGCGATAGAGGCGCGAGAAGGTCTCGTCCTCCTCGTAGACATTGGCGCGGAAGCCGCGCTCGTACAGCGTGTCGGCGTGCTCGCCCGCCTCCTCGGCGGCGATGAAGTAGACGGTCTCGCCGTCCGGCGCGAAGGCATAGGCCTGGATCGAGGTGTCGTGCTCGAACAGCTTCCTCGCCTCGCCGCCGTCGATGCGGATCTCGTAGAGCGAGGTCGCCTCGTCGTCCTCGCCGCGCGACAGGAAGGTCAGGCGCTCCTCGCCCTGCCATTCGAGCCCGCCGAAGCTCTGATGCTCGACATAGAGACGGCCGCGGTCGGGACCGGAGGTGACGTAGAGCGAGGTGCGCGGCGTGCCGTCATCGGCGCCTTCCACGACGTCGCGCGGCTCGACGAGCACGTAGGCGACATGGTCGCCGCCGGGCTGGACGACGGCGGTGCCGACCTGCCTGAGGTCGAACAGGTCCTCGATCTCGAGCGGGCGCTGGGCCTCGGCCGAGGCGGCGCCGAGCGCGAGGATCGCGCCGAGGCCGGCCGCCTTCAGGCTGGACAGGGGTGTGCTCATTTCTTCTCCTCCCGGAAGTGGTCGATGCTGCGCTATCTATAGCGCAGCAACACATCGGGAAAGAAAGCGATCCGTCGCAGGCGGCGATTCTCGCGCCCGCCGTGCGCAGCGCCTATTCCTCGCTCGTCAGGGTCGGCGCGAGCGTGGTCACCTCCACGCTCACCTCCATGCCCGCCGCATCCGAGGTCATGCCCTCGAAACTGCCCGCCAGCGGCACGGCCTGGCCGGCCGTGCGCGCGACACCGGTCTTGATCAGCGAGCCCGAGGCGACATTGCCGTTGGTCGGGTCGAACTCGATCCAGCCCGCGCCGGGCAGGAAGATCGTCACCCAGGCATGGGTCGCGCCCGAGCCCTGCTTGCCGTCGCGCTCGCCGTTGACGGCCGCGTCGAGCGAGGGATCGTAGAGATAGCCCGTCACGAAGCGCGCCGCGAAGCCGAGCCGGCGCGCCAGCTCGCACATCAGAACGGCATAGTCGCGGCACGAGCCCGACCTGCGCGCGATCGTGTCGGCCGGCGTCCTCACGCCCGGCTCCTCGCGGCGCTGATAGTCGAATTCCTCGTGGATCGCCTGGTTCATGGTCTCCAGGATCTTCCAGGTCTCCCCGCTGCCGGCCTGGGTGAAGCGGCGCGCGAAGGCCTGCACCGTTCCGTCCGGGTCGGAATAGTGGCTCATGATGGAGGGGGCGAGATCGACCTGCTGCTCGGGCCGGTACTCGAACGGGTAGAGCCGGGCGTGCTCGTCGATCGGAAAGACCGGCTCCTCGACATGGGAGCGCACGACCTCGAACGTGCACTCCACCTCGAGCACGTCGCTCTCCCCCTCGAAATCGAACAGCGTGACCGCATTGGAGAACACGTCGTGGACCCAGTGGACGACCGCTTCGGGCCGGGTCTCGAAACGCATGGAGATGAGGCGCAGGTCGGGCGCGTCGATCGGCCGGAACATGCCGCGGTGCTGACCGAAGCGCACCGGCTTGTGATAGCGATACCGGGTGAGGTGGCGCACCTGGAACAGGTCGGTGCGCACGCGGGCAAGCTGGTTCACGGCGTCCTCGCTCGGCCGGGCCGGGGATGAAGACGACTGTGCGCCGATTCTCGCCTCCCTGGAGTCGGGGTTTGCGCCCGTGCGTTCAACCGGATCCGAAATAACGGCTCGCGATCGCGTTGGCAAAACCGTTGAGGTCGCGCTGCACCTCGTCGAGATAGGTATGCAGGCCGTGGCCGACCAGCGCTTCGGGCCTGTCCTGCATGCGCGTCGCCAGCGCGGTGCGCGCCACGACGAGGGCCTGGTCGGGGGGCGCGCTGTAATCGGTCTCCAGGTCGTCGAGCCGGGAGAAGGCCTGCAGCATGGACAGGCGCACCGACCGCGGGAAATCGGAATCGAACAGCAGGAAGGCGGCCGCGTCGGCGGGGTCGACATTGACCCGGTGCTTGCGCCGGAAGGCCTGGTAGCCCGAAGCCTGGCGCAGCAGCGAGTTCCACCACGCGCCGGTGGGGATCGCCCCGTCCTCGCCGAGCGCCATCAGCTTGAAGTTGGAAATATCCATCAGGCGCGTGGTCTGGTCGGCCCGTTCCAGTTCGCAACCCAGCTTGTGGAACAGCCAGGCCTCGTCGCGATACCAGGTGGAATCCACCACCCCGAAATGGGCCTGGCAGCCGAGCCGGATCGACTCGCAGATCTCGTTGAGCCTGGGCAAGGTGACCTTGCGCGCGGTCAGGCCTTCGACGGTGCCGTGCAGCATATTGATCTGGCGCCACATCTCGGTCGGGATGATGTGGCGCAGGGCGCGCGCGTTCTCGCGCGCGAGCGTCAGCGCGGAGATCACCGAATTGGGATTGTCCTTGTCGAGGATGTACCAGCGCGAGATGGACAGGCCGGTCCTCGACCGCCCCGTCGCCTCGTAGGCCGGCTCGTCGAAGAAGGTCTGCAGGAGCGACGTCCAGCTTTCGGTGTCGTCATTGCCCGCCGAGAGCGCCTCCGTGACCGCGATGAGGCGCGCGAGATTTTCCGCCCGCTCCACGTAGCGGCCGATCCAGAATGCGTTCTCCGCGAAGCGCGATAGCAGATTAACCGAGGACCCAGGTATCTTTTGACCCTCCCCCTTGGCTGGAATTGACGATGATCGAGCCGCGCCTGAGCGCCACCCGCGTGAGCCCGCCCGGCATCACCCAGGTATTCCTGCCCGTGAGCGCGAAGGGTCTGAGATCGACATGGCGCGGGCTCAGCCCCTCGCTCGTCAGGGTCGGGCAGACCGAGAGATTGATCATCGGCTGGGCGATGTAGTTGGCCGGATCGGCCTCGATCGCCTCGCAGACCTCGTCGAGCTCCCTGCGGCTCGCCTTGGGACCCACGACGATGCCGTAGCCGCCCGATTCCCCGACCGGCTTCACGACGAGCTCGGAGATGTGCTCGCGCACATAGCCGCGGTCGTCCTTCTCCCGGCAGAGATAGGTGCGCACGTTCTTCAGGATCGGTTCCTGGTCGAGATAGTAGCGCACGATCTTCGGCACGTAGGCGTAGATCGCCTTGTCGTCGGCGACCCCGGTGCCCGGGGCGTTGGCGATGGTCAGCTTGCCGGCCTTCAGCGCGCGCATCAGCCCCGGCGTGCCCAGCATGGAGTCCTTCCTGAACACCTCCGGATCGAGGAAGGCGTCGTCGATGCGGCGGTAGATGACGTGGACGGGCTCGGGGCCCGCCACGGTCTTCATGAAGACCCGGTCGGTCTCGTCGACATAGAGGTCGCGGCCCTCCACCAGCGGCACGCCCATCTCGCGCGCCAGGAAGACGTGCTCGAAATAGGCCGAGTTGAATATCCCCGGCGTCATCAGCACGATGCGCGGATCGTCCACGCCCGCCGGCGCGGTTTCGGTGAGCTTCTCGCGCAGGCGGAGCCCGTAGTCCGAGACCGGGCGCACCCTCGCGCCCTCCATCAGGTCGGGAAAGAGCCGCATCATCAGATGCCGGTTCTCCACCACGTAGGAGACGCCGGAGGGCGAGCGGCAATTGTCCTCGAGGACGAGGAAGCTGCCGTCGGTGTCGCGGATCACGTCGGTGCCGCAGATATGGGTATAGGTCCCCTGCGGCAGGTCGACCCCGACCATCTCCTTCAGATAATACTTGTTCTTCAGGACGAGGTCCTCCGGGACCACGCCGTCCTTCAGGATCTTCCGGTCGTGATAGATGTCGTGCAGGAAGAGGTTGAGCGCCTCGATGCGCTGCACGATGCCGGCCTCGAGCCCGGCGAAGTCGTCCGCCGTGATCGGGCGCGGCACGATGTCGAACGGCAGAATCCGGTCGATCGTCTTCTCGCCGGAATAGACGGTGAAGGTGATGCCGAGATTGTAGAGCTCGTCCTCGGCGCCCTTCTTGCGACGCGCCAGCGTGCGCAGGTTCCGCTGTCCGAGCCGCTTGAGGAAGAGTTTCGCGATCTCCGGATCGTCCTTGCGATCGGTGATCTCGCAAAAACTGTCCGCGTGGTCGTATCCTTCAAAGAGCGACTGCGTGGCCATCCATCCGTCCCGGTTGCTTGGGGCGAGCCTCGCACGGATAGTGGCGTCCACGCAAAGCCGTCCCGGTCCGCGTGAAGAACGCGCCGGATGCGCGAACGTTCGCCGAGGAGCGAGAACCATGGCAGCGACCGCCCGGGCCTGCGCCCCCGCCAGCATCGGCAATGTCGGCGTCGGCTTCGACGTGCTCGGCCATGCCTTCAACGCTGCCTGGGACACCGTCACGGCGAAGCGCGACCGCGAGCCCGGCGTGCGCCTCGGTGCGGTGACCGGAACCGTCAGGCGCCTGCCGAGCGATGTGGAGGACAATGCGTGCCTGGCCGCCGCCGACGCGGTGCTGAAGGCCGCCGGCGCGCGCTTCGGCCTGGTGGTGGAGATCGAGAAGGGCATCCCCCTCTCGGCCGGGATGGGCGGATCGGGCGCCTCGGCCGTGGCCGGCGCCGCGGCGGCCAACGCCCTGCTCGACCGGCCGTTCGGGCGCGAGGCGCTGCTGCCCTTCGCCCTGAAGGGTGAGAAGGCCGCCTCCGGCTCGCCGGCCTGGGACAATGTGCTGCCCGCCCTGTTCGGCGGCATGGTGCTCGCCGCCAGGCTCGATCCGCCGCTCGTGCGCCCGCTGCCCGAGCCGAGGGGCCTCGTGGCCGTTCTCGTTCTTCCCGGCGCGCGCATCGAGACGCGCGCCGCGCGCGAGGTGCTGGGAGCGACGGTCGCGCTCGAGACCGCGGTGGAGCATTCCCGGCGCATCGCCGCCTTCGTCGCGGGCTGCGCCTCGAACGACCTGAAGCTCGTCGAGGCGGGCCTGGAAGACCTGCTGATCGAGCCGCAGCGCGCGAAGCTCCTGCCCTGCCTTCCCATGGTCAAGCATGCGGCCAGGGCTGCCGGGGCGCTGGGCTGCTCGCTTTCCGGCTCGGGCCCGTCCATCTTCGCCTGGGCGCGCGAGAACGACGCGGACACCGTGCGCGAGGCGATGGCCGCGGCGGTCGGCGCTGCCGGTCTCACCGTCCAGAGCTTCACCGCGCCGATCGGCGGGCCCGGCGTGACGGTGGAGCGGGGCTAGCCGCCCAGCCTCGCCAGTCCCGCCTCGGCCAGCGGCCAGACATGGTTGACCGGGCCGGGCCCCTCCCCGAAGCCGGGCGCGCGCGCGATCGCCTCGTGCAGATAGTCGCCGGCCTTTTCCACGCTCTGATCCACCGGCAGGCCGCGGGCGAGGAAGGCGGCGATCGCGCTCGCCAGCGTGCACCCCGTGCCGTGCGTGTTCCTCGTCCTGATCCGCGGGCGGGTGAACAGGCGCACGCCCTTCGGGGTCACCAGGAGATCGATGATCTGGCTGCCCTCGATATGGCCGCCTTTGACCAGCACGTGGGTCGCGCCCATCTCCAGCAGCGCCTCGCCGGCCGCGCGCTGGCTGTCGACGTCCTCCACGACGATCCCGGTTAGCTTCTCCGCCTCCGGCGCGTTCGGGGTGAGCATGAAGGCGCGCGGCACGAGGACGGACTTCATCGCCTGGAGCGCATCCTCCTCCACCAGCACCGCGCCGGAGCTTGCCACCATCACCGGATCGATGACGAGCGGGATTTTCGCGACCCGGTCGCCGAGCGTGTCGGCGACGGTCTCGATCACCGAACTGGTGGCCAGCATGCCGGTCTTGATCGCGTCGGCGCCGATATCGGACAGCACGGCCTCGATCTGGCCGGCAATGATGTCGGCCGGCACGTGATGGGTCGCCGTCACGCCCCTGGTGTTCTGCACCGTCAGCGCGGTGATGGCCGTCGCGCCATAGCCGCCGAGCGCGGCGATGGTCTTGAGGTCGGCCTGGATGCCGGCCCCGCCGGAGGGGTCGGAGCCGGCGATGGAGAGGACGCGGCCTCTGGGTTCGGGCGGGATGGTCTCGTCAGACGCCATGTCGGTGTGCCACTCTTGTTCGCGAAACGAAGGATTGAGGGCGCCTTCATAGCGCCCCGGGGGGAGGAATTGGAATCCATGAAACGCGTCGCCGCGAGCCTCGTTGCCTGTCTGGTCCTGGCCGCCTGCGGCGGATCGTCATTCGAGCAGCCCGAGCCGGTCGCGCCCGACCGGGCCGGACTGAGCGAGGAGACCCTCGCGCGCCAGCTCGCCGAGGCGATCGCCTACCCCACCATCGCGAAGGCCGGCGAGCCCGGACACAACGCAGAAGTCTTCGCGCAATTCCAGGCCTTCCTCGCGCGCGAATATCCGCGCGTCTTCGAACAGCTGGACGTCACCGATCTCGGCCACGGCACGCTCTGGTTCACGCTCGAAGGCTCCGACGCCTCGCTCGACCCGGCCGTGCTGATCGCCCATCAGGACGTGGTCCCGGTCGAGCCGGGCACGGAAGGCGGCTGGACCTATCCCGCCTTCGACGGGGTCATCGCGGACGGCTATGTCTGGGGCCGCGGCGCGATCGACATGAAGGGCCATCTCGTCACGCTGCTGGCCGCCATGGAGAGCCTGCTCGAGGACGGCTTCGCGCCGCAGCGCACGATCCATATCGGGCTCGGCGCGGACGAGGAGGTCGCCGGCATCGGCGCGGGCCTGATGGCGAGCTGGCTGGAGGAGCGCGGCCGGCGTGCCTGGTTCGTGCTCGACGAGGGCGGTTCGCTGGTGCTCGACATGCCGCTGACGGGCCGGCCGACCGCGCTCATCGCAGTGGGGGAGAAGGGCTATCTCACGGTGGAGGTGACCGCGCGCGCCCGCGGCGGTCATTCCTCCAGCCCGCCGCAGCGCACGGCGGTCGGCCTGCTCGCGCGCGCCATCACGGCCATCGAGGACCATCCCTTCGAGATGAGCCTCGAGGGCGGCCCGGTCGACGAGATGCTCGTCGCCCTCGCCCCCGACATGGAGGGCCTGCAGGGGTTCGCGGCCTCCAATCCCGGCCTGTTCGGCGCGCTGATCGTGGATGCGATGAAGGACGAGGACGCCCCGCGCGCCATGCTCGGCACCACGATCGCGCCCACCGTCATCGAGGGCGGGATCGTGGAGAACGTGCTGCCCCAGCACGCCACGGCGCTGATCAATCTGCGCCTTCATCCCAGGACCAGCACCGAGGACGCGCTCGCCCATCTGCGCGAGGCGGTCGCCGGGCTCGACGGCGTCACGATCAAGCCCCATGCGCCGGGCAGCGAGGCTCCGCCGGTCGCGGCGATGGAGGGGCGGGCCTGGGAGATCGTCGCGGGCGCGGCGGCCGCCTTCGCGCCCGAAGGCACGCCGGTCGCGCCGAGCCTTCTGGTGGCGGGCACGGACTCGCGCTTCTTCGCGGGCGTCGCCGACAATATCTACCGCTACTCCCCGGCCCGCATCGAGATGGAGGATCTGTCGCGCATCCACGGCACCGACGAGCGGATGAAGATCTCCAACCTGCCCGTCATGGCGGACTATTTCCGCACGGTGATGGTGGAGGCGGGGACGAGCGGGGCGGAGTAGCGCCCCTCCCATGAACATTTACCTGGCCGCGTACGCCCATTAGCGTGCGCCGGCCCTTCACCCGCCACGAGAGACGCATTGCCATGACCGAGACCGGCCAGAGCCCCGATGACAAGCCCGCCCCGCGCCCTGCGGGCGTCCTGTTGTCCCTCGCCCCGCTGGTGCTGCTGGCGCTGTTCCTGATCGGCTCGATCGCCACGTTCGGCGACGCCACGACGGGCGGGCCGGCGCAGCTCGCCCTGCTGATGGCGGGGCTTGCGGCCGGGGTGATCGGGCTTTGGCGCGGCCATGGCTGGAAGGAGCTCGAGGAGAAGACCTACGAGGTGGTCGCCCGGGCGATGCCGATCGTGTTCATCCTGCTCGCCATCGGCCTGCTGATCGGGCTGTGGATCGCGGCCGGGGTGATCCCGGCCCTGATCTATTACAGCCTGCAGCTCATCAGCCCGGCCTTGTTCTATCTCGCGACGCTCATCCTGTGCGCCCTGGTCTCGATCTCCATCGGGTCCTCCTGGACCACCGCCGGCACGATCGGCCTCGCCCTGGTCTCGGCCGCCCAGATCGCCGGGCTGCCCGCCGGGATCGTGGCCGGGGCGGTGATCTCGGGGGCCTATTTCGGCGACAAGCTCTCGCCCCTGTCGGACACCACCAATCTCGCCGCGGGCCTGACCGGGACCGAGCTCTTCGCCCATATCCGCTTCCTGCTCTGGACGACGCTGCCGGCCTTCGCCGTGGCGCTGATCGGGTTTGCCATCCTTTCCTTCGGGGTCAGCGCCGAGGTCGAGGTGACGCGGATCACGCAGGTCTCCGGCGCGCTCGACGAGAGCTTCTCGGTCTCCCCGCTGCTGCTGCTGCCGCTCGCGATCACGCTCGCCCTGGCCGCGTTTCGCGTCTCCGCCTTCGCCGCGCTGATCATCGGCGGGCTCGTGGGCGGTGTGTTCGGCCTGCTCTTCCAGCCCGCCCTGACCGCGGACGGGTTCGGCGCGGGCCTCGCCGCCCTCGCGAGCGCGGCGGCCAACGGCTTCGTGTCGCAGACCGGCGTGGAGCAGCTGGATTCCCTGCTCTCGCGCGGCGGGATGGAGAGCTTCCTGACCACGATCTGGCTCATCCTCTCGGCCATGTTCTTCGGCGGGATGATGGAGAAGTCCGGCTCGCTGGACGTCATCGTGCGGCTGATGATCGCCGGGGTGAAGACCGGCGGCGGGCTGATGCAGCGCGCCGGGCTGACGGCGCTGCTGGCCAATATCGTCACGCCCGACCAGTTCCTCGCCATCGCCGCGCCGAGCCAGATGTACCGCAAGAGCTTCGAGGAGGCCGGGCTCGAGACCAAGTCGCTGTCGCGCGTGCTGGAGGATTTCGGGACCGTGACGAGTCCGCTCGTGCCCTGGAACACGTGCGGGGCCTACATGGCCGCGACGCTGGGCGTGGCCACCTTCGCCTACGCCCCTTACGCGTTCTTCAACCTGGCGAGCCCGGTGATCTCCTTCATCTTCGCCGGAATCGGCTTCCAGGTGGCGCGCCGCGCGATGGCCCGCCCGGGTGAGGCTTCCGCGCAACAGGGTTAACGAAAGCGTGCGATTCGCGCCACGCCCGGGGTTTCCCCGGGCCGGTTATGGGCGTATTCACGCCGACCCCTGCGCCGGGAAGACCCGGCGCGAGCACAGGAGCCTGACGGACCCATGCGATCTTGCGAACTGAAGCCGAGGCGCTGAAACGGTAAGGCGCCCGCCCCTGCCCTCCCGCCGCGCGATTGCGCGCGCCGCCGGCAAGGCCTCCGCGCCGTTTCCCGCCCGCCCCGTTCAGTTCCTTCCGGCGCCCACTCGCGCCCGATCTGCCGACCAGGTCCCGTCATGAGCCTTTCCAGCGACATCCCGCGCGAAGACGCGCGCGAGCGTGAACTTTCCACGCTCGAAGTCCTCGCCTTCCTCTTCCGCCAGTGGCGCCGCCGGCCGTGGCTGTTCGCCGCGCTCGTCGGCTTCACCGCGGTCGCGACGATCACCGACATCTTCGTGCCGGTGGCCGCCGGCCTGCTGATCGATTCCCTCTCGGCCGGCCCGGACGATGGCGGCGGCCGGCACTGGATCGCCTTCGCGCTGTTCGTCGGTCTCGCCTTCGCCGTGAACGCGGCGCGCCAGGCCGCCGTGCGCCACGAGATCCGCTTCTCCAGCGCCAACATGGCCGACATGACCACCGAGGCCTTCTCCCGCGTCCAGCGCTTCGCGCTCGACTGGCACGCCAACACGTTCGCCGGCTCGGTGGTGCGCAAGATCACGCGCGGCATGTGGGCCTACGATCAGGTCACGGCGACGCTCTGGTTCGGCCTCATCCCCTCGATCACGGTGATGACCGGGCTCGGCATCTACATGCTGTTCGCCTGGCCGCTGGTGGGCATCTACGCGCTCAGCGTCATCGCGCTCTTCATCGGGCTCTCCGTCGTCCTGTCGACGCGCTATATCCGGCCGCAGAACCTGCGATCGAACGCGCTCGACTCCGAGCTCGGCGGGGCCGTGGCCGATGCGGTCGGCGGCATCGCGACGGTCAAGAGCTTCGGCGCGGAGGCCCGCGAGGACGCGCGCTTCCACGCCCTCGCCTGGCGCTGGCGCGGCGAGGTGAAGAAGACCTGGCTCCGCTTCGCCAATACCTGGCTCGTCCAGATGGCCTGCGTGCTGGCCCTGCAGGCCGGGCTGACCGGGCTTCTCGTGATGCTCTGGCAGCGCGGCGAGGCGAGCCCCGGCGCCGTGGTGTTCGCCATCACGGCCTTCCTGATGATGGCCGGCTACATGCGCCGCTTCGGCGAGGAGGTGCAGAACGTCCAGCGCGGGCTCGACGAGATCGCCGACATCGCCGCCTATGCGAAGATGGAGGAGCAGATCAGGGATCGCCCGGGCGCGCCGGACTTCGTTCCAGGCGAAGGCGAGATCGTGTTCGACCGGGTGCGCTTCACCTATGCCGGCCAGGACGAGCCGCTCTATGCCGACTTCTCGCTCCGGATCGCCCCGGGCGAGCAGGTCGCGCTCGTCGGACCCACGGGCTCGGGCAAGTCGACCTTCGTCAAGCTCGTCCAGCGTCTCTACGACGTCGATGCCGGCGCGATCCGCATCGACGGGCAGGACGTGCGCGCGGTTCGCCAGGCGAGCCTGCGCCGCGCGATCGCGCTCGTGCCCCAGGACCCGGCCCTGTTCCACCGCTCGATCGCGGAGAACATCGCCTACGCCAGGCCCGGCGCCTCCATGACGGAGATCGTCGCGGCGGCGAAGCGGGCGCGCGCGCACGACTTCATCACCGCCCTGCCGTCCGGCTACGACACGCTGGTGGGCGAGCGCGGGGTGAAGCTGTCCGGCGGGGAGCGCCAGCGCGTGGCGATCGCGCGCGCGGTGCTCGCCGATGCGCCGATCCTGATCTTCGACGAGGCGACCTCGAGCCTGGACAACGAGACCGAGCGCCTGGTCCAGGAAGCGATGGCCGACGTGATGGCCGGCAAGACCGCGATCGTCATCGCGCACCGGCTGTCCACCATCCGCGAGGCCGACCGCATCCTCGTCTTCGAGGCCGGCCGCATCGTCGAGCAGGGGACGCACCGCGAACTCGCGGCCCGCGATGACGGGCTCTATGCCCGCCTGGCCGCGATCGCGGCCGAGTAAGGGTCTGCCGGCGGCGCGGCGACACGCCGCCGGCGATGCCTTCCCCGGGGAATCGCGCTAATCGGACTGGCGTGTCCAAGCTCTACTTCACATACAGCGCGATGAACGCGGGAAAGTCGGCCATCCTCCTGCAGGCCGCTCACAATTATGGCGAGCGCGGCATGGCGGTGATGCTGTGGACCTCCTCCCACCACGCGGCCGCGGGAGCGGATACCGGCGAGATCCGCTCGCGCATCGGGCTTTTCGCGCCCGCCCGCCTGTTCCGGGCCGGGCTCGACCTGTTCGCCGCGGTTCAGGCGCGCCTTGCGCGCGGACCGCTCGGCGCAGTGTTCGTCGACGAGGCCCAGTTCCTGACGCGCGAGCAGGTGCGACAGCTCGCCCGCGTCGCGGACGATCTCGGCATCCCGGTGCTGTGCTACGGGCTGCGGACCGACTTCAAGGGCGCGCTCTTCGAGGGGGCCGCCGAGCTCATGGCGCTCGCCGATGACCTGCGCGAGGTGCGCACGATCTGCCATTGCGGGCGAAAGGCGACGATGAATCTGCGCCGCAGCGAGACCGGCGAGACGGTGCGCGAGGGCGCGCAGATCGGCGTCGAGAAGTCCGCCTATGTCCCGCTCTGCCGCAAGCACTTCCACGAGGCGCTCGAGGAGGAAGGCCCGGAACTCCAGCTTCGGGCCGGCAGCGGGGCCGCCTCGTCGGACAAGCCGGTCGCGGTCTGACAGGCAACACTCCTGAGCCATGGGGCGCGTCAGGAGGAACCCTCCGAAGCGGCCTCCGGCAGCTCGACGAAGTGTCTGACCGGCTCGCGCACGATCAGGCCGCGGTGGCAGACCCAGCGCTCGGCGCGGCGGACCGAGCCGAACAGCTTCGCCCGCATGCCGAGGGCTTGCAGGCTCGGGATCATGTAGCGCCACCACGCCTTGCGATAACCCTCGTCGGCTATGGCCAGGAAGTGAAGCGACGAATCGCGCAGCTCATGGGCGATATGGAAGACGGCCACCTCCGGCGCCCTCTGGATCGGATGGGGTTCGCAGTCGCGGATATCGACAAGGGCAGCGGCCAGGGCGTTCTCGCGGGCGAGCGAGGGCAGGAGCAGGAATGCGTTGATCTGGTCCCGGACCTGGTCGAGCGGACCAAGGCGGAGCTTGAGGCAGTTCGGGGCTATCAGGGTCCAGTCGCTAAACGCCATTCATCGCCGCATCTTCAGCCTTCCTCCCCGTCAGTCGAACGCCGGCACGGGCGTCTTCAGGGTCGCGGAGGGATATTCCCGGAAGAATTTCTGATAGGCGGTTGAGAACCGGCCCAGATGGGTGAACCCGAACTTGTGCGCGACCTCGGAGTATCCGTCATGTGCAAGCGCGACTTTCGACCCATACGCGATCGGCTTTGATCAGCGCATTTGCGGTTTCGATGAGCTTGCGCATGAGTGCGACGAGGGCGACCTTGGCGGGTTTTCCGGCTTTGCGAAGCGCGGTGTATTTTGCCTTCAGGTCGGGGTTGAAGCGCATGGCGACCAGGGCCGGCATGTAAAGCGCGTCCCGTAACGGTTTGCGTCCGCCGCCGATGAAGGATTTTCCCTTCCATTGGCCGGATTCCCTGCAGTGAGGGACCAGCCCGGCCAGGCTACCAGCCTGTTTCCGTCCCAGCGCGCCGATTTCCGGCAGGAAGGCGAGGATCGCCGCCGCGACGACCGGACCGAGGCCCGGGATCGAACACAGGATGTCGCGCTTGCGCGCAGTTGACCGATCCTCGGCGATGCGCTTCGCAATCTCGTCGTTCAGCTCGGCGATCTGCCGCTCGACCAGGGCCAGGCGGGCTTTGGTCTGGCGTTTGAGAACCGTGTTGGTCTGAACATGGGCGCGATTGCGCAGGCGCGTGCGTTCCTTGGTCAAGGCGGTTCGCGCAATCTGTAGGTCACGGAGATCATGCAGCTTTTCTGAAGCGGGTGCGTCGGGCTCCAGGCCGAGCGCAGCCCCCATCCGTGCCAGGATTTGTGCATCCACTGCATCGGTCTTGGCGCGGGTCCCACAGGCTTGCGCGAAGCGGCGTGCCTGCAAGGGATTGACCTTCACCAGCGGGAGCTTGCCAGCGAACGCCCTCTCGAAGGCGCGGTGATAGGGTCCCGTCGGCTCGAACACGACCCGGGTCACCGCCAGCTGAGCCAGCCATTTCCGAAGCGCCCGATAGCCGCGCGGGGCGTTCTCGAACCGACGCGCCTCTTGCCCCTCCAGATGAAACACGTCGAGGTGGGATTTGGAAATATCGATGCCGATGTTATGATCCGTCATCTTCGCCTTGTCCTATTCTTGTCATGCGTGACGCAAACACGCGTATCCGTTCAGGCCCAGGGTGAAAGACGGCGGTCGATCCTACTCCGAAACGGTCCTGAAGACCCAGGCCTCCTCGATCCAACCGCCGCCACTGCCCGCCATGAATGGCGTGGCGGGCAGTGGCTCCCTTCTACTCCGGGAACCCGCGAAATTCATAAGACAAGACCTTGGCGCGATCGCCCTCGGCTCTTCGCAAGACGCCGCGCGCCTTCAGCAGGCGCAGGACCGTGTGCCATGTCCTCGCATTGACACCGACCGTCTCGCCGAAGGCCTCGTTGATGCGTTGCTCGGACGCGTTGACCGCCATTGAGAGTTCCTGCACGGGCACCGCGCGGCAGGGTATCGACTCCAGAAGGGCGTGGCAGCGAACGAAGATGCTTCTCAGGGGGTCGGCACGCACCGCACGTCCGCGCAGAAGATGCGCATGGAAGTCTTCCGCCAGCGCTTCCGTGATCCGGTCGCAGGTCTGGCTGAAGAGCGACCGCGACGCGATCTCCGCCTCGGGGGCGGTCTCCAGCTCGCCCCACAGGGTGGCGGTGAGGCGCAGCAGCCGTACCTTGTCTATCCAGAACAGGAGATTGTCGACCTGACCGTCCAGCGCCCCGGGCAGCCCGATGCGGGCAATCGCCGCTGGCAGCAGCTTGTAGGGAAAGCTGAGGCTGAGAAAATCGGCGCGCGGCGGGACGGCGAGAACCTGAGGCCCGACCTGGTGATTGAGGATTTCGCCGGCGCCGCAGGTAGCCCGCGCGCAAACGGGCACCGCACCCCGGTGGGCCGCGAGCAGGGTCACGACCCGGCTTGACCCCGCGAACGCGATCATCGCTCCCGTCATGCTGACATGGCGAAGCGAGATCGTCCCGTCCAGCGGACCTCCGCGCAGGATTATGCCGCGTGAGACAAGACGAAAATCCTCGTCGAGAGGCGCCGTCTCCGCGTGGACGCCGGACAGCGTCGACGCCCACTCGGAAAAGTCACTTGCAACTTCGAAGCGCTTCTCGAAGTTCTCGAAATGCATGCCGCCCCCTGCAACCTTCGCTTATGTCGAACATCTGAGCGATCCGCGGAACATTTCCAGCCGGGGACGTGAAAAAGGACGAATATCCTGCCTTAGAGAGTATTTTGTCATAAAAAATCAATCGGGTAATAGTTCGTTTACCGCTCAGCCCAATTGCGAAACGCGATTCCTCGCGAGGACATTTTTCGAGCTGGATAGGCCGATTTTCCCCAAAAAGGCGACGCGCCGCCCCCGGTAACAACTCATTTACCAGCCGACCGCCTAGGTTGCCGGCGAGAGTTTCACACAAGCGCCAATCCGGAGAACTTGCATGGGAATGAGCAACCAGAAGGTTATGGCGAAGATCTTCGTCATCGTGGCCCTGATGGCGGCCGGGGCTTTCGCGCTCGCGGGTATCGGGCTCTACAGCGCAACCACGCTTCGACAGGCGGTCAGACAGGTCGACCAGGCGAGCGAGATGGCTCTTGTCAGCGCGGCGATCGAGCAATCCGTGATCAGCCTGAACCGCGCCGAGTTCCGGCTTGCCGCCAATCCCGGCGGCGCGGCAGGCATTGCCGAGGACATCGCCCGCGAACGCGAACGGTTCGTGTCCAGCCTCGACAGCCTGCGTGCGGAGGCGAGCGGGCGCGCCATCGAGGCTATCGCGTCGGTGGAGCAGGTGTTCGCGGACTACGAGGCCGGGTTGCAGAACCTCGTCGGCGAGGCGCAAATCGCACAGGTGGGGGCTCCCACCTCCGACGAGCTGCGCCTGCTCACCCTCGCCCAGCAGTCGCAGCAGCAGGCACGCGAACTGCGCGCGCAGATCGATCAGCTGACGTCGATCTACTCCGAGCGCCGGACCCGGGAACGCGCCGCCGCGGGTCGCACGGCCGACACCACGCGGCTCATGCTGCTCGCCGGCGCCCTGCTGTCCATTCTCGGTGGCGCGGCCACCGGTGCGCTGATCGGGCGCAATGCGATCGCGCAGCCGCTCAAGCGCGCTGTCGCGCGGGTCGAGCGCCTTGCGAAGGGCGACCTCGAAGCCCCGATCGAGGAGACCGCGCGCAAGGACGAGATCGGCACGCTGAACGCGGCACTCGAGGTCTTCCAGGCCAGCATGCGCGAGCAGGCCGAACTGCGTGCGGAGCGCGAGCGTGAAGTCCAGCGCAAGGCCGAGGAGGCCGAGAAGGAGGCCAAACGCGAGGCCGAACGGGTGGTGGCGATGCAGCGCCAGGCCGAGGCCGAGCGGGCCGAAGCCGAGCGCCTTGCAGCCATCACCGCCGCCTTCGAGGAGGAGGTGGGCCAGAGCGTGGCCGCGCTCGCCTCTGCCGCGGAGGAGCTTCGCGCGACCGCGACGTCGATGGCCGCAACCGCCGAGCAGACGGCCGGGGAGACCTCGAATGTCTCGGCCTCGACCGAGCAGACCGCCTCGAACATACAGATGGTGGCCTCCGCGACCGAAGAACTCTCCACCTCGATCAAGGAGGTCGGACGCCAGATCGCCCGCACCTCCAGCATCGCGGAGCGAGCCGCGCGCAAGGTTGCCGACGCGATCGCCGGCATCGACGATCTCGAAGCGTCGGCCAGTCAGATCGGGGAGGTGCTCACCCTGATCAGCGACGTCACCGAGCAGACCAAGCTCCTCGCGCTCAACGCCACGATCGAGGCGGCGCGGGCGGGCGAGGCCGGCAAGGGGTTCGCCGTGGTCGCGAGCGAGGTCCGCGCCCTCGCCGAGCAGACCGAGCGGGCCACGGCCGATGTGACCCGCAAGGTCAATGCGATCCAGACCCGCACCAGCGAGGCCGCCGAGGCCGTGCGCGAGATCGAGACCGTGGTCAGCGAGGTGAACGAGGTCTCGACTGCGGTGGCCGCTACGGCCGACCAGCAGGTCGCCGCGACCACCGAGATCAGCCGGAACGTCAACGAGGCCGCCAGCGGGGCGGAGAGCGTTTCCCGCGCCGTCGGCGGACTGAGCGAGGCATCGGAGGCCACGTCCTCGGCCGCATCCCAGGTCAGCGCGACGGCCGAGAGCGTCGCGGAGCGGGCCAGCGGCATCCAGAGCCGCATCGCCGATTTCCTGCGCGAAGCGGCGCGGCGGGACGCATCCAGCCGCGAGCCCCAGCAGATCATGGCGGCCTGACCCCCCGCCCGTCACTCGGGCCGCCATCGTGCGGGGCGCGCGCCACCCGCGGCGTGCGCCCCGCACACATCGCCAGTCCAGGCCGAGGTTGCAGATATGTCCATCACGTCAATCAAACCCGGACCCGATGCCATCGAGTATTTCGGCGTTCGGGTGGAGGTCCGTGACGACTGCCGCATCCTGATTGTCCGCGCCAGCGGCTTTCAGACACCGAGCCGAGCGTCGGAGTGCTTCGAGTTCCTGCAGGAGGTGCTGGAATTGACCGGCATCCGCGACCTCGCACTCGACCTTCGCCATGCATACTGGCCGGCCATCTCCGACGATATCGCCCCGCTCATCGGCGAACACGCCGCGAAGATCCCCGCCGCGCGCATCTTCATCCTCTGCCGGTGCACACATTCGCCGGGCATGGACAGTGCGATCCGGACCCTGAGGCGGGCAGGCCATTGCGTCGACGTCCACTGCGAAGAGGCGAGCCTGATCGCCGCTCTGAACGCCCGGGCCCTGCCGGCCGCGCGTGGCGCGCCCCTGAGGCAACGTCTCGCACAATCGAGCCTGGTCCTGCGGCGCCTCGCACGGACATGGGACACCCGGCGATCAGGAAGGCTCAGCGAGAACCGGTGAGCGCGCCCGGCGGGGGCAGTCTTCGAGGCCGAGGCTCGCGGGCCTTCATGGCCATCACTGCCGCGAATTCTCGGCCTGCACGCCGTGCCGAGCCAGGGACGAACGATCTCGAGGGCGCGCAGATCGGCGTCGAGACGTCGGACCATGTCCTGCTCTCCCGCAAGCACTTCCAAGGGGCGCTGGCCGGCCGCACCCCTTGCCCGGCAGACCGGCCGGGCGGCCGCGAGCTGACCCTCGCGGCAATTTGCCACGGCGCCAGTCCTCACCGGGCGGAAGCGGCGCGAGGGGAACGATGGAAAGCCGTTGCCCTGCAGGCCAAAGCCGCATCCGGTTATATTGAATATATTCATCGATTGCACATTTACCCATCTGCACCAACCAGATAGCCGCACCCCTCGATAAGTTTGCATAAACCAATTCACACCGATCCTGCTCGCTGAACGCACTCAACCATACCGGGGGCAGGAGGCTTACCCATGCGAATTTCGAACATGCCGATGATGGGCAAGGTGCTCGTCATCGTCGCCCTGATGAGCGCCGGCGCGGCCGCGCTCGGCGGGCTTGGACTGTACGGGACGAC
This sequence comes from Marinicauda algicola, assembly GCF_017161425.1. Taxonomy (GTDB): domain Bacteria; phylum Pseudomonadota; class Alphaproteobacteria; order Caulobacterales; family Maricaulaceae; genus Marinicauda; species Marinicauda algicola. The sequence continues at coordinate 3,075,962 of NZ_CP071057.1, read as the reverse complement.
GGCCCTGCGCGGCGCGGTCTCCAGCGTCGATGCGGCCGGAGACTCCGCGCTGCTCGGAATGGCGCTGGAGAAGAACGTGCTCGAACTCAGCCGCGCCGAGTTCCGCCTCGCCGCCGATCCCGGCCAGTCGGCCGAGATCGAGCGCGAGATCGACGCGGCGCGCGAAGCGCTGGAGGCCGATATCGCCGCGTTGCAGGCCCTGTCCAGCGCGGAGATCGATGCCCGGCTCGCCGCGATCGAACGCCGGCTCGAGACCTATCGCGGCTCGCTCGACACGATGGTCGCCGCCGCGGCGACGGTCGAGACCAGCGCGCGCAGCGCCGCGGAAACCGAGCTCCTCGCCCTCGCGCGGGCCTCGCGGGAGAACGCCGCCGCCCTGCGGGCCGAGGTGGTCGAGCTGGTCGCCACCTTCGACCAGCGCGCCGACATCGAGGGCGCGAACGCCGCCGCTCTCGCCGACACCACGCGCACCACGCTGATCCTCGGCGCCATCGCCGCGGTGATCGGCGGGCTCGTCCTCGGCACCCTCATCGGGCGCCAGTCGGTGTCCCAGCCCCTGAAGCGCGCCATCGTCCGCGTCGAGAGTCTCGCGAAGGGCGATCTCGACACGCCTGTCGAGGAAACCGCACGCGGCGACGAGGTCGGCACGCTCAACCGCGCGCTGGAAGTGTTCCAGTCCAGCATGCGCGAGCAGGCGCGGTTGCGCGCGAGCAACGAGCGCGCCGCCCGGCGCAAGCTCGAACAGGCCGAGGCCCTCGCCGCGCTCACCGACGCCTTCGAGGACCAGGTCGGGGAAAGCGTCGCCGCACTCGCCTCGGCCGCCGAGGAATTGCGGGCCACCGCCACCTCCATGGCCGCGACCGCCGAGCAGACGGCCGGCGAGAGCACCTCGGTCTCCGCCTCCACCGACCAGACGGCGAACAATATCCAGATGGTCGCCTCCGCCACCGAGGAGCTGAGCACCTCGATCAGGGAGGTCGGCCAGCAGATCGCGCGCACCGCCGAGATCGCCGACCGCGCCGCCGGGAAGGTCGCCGAGGCGATCGAGGGAATCGAGGATCTCGAGACCTCGTCGAAGGAAATCGGCACGGTGCTCGATCTCATCTCCACCGTGACCGAGCAGACCAAGCTGCTCGCCCTGAACGCCACGATCGAGGCGGCGCGTGCCGGCGAGGCCGGCAAGGGCTTTGCCGTCGTCGCCGCCGAGGTGCGCCAGCTCGCCGAGCAGACCGAGCGGGCGACCGGCGAGGTCACCGCCAAGATCGCCGCGATCCAGAGCCGCACCCGCGACGCCGCCGAGGCGGTGCGCGAGATCGACACGGTCGTCGGCGAGGTCAGCGACGTGTCCACCGCCGTGGCGGCAGCGGCCGAGCAGCAGGTCGCCGCGACGACCGAGATCAGCCGGAACGTCAACGAGGCCGCCAGCGGTTCGGAAAGCGTGTCGCGATCGGTGGCGAGCCTGACCGAGGCCTCCGAGGCGACGTCCGCCGCCGCGAGCCAGGTCAGCTCCACCGCGCAGAGCGTGGCCGAGCGGGCCGCGACGATCCGCGGCCAGATCACCGACTATCTGCGCGAGGCGCAGGCCGACGACGCCGGCGAGCAGGAGGGCGCCGACATCGTGGCGCTCGCCCCCGCCGGCAAGCGGGCTGCCTGAGGTCCGTGCCGTCACCCACGGGCAGGCGAAGGCGCGCGAGGCGAAAGCCCCGCGCGCCTTTTCCCGTGTAGCGGTAACTAGTCCGCTTCCCGCAGCACGCGGGCGAGTTCGGACAGGCGCTCGGCGTCGCGGCCCCCGGTCGCGGCGGCTTGCGCCTCGAGATCGGCCGACAGGCGCGCGAGCCGCGCTTCTCGCGGCGCACCCTCCTGCCAGCGCGCCACCTCCTCGCCGGCCCGGGCCAGCAGGCGGGCGGACACCGTGCCGGAGCGCTCCAGCTGATCGAGATAGGCGCGCGCGACGACCGGCTCGGCCGGCCACTCGAAATGACGCTGCACCTGCGGATTGGCTTCCTCGAAGGTGACGAGCGCGGCCGCCTCGATCTCGGCCTGGGACAGCAGCACGCTCGGGGTGAGCGTCAGCACGTCGAGACCGCGCACGATCTCGGAGGCGTAGATGTGGCCGTTGTGCCAGTAGGCCGACCAGTGACCGGCAAGATAGAGCTCTTCCGCGTGCACCGGGCCGCGGTCGAAATAGGCGATCTCGACCGGATTGTCCGGGTCGGTGAAGTCCATCACCGAGATGCCGCCCTGGTACCAGCTCTGCACGAAGAGATCGCGTCCCGGCACCGGGATCAGCGAACCGTTGTGGGCGACGCAGTTCTCCTGCTCGGTCTGCTCGTTCGGGATCTTGAAATAGGCATGCTGGACGAGCTCCTCGCCCTGGACCGAGACGATGACGTTGGCGCCCCAGTTCACCGGGTCCCACGCCCGGCAGCGCGCGCCGAGCCCGCCGCCCCATTCGTCGGTGAAGACGATCTTCTGCGCGTCGTTGGAGAAGGTCGCCGAGTGCCAGTAGGCCATGGCCGGGTCGAAGACCTCGGCGATGCGGGCCGGGTTCACGGGGTCGGTGATGTCGAGCAGGATGCCGTTGCCGCTGCACGCGCCGGCCGCGAGGCCGAATTCGGGATAGACCGTGATGTCGTGGCAGTGATTGGTCGTGCCCGAGCGCGGCCCGCCCCCTTCCCCGGATTCGACGGCCTGCCAGAGGCCGGCGATCTCGCCGGTCTCGCGGTCGGCAAAGATGCGCGGGCGGTTGACGATGTGTGCGGTCTCGGGCGCGGCGAGCGGCACCTCGATCACGTCGATGGAATAGAGCGCGGTGTCCGGGTTCTCATCCGGCGACCCGCCCGAGCAGATCTCCAGCTCCTCGCCCGAACGCACGGAGCCGGTGCCCTGGACGTAGACATAGAGCGTGTCCGGATCCGACGGATGCGGCACGAGCGTATGGGTGTGCGAGCCGCGGCAGGTCTGCACCGCCGCGACCTGGCGGGGGCTTTGGAGATCGGAGATGTCGAAGATTCGCACGCCGCGGAAGCGCTCCTCGCTGACCTCGCCCTCCACGCCGCCGCCGCCGCAATCGATCCGGGCGCGGTTCTCCTCCACGCTCATGAAGAGCAGGTTTGCGTGCACGGAGACGTCGCCCTGCCCCCCGGGGCAGACGAGCGACAGCACATGCTCGGGGCTTGCCGGGTCGGACACGTCGAAGGCGTTCACGCCGTGGAAGCTGCCCATGAAGACGACGTCGCCGGAAAAGGCGAGGTCGGAGTTGGCGAGCGCCAGCACGTCGAACAGGCGGCGTCGGCGTTCCGACTGCGCGTCCTCGGACTCCCCGCCCTCCCCGGCGCCATCGTCCTGATAGGCGGAGGCGGTGCCGCTGCCGCCCTCGATGATGGCGGTGGCGGAGAAGCCCTCCGGGGTCGGATGATTGGTCACGAGCTCGAGATTCCACGCGGCGGAGCCGGCATCGTGCACGCCCGCGGCGAGCCCCTCGCGGCTTGGCGGCGGCGCCTCGGCCTGCGCCGCGGGCGCGGGCCGTGCGGACGCGGCATCGCCGTACGGGCCGAACATGTCCTGCGGCGCGCAGGCCGACAGCGCCGCGGCGGCAACCGACGCGGCGAGCACGGTCTTGAGATGTGTCATCGAGTTTCCTCCCCCGAGGGTTCGCCCGCGCGTATCGCGTCGAGCATGGCTTGCATGCGGTTTATTTCCGCGGACTGGTCGGCGACGATGCCGCCGATGAATTCGGACAGGACCGGGTCCTGGCCCGAGCGCGGCTGCGAGAGCAGCGCGTCGACCATGTCGATCGCGCCCTGGTGGTGCTGGATCATGCCGGACAGGAACAGAAGGTCGAACTCGGCTCCGCTGGCCGCGCGCAGCGCCGCCATCTGCGCCGGAGACAGCATGCCGGGCATCAGGGGCACGTCGGACGGCGCGCCGTGAGGCTGCGCGTGATGGCCGTGATGGCCGTGATGGGCATGCAGGTCGGGCGCATCGAGCGGTTCGCCGCGCCGCGCGAGCCAGGTCTCCATCAGGGCGATCTCGGCTTCCTGCGCGAGCGCGATGCGCTCGCCCGTCATCACGATGCCGGCATGGCCGGTGCGGCCGTCGATCAGCGCGTTCATCTCCACCGCCTGCGCATGGTGGACCCTCATGTGCTGCATGAAGCGCACGTCGGCGTCGGTGTAGCCGGTCGCGGCGAGCGCCTCGGCCTCCTCGGCGGTGAGGCTGCGCCCCGCCTCGCCCGGCGCGCCGGGCTGGACGATGGGCGCCTGCGCCCCCGCCTCAGCGGTGAGCGCGAACGCCAGAAACGGCCCGGCCGCGATCGCGCACAGGCCCCGGATTGCCGTCATGGTCTCTCCCCGGACACACAATTAGCCGGAATCCTAGCCGAGCGGCGGGCCGGGGCAAGCGCGCGTTGAAGAAGCTTACGGAGATTTCATGTGCGCGCCCGTGCGCGGTTGCGGCGAAACCGTTTTCCAGCCGCGCGAGTTGATGCTACAGGAGCCGCACTCGCGCGCGGGAATGCCCCGCGCCCTGACGGCGGCCGCCGCCCGCATTCGGGTTTCAAGCGCCGGCGCCTTCAAGTCCAGGATATTCGACCGTTCCATGACCCTGACGTCCACCATGCCTGCCGCGCTCTCCCGCGCGCTGGAAAACAAGGGCTATTCCGCCCTCACCGAAGTGCAGGAGGGCGTGCTCGCGCCCGAGGCGGCCGGCCGCGACCTGCTGGTTTCCGCCCAGACCGGTTCGGGCAAGACCGTGGCCTTCGGCCTGGCCATCGCCGGCACCCTGCTCGGCGAGCGGGAGCGGTTCGAGGAGGCCGGGCTGCCGCTGGCGCTCATCGTCGCCCCGACGCGCGAGCTTGCCCTGCAGGTCCAGCGCGAGCTGGACTGGCTCTATGCCGAGGCCGGCGGGCGCATCGCCTCGTGCGTGGGCGGCATGGATCCCAGGGCCGAGCGCCGCGCCCTGGAACGCGGCGCGCACATCGTCGTGGGCACGCCGGGCCGGCTGCGCGACCATATCGAGCGCGGGGCGCTGGACATGGGCGAGTTGCGCGCCGTCGTGCTCGACGAGGCCGACGAGATGCTCGATTTCGGCTTCCGCGAGGACCTCGAATTCATCCTCGACGCCGCGCCGGCGGGCCGGCGCACGCTTCTGTTCTCCGCCACCGTGCCGCACGCCATCTCCGAGATCGCCCGGCGCTACCAGCGCGACGCGCTACGCCTGTCGACCGTCTCCGAGCGCGGCCAGCACGCCGACATCGCCTACCAGGCGTTCGCGATCGCGCCCCCCGACAAGGAGAACGCGATCATCAACCTGCTGCGCTACCACGAGGCCGAGCGCGCCCTCGTCTTCTGCGCGACCCGCGAGGCGGTGAACCGTCTGGCCTCGCGCTTCGGCAATCGCGGCTTCGCGGCGGTCGCCCTGTCCGGCGAGTTGTCCCAGAGCGAGCGCACCCATGCCCTGCAGGCCCTGCGCGACGGGCGGGCGCGGGTGTGCATCGCCACCGACGTGGCCGCCCGCGGCATCGACCTGCCGGGCCTCGAACTCGTCATCCATGCCGATCTGCCGACCAATTCCGACGTGCTCAAGCACCGCTCGGGCCGCACCGGCCGGGCCGGCCGCAAGGGCGTGAGCGCGCTGCTCGTCCCCTTCCCGCAGCGCTCCAAGGCGACGCGGTTGCTCAAGGGTGCCGGGCTCACCGCGCAGTGGGCCGAGATGCCCGGTCCCGACGAGATCGCGCAGAAGGACCGCGAGCGCCTGTTCGCCGATCCCGCCTTCACCGCCGAGCATTCCGAAGAGCGCCTCGAGCTCGCCCGCGCCCTCGTCGAGCGCTTCGGCGCGGAGGCGCTCGCCGCGGCCCTGCTCGCGCGGCGCGAGGAGGAGCGTCCGGCGCCCGAGGATCTGATCGCGCCCGGCCCGGCCGCCTACGAGCCGCGCGAGAAGCGCGACCGGGCCCCGCGCGAGGACTTCGGCGAGGGCGTCTGGTTCCGCGTGAATGCCGGCCACAAGCAGCGCGCCGAGCCGCGCTGGCTGCTGCCGCTGATCTGCCGGCTCGGCCATGTCACGCGCCGCGAGGTCGGCCAGATCGAGATCGGACAGGGCGAGTCGCGCTTCGAGATCCGTGCCGACGCGGCCGCGAAGTTCAAGGAAAACCTCGCCGCCTCCGGCGGCGGCGAGAAATCGGTCCGCATCACGGCGGAAGGCGGGGAGGCCGCGCCGCTGGCATCCGCCCCCGCCCCGCGCGAGCGCAGCGAGCGCTCCGAGGGAAAATCCGGCGAGCGCGCCGAGAGAAGGCCGCGCGAAGACCGGGCCGAAAGGCCGCGCTTCGAGAAAGCTCCCCGCCCCGACCGCAAGGCCGGCGGCGCCGGCTACAAGCCGCGCACGTCCCGCGAGGAGGGCGAGGACCGGCCCGTCCGCAAGGGGCCGAAGCCGGACCGCAAGGCCGGCGCGAGCGCCTACAAGCCGCGCGAGGCGGGGTCCCACAAGCCCTCCGGCAAGCCCGCGGGCAAGCCGGGCGCCAAGCGCGAATGGCCCCCGCAATCGGGGTCGATCCGCGCCTCCGGCGGGGAAAGCCTGAAGCGGGTGAAGCGCAAGCCGAAAGGATAGCGTCTCCACGCCGGGCCATGGAGCCCGGCGGCCCCCGATGCGTTGACCCCGCAGCGCCGCAGCACGCGAGGGAGACCGCATCATGGCCGCACCATCGTCCGTCACCCTTCTCGACGGCGGGATGGGTCAGGAACTGACCGCCCGCTGGGACCGGCCGGCTACGCCGCTCTGGTCGGCCGACATCCTGGCCGAACGCCCCGATCTCGTCGAAGCGGTCCATGACGACTTCATCGCGGCCGGGGCGGACGTCGTCACGCTCGCGTCCTATCCCGTGACGCCTGCGCGCCTTGCCGAGGCCGGCCGCGAAGGCGAGTTCGAGGCCCTGCAGGCCGCCGCGCTCGAGGCCGGGCGCCGCGCCTGCGCGCGGGCGAGCCGTGATGTCCGGCTCGCCGGCTGCCTGCCGCCGCTCTCGGGCAGCTACCGGCCGCAGGAGCGGCCCGGCGAGGCGGCCGCCCTCGACCAGTACGCCCGCATCGTCGACATCCAGGCCCGCGAGGCCGATCTCTTCCTCTGCGAGACCCTGGCCTGCGTCGAGGAGGCGCGCTGGGCGACCCGCGCCGCGCGCGCAAGCGCCAGGCCGGTCTGGACGGCCCTCACGGTCGACGACGCCGACGGCACGCGCCTGCGCTCGGGCGAACCGGTGATCGAGGCCGCCCGCGCCGCCCGCGAGGAGGGCGCGGCGGCGGTCCTGATCAATTGCTCCACGCCCGAGGCGGCGTCGGCCGGCCTCGACGTGCTGCTGTCGCTCGATCTCGACGCCGGCGCCTATGCCAACGGCTTCACCTCGATCGATCCGCTGCTGGAGACCGGCACGGTCGACGCGCTCGATGCGCGCGAAGATCTCGGGCCGAAGGCCTATGGCGATTTTGCGGAACGCTGGATCGCGTCCGGCGCGGCCATCGTCGGGGGCTGCTGCGAGGTCGGCCCCGCCCACATCGCCGAGATCGCCCGCCGGCTGGGGCGACGAGCCTAGCCCTCGATCGCGGTGAGAGCCCGCCAGAAATGAGCCCGCTCGGGCATTTCCAGCTCGGCGATCTCGTCGAGATAGCTGATGAAGACCGTGCAGGCCTCCTGCGGGATCTCGAGAGCCGGATCGTTGTAAACGGCGAACGTGGCCGGTCCCGCTTCGGGGTGGGTGGCGAAGATCTCGCTGACAAGCTCGTTGATCAAGGTCTGGACCCTTGCGCCTTCGCTCTTGGGTCCGCCGGGCAGCGAGGATTCGAAGATCAGGCGGAACTGGTCGACAATCACGGGGAAATACGCGTCCGGCAGCGTATCGATATCTGCCTCCGACATGTTCTGGCCGTACATGATCCGCGCGCACGCGAGCGCGTGCTCGGCAGAGAGCACGGAGAGCTGCAGCCGGATCAGGTCGATCATCCGCGCGGTCTCCTCGTCGGAGAGCTGCGGGGACAGTTCCATCAACAGGGAGTCGATGCGGCCCTGTGCGAGGTCGGAGATCTCCTCCTCGCTCGAGCCCGCTCTGGCGGCGCGGATCGCGTCCCGCCGCAGCTCATTGTAAACGTCGGGCCTGTGCTCGCGCAGCACCTCCCAGGCACCCACCATTCGCGGGAAACGCTCGGCGAGCGCCTGGTCGAACTCGGCATAGGCCTGCGCGTTCATGCGCTCTTCGATCCAGCTCTGACCGGTCCACTCGCTCAGGACCTCGGGTTCGATCTCCCGCCCGAATGCACCTGCCGCCACGGCTGCGACCACGATGATCAGCGCGCGCGCCCGGGCCGGGAAGAGCATCGAGACGAGACCGCCCGCCAGCCCACCGGCCGCGCCCCAAGCCGCAGCCCAAATCACTGAATTCCAGTCCATTTTCGCCCCCATGCATGCTGGAGCCGGGAGCTTGCCGCCTTTCGCCAGGAGCAGCAAGCCAAAATTGAGAGGCCGGGCGTCAATTCACCCGTGCCGTGCGCGCGATCACCTCGAACGGATCGACCGGGGTCAGGCCGAAGCTCCGGGCCGGCGTGTGATAATCGCCGGTGAGGATGGCGTAGTGCAGGTGGATCGGGACCCCGCCCGTGCCGCCCATCTGGCCGATCGGCTCGCCGGCCGCGACGCGCCGCCCGGCGGCCATGCCGGGGCTGGCGAAGGCGAGGTGGGCGTAGCGCGTGTAGACGCCGTTGCCATGGTCGATCAGCACGTAGATGCCGAAATCGTGGCGTTCGCCGAACTCGCGCACGACGCCGTCGCCTCCGGCCCGGACCATGCGCACATGGGTCCGCGGAAAGGGGGCGAGGTCGAGCCCCTCGTGCCGGCCGCCCTGGCCGCGCGACAGGCAGACCTCCTCGACCGGGCTGACCATCAGCGGGACGCCGTTGACCGCGACGCTGCGCCGGTAGACCAGGATGCGCCGGGCCGCATCGGTCTCGGGCGCATGGCTCACCCGCATGCCGGGGCAGATGTGCAGGGCGGCCGGGGGCTGGAAGCCGGTGACCGGGCTTGCCGCGGGAGGCGGGCCGGAAGGCGCCGCGGCCGGCGACGGCCCCGGAGCGGCTGGTGTCGCGCAGGCGCCGAGTGCCAGCACCAGAAGTCCTGCGGCTGCCATCCTCATGGGACTCACCTCCTCACCTCCTCCGGCCATTCTGGAGGATGAAGGGTGAATGTGCGGTGACCGGCCTTCAGCGGCCGGCATTCGCGATTGCCGCCTGCACCTTCAGCGCCTGCACCGTCTCGCGCACGTCGTGCACGCGGATGATCGAGGCCCCGGCGCGCGCGGCGTGGAGCGCGGCGGCAAGGCTGCCGCCGAGCCGGTCCTGCGCGCTCGCGGCCGTCTCGTCGATCGCCTGGATGAAGCGCTTTCTCGACGCGCCGAACAGCAGCCCGAAGCCGAAGCCGGCAAAATGCTCGAGCGCCGCCATCAGGGCGAGATTGTGCGCCAGCGTCTTGCCGAAGCCGATGCCGGGATCGAGCCAGATCTTCTCCTTCGCGATGCCGGCCGACATCGCCGCCCCGGCGCGACGGCCGAGGAATTGCGCGACCTCGGTGACGACATTCTCGTAGGCCGGGGCGTCCTGCATGCTTCCCGGCTCGCCCTGCATGTGCATGAGGCAGACCGCGCACTGCAGGTCGGCGGCGCAGTCGAGGGCGCCCTCCCCGCGCAGCGCGTTGACGTCGTTCCACATCCACGCCCCCGCCCCGATCGCCGCCCCGGCGACGTCCGGCTTCATGGTGTCTATGGACACGATCGCATCGGGGCGCATCGCGCGGATCGCCTCGATCACGGGAAGGACGCGGTCCATCTCCTCGATCTCGTCGACGGGCCTGGCGCCGGGCCGGGTACTCTCCCCGCCGATATCGAGGATGTCCGCCCCCTCTTCCAGCAGCGCCAGGCCGTGGTCGCGCGCGGCATCGACGTCGATGAAGCGCCCGCCGTCGGAGAAGCTGTCCGGCGTCACGTTGAGCACGCCCATGACGAAGGGGCGCCCGTCGGGATGCGGGGTGAGAAAGCCTTTCATGGCCGGGACTGTGACGCCTCGCCCGCCCGGGTCAAGATCACGCAGAATTCAGGTGCACCGCTCCGGCTGCCGGCGTAACCCGGTGGCATGAGCGAGACCGACCGCCCGCGCCTTCCCGGCTATGCCGAGCACCCGTTCCGCGGTGAGCAGGCGTGCCTGCTCGATGCGGCGTGGTTGCATCTCGCCGGAGACGCGCCGCGCCCGCACCGCCTGCCGCCCTTCTGGCAGCCGAGCCTCGGCGTGCGCCGCACGGTCGGACCGGACGGCACGGTGAGCGACGTCTGCCTGACCCTGTTCGGACCGGCCGGGCGGGCGCGCCTCTACGCGCCGGCGCCCGGCGCGGAGATGATCGCGATCCGCGTCCAGCCCGAGATCGCCGCCGCGCTGCTGAAGCAGCATCCGCGCGAGCATGTCGACGCGAAGACGCCCCTCGGCGCGCTGCCGGGCTTCGACGCGGTGCGTCGCCTCGCCGAGGCCGGCGCCCCGGGACCGGTGCTGGCCGGCGCGCTCGCCTCGGTCCTGCGCCAGGCGGGCGCGGAGATCGCGCCCGCGCGCGACCGCGTCAGCCACGCAGCCCGGCTGATCCGTGCCTGCAGGGGCCGGGTGCGCATCGAGCGCCTCGCCGGCCATCTCGACCTTCCCGAGCGCACGTTGCGCCGCCATTTCACCGACCGGCTCGGCCTGTCGCCGAAGGCCTATGCCGGCCTGGTGCGCCTGAACGCGCTGATCCAGGCCGCCGACCGCCAGCTCCGGCCGGACTGGGCCGGGCTCGCCCTCCGGTTCGGCTTCGCCGACCAGGCCCATATGAGCGGCGAGGTCGCGCGCCAGACCGGCCTTTCTCCCGCGCGCCTGCATGCCGAGCGCATCGGCCTGGCCGAAATCTCCAAGACCGGCGCGCCCGCCCTCTCCTAGGACTGCGAAGGTGACGCGTTCGCGCGTCCGCGCAAACCGGAGGAACGGGCATGAAGATCACGATCGCAGCCCTGGCCGTCGCTCTCGCGGCGGCGGGGGCATCCGCGCAGGAAGCCGGCCTCGGCTTCCAGGGCCGCTCCTGGGGCGCCGAGGCGCAATACACCCGGCTGGTGGAGTTCCAGGGCCGGGAGGGTCTGCAGTGGCGCGACGGGCAGCTCTGGCTCGACGCGGGCTTTCGCACCGGCGAGATCGAGTTCGATCTCGTCCTCGTCGGCGAGCCGGGCCATACCGGCATCATCTGGCACGCGGCCGGCGACGCGGACTACGAGACATTCTACCTGCGCCATCACCTCTCCGGCCAGCCGGATTCGGTGCAGTACGCGCCCTCCTTCTCCGGCAATGTCGGCTGGCAGATCTATGCCGACCGCGCCCATCAGGACCGGGTGAACCACCGCCTGCACGACTGGATGCGCGTGCGCCTGGTGATCGACGAGGACCGGGCCGACGTCTATCTCGACGGCGAGCGCGTCTTCCACATCCCCCACCTGCATCGCGACGCCGAGACCGGCCCGATCGGTTTCTGGAATCTCGCCCCCGACGATACCGCCTCGGCGATCGTCGCCAATCTCGACATCCGGCCGGGCGAGGCCGCGATCCGCGGCGAGGCCCCGCCATTGCCCGACGCGCTGGCCGCGCCGGGGCTCGTCACGCACTGGCAGGTGTCCGCGCCGTTCGCCGAAGCCGCGCTGCCGGCCGGCGATGCGCCGGCGGATTTCCTCGCCGGGCGGGACTGGACGCCGCTCGACGTCGAGCCGAACGGGATCGCCAATCTCGCCCGCGCCGCCGATGTCCGCGAGGGCGATACCGTGCTCGCCCGCCACGTCCTGACCAGCGCCGAGCCGCGGACCGTGATGGCCGAGTTCGGCTATTCCGACCGCGCCCGCGTCTATCTCAACGGCGCGCTTCTCTATGCCGGCAACAAGGGCTGGGCGACGCGCGACTACCGCTATCTCGGCACCGTGACGCGCCATCAGAGCCTGCCGCTGCGCCTGCGGGAGGGCGAGAACGAACTCGTCTTCGCGGTCTCGGAAACGTTCGGCGGCTGGGCCGTCACCGCCGCGATCGGGGAAGACTGATCCGGCTTTGTGGTTCACACGCGCGCCGGCCGGCCGCGGGCCGAGCCTGCTTGCCCGAAGGACACGCTGACATGTTCGCTCATCTCACCGCCGCCCTGCTCGCTGCCGGCCTTTCCGGTGCCCAGCCCGGGCCCGGCGCTCTGCCCGTCCAGGACCCGGCGACGCACGCCGTGCAGGACAGCCGCGCGGTCACGTCCTGGGCCGTCTCGCCCGCCTTCGACGGGCACGTGCTGGACGATGTCCACGACCTCTCCCGCCTGCCCGCTCTGCCCGCGCCGGTAGGCGAGGTGCGCGCCGGACCCGGCGGTGTCGCCGATTTCTCCGCCAGCCGGGCGATGACCGCGCGCGCCGACACCGTGCTCGCCCTCGCCAGGATCGGCCGCGACGCGCCCGGCCCGGTCATGGTCGAGATCGGGACCGGCACCCGCGCGCAGATCTTCGTCAACGACCGGCTGGTGCGCCGCATTCCGGGGGCCGGCCGCCAGACCCTGACGCTCGACCTCGCCGCCGGGCGCAACACGGTGATCCTCGCCCTGTCCGGCGCGCCGGAGGTCCGCACGGCGAGCCTGTTCCTGGCAGGGGAGAGCGGGCCGGCGAGCTGGTGAGAAGCTGCGAGCCGCCCGCCTGCGGGCTCCCTGACCGGCCCGGCCCGAAGCGAAAAAGCCCGCGCGAGATACCCCGCGCGGGCTTGCTCTTCAGGTCCGGCGCAGGCGTCACGCCCCGCCGGGCTTGGGCTCCAGCGGACCTTGCGGGCCCTTGGCGGTGCCGCGCGCGGAGTCCTCGTCCTCGTCGACCACGGGAACCGCGCCGCCGCCTTCCCTGTCGTCCGGCTTGACCGGTACCGAGGTGTCGCGCACCGGCTTCCTGCCCTTCAGGAGCTCGGCGATCTCCTCGCCCGAGAGCGTTTCGTATTCCAGCAGGCCCTCGGCAAGGGCCTCCCACTCGGCCTGCTTCTCGGTCAGGACCTCACGGGCCCTGTCGAGCCCGGCCTGGACGAGCTTGCGTACCTCGCGTTCGATCTTGGCCGCCGTCTCGGTGGACACGCGCGAGGACTGCACGATCTGCTGACCCAGGAAGACCTCGCCCTGGTCCTCGCCGTAGTCGACCGGGCCGATTTCCTCGGAGAAGCCCCACTGGGTGACCATCGCCCTTGCCAGGCGCGTGGCCTGCTTGATGTCGCTGGCGGCACCGGAGGTGACGTTCTCCTTGCCGAACTTGATCTCCTCGGCGACGCGCCCGCCCATCATGATGGCGAGCCGGCTCGTCATCTCCTGATGGGTCATGCTCATCTTGTCGCCCTCGGGCAGCTGCATGACCATGCCGAGCGCGCGTCCGCGCGGGATGATCGTCGCCTTGTGGACCGGGTCCGCGCTCGGCACGTTCAGCGCCACGATCGCGTGACCGGCCTCGTGATAGGCGGTCAGCGTCTTCTCCTTCTCGGTCATGACCATGGAGCGGCGCTCCGGTCCCATCATGACCTTGTCCTTGGCGTCCTCGAACTCGGCCATGGAGACCAGGCGCTTGTTGCGCCGCGCCGCCATCAGGGCCGCCTCGTTGACGAGATTGGCGAGATCGGCGCCGGAAAAGCCCGGCGTGCCACGCGCGATCGTCTTGGGATTGACGTCGTCGGCCAGCGGCACGTCGCGCATGTGCACCTTCAGGATCTTCTCCCGGCCGGTGATGTCCGGATTGGGCACCACGACCTGGCGGTCGAAGCGGCCCGGGCGCAGCAGCGCCGGATCGAGCACGTCGGGACGGTTGGTCGCGGCGATGAGGATGATGCCCTCGTTGGCCTCGAACCCGTCCATCTCGACGAGGAGCTGGTTCAGCGTCTGCTCGCGCTCGTCGTTTCCGCCGCCGAGGCCCGCGCCGCGCGAGCGGCCGACAGCGTCGATCTCGTCGATGAAGATGATGCAGGGCGCGTTCTTCTTGGCCTGCTCGAACATGTCGCGCACGCGGCTCGCGCCGACGCCGACGAACATCTCCACGAAGTCCGAGCCGGAGATGGTGAAGAAGGGCACGCCGGCCTCGCCCGCCACGGCGCGCGCGATCAGCGTCTTGCCCGTGCCCGGAGGACCCACGAGCAGCGCGCCCTTGGGAATCTTGCCGCCCAGGCGCTGGAATTTGGAGGGATCCTTCAGGAATTCGACGATCTCCTGCAGCTCCTCCTTCGCCTCGTCGACGCCCGCGACGTCGTCGAAGGTGACCCGGCCGGTCTTCTCGGTGAGGAGCTTCGCCTTTGACTTGCCGAAGCCCATGGCGCCGCGCCCGCCGGACTGCATCTGGCGCATGAAGAAGATCCACACCCCGATCAGCAGGAGCATCGGGAACCAGGACAAGAGGATGGACAGGAAGTTCAGCCCCTCCTCCTGCGGCGCGCGCGCGGTGATCTGGACGTCGTTGGCGCGCAGCTGCTCGGTCACGCTCGCATCGGGGGGAACCTGGGTGACGAAGGCCTGGCCGCTCTCGAGCTGGCCGGAAATGCGCTGGCCCTCGATCGTGACCGCGTCCACCTGGCCCGCCTCGACCCGCTCCATGAAGTCGGAATAGTTCATCTCCTGGCCGGCCGCCGGCTGCTGGGCCGGGCCCTGAAGCATGTTGAACAGGGCCAGCAGCAGCACGAGCAGGATCGCCCAGACCAGGATATTGCGCATGTTCATCGTGTGGTCCTTTTCGCGCCCGGGACTCTGCACCCGGCCGTCGTCGCTTGTCTGACACCCGATATTGGGCGTTTCATGGCCCTTCGCCAGTGGCGGGCGAACATTCGCCGCAGGTCAGACTTCATCAAACCATGTCCCCGCGCCGAAGGGAAACGCGAGATGAAGCAGGCGTGCCCCGGTCAGCAGGGTGAATGTCCCGTATCGGGCCGCGCCGGGGGCGAACGCTGCAAGGCGCTCGCCGCTTGCCGTCTCGATGACCGGCACGCCGGGGCGGAACGCGGCAGGCACCGCCTCGAGCCCGTCGGCGGGCCGGCTCCCCGCGACCGCGACCACCAGGCCATCCTGCGCGGCCGCATCGAGGCGCCCGTCGAATACCCCGGCCTCTCCCGGCGCCAGGACGAGCGGCGCAGCGCCCGGCGTGCCGTCGGCGCGCCCCGCCGCGGCAGGATCGCGCCCGAGCCGGCCGCCTTCGTCGATGAGCACGCCGGCCACCGTGCGCCGCTGCGACCGGGCGAGCGCGGCAAGGGCGGCTTCGACCCGGCCCGGGCCGGGCAGGCCCGGTGCGCCGGAGACGGACAGCAGGGCGAATTCCATCGCGCGCGACTGCACGACCGGGGCTGAAGCGGCCCAGGCGTCAGCGTCGAGGGCGAGGCCGCCCCAGGCCAGCCGGCTTGCCGCCCGGTCCAGCAGCCCGGCCGCGGCCTCGATCACCCGGGACTCGAATCCGCGCGCGGCATCGCCGAGCCGCAAGAGCCGGGTCGCGAAGCGCGGGTCCTCACCCAGGCCGGAGGTCCGCAGGCGGACGCGCTCGTAGCGCGGATCGGCATTGGAGGGATCCTCGACCCAGTCCGCGCCACGCGCCTCGAGGAAGTCGCGCAGGTCCTCGCGCGTGGTGTGGAGCAGCGGCCGGGCGAGGCGCAGGCCCCGGCCCTGCGGCCAGACCGGCGAGGGATCGAGCTCGCCCATCGCGGCGAGGCCGCGCCCGCCCCCGGCGCGCGCGAGGCGCATGGCGAGCGTCTCGATCCGGTCTTCCCGGGTATGGCCGAGGAACAGCGTCCGCGCCCCGGTCCCGCGGGCCGCCTCCGCGAGCAGGCGGTGCCGGGCGAGACGGGCCTGGGCCTGCGTCGCGTGCGGATCGGTCCAGGCGAGGACGCGCGCCGCAGCGCCGAGCGAGCGCGCGGCGTGGGCGGCCGTTTCCGCCTCGGCGGCGCTGTCCGCCCGCAGCCGGTGATCGACGACGAGGGCGTGCAGGGGGCGAGCCTCGGCGCGCGCGAGATCGGCGAGGATGTGCAGAAGCGCGGTGGAATCCCCCCCGCCCGACAGGGCGAGCACGAGAGGGCCCTGCGGGCAGAGCGCGCGGCAGCGCGCGAGGAGGGCTGGGAGATCGAGGCTCAGCAGCCGGCCCGGGCCGCCTCGCGGCGGGCCTTGCGGCGCGCCTCGTCGTCGGCGTTCGGGAACTCGGCGTCGAAGTTTTCGAGCACGCCGCAAGCTTCCGCGACCTGGTCCATCGCGGCGAGCGAGGCCGCCAGGCGCACCAGCGCATCGGGCGCGCGCGGGCCGGAACGCTCGGCGCGCAGCGAGGCGAGATAGGAATCGGCCGCGCTCTGGAAATCGCCCTGCACGAAATGCGTCTCGCCGAGCCAGTACCAGGCCTGGCCGGCCAGATCGTCGCCGGGATAGGCCTGCGTGAAGCGCGCGAAGAGTTCCTGCGCCCCGCCGTAATCGCCGTCGAGCAGCAGGTTGCGGCCGGTGGTGAACATCTCGGCCGGCTCGGGCAGCGGCGCCGGAGACGGCTCGGCAAGGTCGCGGGCGCCCGTGTCGCGGCCCGTCCCGGCGGCTCGGTCGCCGGTCGCGGCGTTGCCCGGCAGAGTCAGCGGCCGGGTTGCCTCGGCACGCACCTCGGCGAAGGGGTCGTTGGGATCGACCACGGCGACATCGTCGTCCGCGCCCGGCTCGCCGGTTTCCGGCTCCAGAAGGGCCGGACCGCTGTCGGAGGGGACCGCGCCGCCCGCGAGAATCGCATCGAGATCGCCACCGAGGGCTTCGAGTTCCTGGCGCAGCTGGCGGTTCTGGAAGGCGAGACGCTCGACCTCACCGGTCAGCACGCGCTGCTCGCGCTCCAGGGCGTCGACGCGCACCATCAGCTGCTCGGCCACCGGATCGCCCGCCAGGAAGCGCTCCTCCATCTCGGCCAGGCGCGCCTCCAGCGCGTCGATGCGCTCGGACATCTCGCGGCGCGACTGGGCGCCCGCAGGTGCGGCGAGGCTGAGGCCGGCCGCGAGAAGCAGGAGAAGGGCGGCGAAGCGGAACATGGAGCGGACCCTGGTCTGAACTGGAATGATCGCCGTGAAGCGGATGCAAGCCTCAGGCCTTACGCCGGGGCGAGGGCGAAATTTAGGCGGCGCGGGCCTGGCGTATCAACACCTTGCCCTGCAGGTCGGCACGACAGCGCCCGCCGGATCGCTCCGGCGGGCGCAATCATCGTCACATCGGCTCGGGCGATGGCGCTCTTACGAGGCCATGCCGGCCTGGATGACCGTCGTGGCGTTCCGGTTCAGGGCCCAGCACGACTCGGTCGACTCGCGGCACACCGGACGCTCCTTGCCGTAGGACACGGTGGAGATGCGGGCCGCATCGACGCCCTGGCTGATCAGGTAGTCGCGGGCGGCGTTCGCACGGCGCGAGCCGAGCGCGAGGTTGTACTCGCGCGTGCCGCGCTCGTCGGCATTGCCGGCGATCAGGACGCGGACGTCCGGATACTGGGAGAGCCAGGCCGCCTGGCGGCGGAGCGTTTCGCGCGCTTCGGCGGTCAGGTCATAGCGGTCGAAGCCGAAGAAGACGCGGTCGCCCGCGGTCGCTTCGAAGTGCTCGGCGGTGCCGGGGGTCGGGCCGGGATCGACCGGCTCGACATATTCCTCGCGCGGCTCCGGCTCGGGATCGGGCCGGATTTCCGGTTCGGGCTGGCTGGCGCAGGCGGTCAGCGCGAGGCCGAGCGCCGCTGCCGCGGCGTAATAAGCGAATTTCATGGCGGCGAAGTCCCTCTAAACTGCCCCGGCGGATCTTCCCGCGGGGACGCGCGTCTATACCCCACTCCGCGCGCCTTAGCGAGAGCTTTTAGCGCGCTTACTCGACAGGAGCCTAACCCCGAAAACGTCAGTCGATCAAGGGCGACCAGGCCGGGTCGGATGACTGGCCCTGGATCGGCATACGCCTCAGGTTGATTCCGGCCAGGTCGATGCTCCAGATCGAATACTGCGTTCCGCCCGGCGCGCGCTCGCCGCGGGTGAACAAGATCACCCGCCCGTTCGGCGACCAGGTCGGGGTGTCGACGAAATAGCCCTCCCACAGGATGCGCTCCTCGCCCGAGCCGTCCGCGCGCACCACGCCGAGCGCGAACAGGCCGCCATGCTGCTTGGTGAAGGCGATCAGATCGCCGCGCGGCGACCAGACCGGCGTGAAGTAGCGCCCTTCCCCGAAGGTGATGCGCGTCGGGTCGCTGCCGTCCGCATTCATCACGTAGAGCTGCGAATTGCCGCCCCTGGAGGAGGAGAACACGATGCGCTCGCCGTCCGGTGAGTAGGACGGCTCGACATCGTCGGCGGGATGCGTCGTCAGCTGGCGCAGCGTGCGCATCCTGAGATCGAAGCGGAAGATGTCGTGCCCGCCGCGGCGCTGGGCCGAGACGGCGAGTTCGCGCCCGTTGGGATGGAAGCGCGCGGACAGCGACTGCCCGCCCTCGGCGAGCGAGGGCCCGGCATCGAACAGGGCTTCCTGGCGGCCGGTCTCCAGATCGTAGAGATAGGTCGTCGCCTGGCCGTCGCGGAAGGAGACATAGGTGATCTGCTGCGCGCTCGGCGAGAAGTTCGGCAGGAGCGCCATGTAGGAGCGGTCGGTCAGGGAGGAGGGGTTGGCCCCGTCCTGGTCCATGATCGCCAGGCGGCGGATCGGCTCGCCGTCCGGCCCCGTGCCCTCGGCGACATAGACGATGCGGGTGTCGAAATAGCCCTCCTCGCCGGTCAACTCCTCGTAGACCGCGTCGGCGACCTTGTGCGCCACCCGGCGCCAGTTCTCCGGCACGGAGACGAACTGCAGGCCGAGAAGCTGGGTCTCGGTGACCGTGTCCCAGAGCCGGAAGGCGACCAGAAGCCGCCCGTCCTCGGCGATCGTCACGCGGCCGACCAGCAGCGCCTTGGCATTGATCACCCGCCAGTCGGCGAAGCGGGGCCTGAGATCGATGTCGCCGATCTCCTCGATGAAGGCCTCCGGATCGAGCGGCGCGAACAGGCCGGTGCTCTCCAGATCGTTCGTCACCACCCGCGCGATGTCGGCCCCGGCCTCGAGCGCGGCGGCCTCCTCGCCGACGAACTCGACGATGGCGATCGGCAGCGGATCGAGATGGCCCTCGGTCACGTCGACGCGCAGCGGGGTCTGCGCCGCCGCGCCGGCGGCGAGGAAAAGAAGGCCGAGCAGGGAGGCGAAGGCGTATCTCACGGCGGTCATGACAGGCTCCGGTGTCCTCGGGTTCGCGTTCTTCGTATCATCTTTGCGGGTCAACATTGACCTCAAGAAGGCGCCATTGCTGATAGGCCTCGGCCGGCATGCGGTAGGGCGCGCAGTCGATGACGGCGCGAAGGGCCCGCTGGCCCGCGACTCGCAGATAGGGATTGGTCGAGCCCATCACGCGCGCCTCCTGCACCAGGCGCGGCGGGCCGGCGAGCGTGCCGTCGCGATTGAGGCGCACCTCCACCAGCACGGCGAGATCCATGTCGGCCGGCGCGTCGGCCGAGCTCCTCAGGCAGCGCGCGATCTGGGAGGCCATCATGTCCGACAGCGTCGCCGTCATCGCCGTGCCCGCTCCGGCGCCCTGGCGGGTCTCGCCGGCATCGGCCTGGCCGCGCGGCGCGGAGGTCTCGCGCGCCCGGTCGACGAGGCTGCTCAGCCGGTCGAGATCGAGGCCTTCCTCGCGACGGGGCTCGGACCGGGGCTCGGGCCGGCGCGGTTCCGGCTCAGGCTCGGGTTCGGGTTCCTCGACGGCGGGTTCGGCTTCCGGCTGCGTCTCGGGTTCCGGTTCGGGCTCGGGCTCGGGCGGGATGATCTCCGGCTCGGGCTCGGGCGCGGTCTCTTCGGGGACGATCTCTTCCTCGACCGTTTCCGGTTCCGGCACGGGCTCCGCCTCGGGCTCCTCCTCGACCGGCTCGGGCTCCGGGCGGGCGGCGCGCACATTGGTCTCGGGCGCGAGCGTGACGAGGTCGACCGGCACGATGCGCGTGCGCTCGAGGGCAGAGAAGGCCTGGGGAAAATAGATGAACGCCGACGCCGCCAGCCCGACATGCAGGCCGATGGAAACGATGACGGCGAAAAGCGATCGCATCAGGCGTCTGCCTTTACCTACTCGCGCTCCGGATCGGTGACGAGGCCCAGATTGCCGTAGCCGGCCGCCGAGACCCGCGCGAGCACGCGCATGACGTCACCGTATTCGGCCCCCTCGTCGGCGCGGATATAGACGCGCGCCTGCGATCCGGTTCCCGAGATCGCCCTGAGGCGCGGGATGAGTTCCTCGAAGCTCACCTGCGTCTCCTGCAGGAACAGCGTGCCGTCGGCCTGGACGGTCAGGGTCAGCGGCTCCTCCGAGGTGGTCATCGCGCGCGCCTCGGTGTCGGGCAGGTCGACCTCGACGCCCACGGTCAGCAGCGGCGCGGTCACCATGAACACGATGAGCAGCACCAGCATCACGTCGACGAACGGGGTGACGTTGATCTCCGCCTTCGGCTTCCAGGCCCGGCGCCCGCCGCTGCTGCGGCCCATGTCGAGATTGCCGGCCATGGGGCTCAGCCCTCCTTGCTGGCGAGGGCGGACAGGTCGTCGACGAAGCCTTCCAGGCGCGCGGCGTACTTCGACAGGTTCGAGGACAGCGCGTTGAAGAACATCACCGCCGGAATCGCGGCCAGCAGGCCGAGCGCGGTGGCGAACAGGGCCTCGGCGATGCCCGGCGCGACGACGGCGAGATTGGTGTCCTGGCTCGCGGCGATGGCGCGGAAGGAGTTCATGATCCCCCAGACCGTTCCGAACAGCCCGACGAAGGGCGCGGTCGAACCGATGATGGCCAGGATCCCCAGCCCGCTTTCCAGCTTGGTCAGCTCCCGGTTGGCTTCCGCGCCGGCGGACTTGGCCACGGCATAGCCGTCCCAGTCGCGCATCGCGGCGGCGAGGACGCGGCCGAACGGATCCTTGGGATCGCGCCCGTAGCGCTTTTCCAGCTCTTCCAGCTTGGACCCGCTCCAGAACTCGTTCTCGAAATGACGCGCGCGGGCGTGAACGCCGCGGAGCTGCATCGCCTTCTCGATCGCGATCGCCCAGGACCAGACCGACATGAAGGCGAGGATCGCCATCACCGTCTTCACCACGATGTCGGCGCGCATGAACAGATACACGATCGAGAGATCGTGGGCCGGTGCGGCCAGATCGACGGCTACGCTTTCCATGATGGTCTCGCTTCTCCCCTCGCGGCCCGGATATGAGCCTGTCGCAGAGCATGGTGAATAAAGGTTTGCGCCAGCAGCGCCAAGGCTGGGGCCCATGCAAGCGGCTTGCCGTTCGATTGCGGCGATTTGAAGGATCGCACTGTGGCGTCAGGGTCACGCGGCGGCGATCCTTTCCCGCGCGGAAACGGATTTGTGAAGGCGCGCCGGTGGAACCGGCCGGCGGGCAGACCTACTTGCCCCGGTGCGGCAGCCCGCCGCATGCGAACGGACGCACATTCGATTTTTCGGGGAGACTCCTCATGAAGACCGCCTTCGCCGCCGCCTCGCTCGCCGCCCTGCTGACCGCGCCGATGACGGTCGCGGACGCGTTCGCCGAGCCGGCCGAGTACGAGTTCGACAAGAACCACACCACCATCCGCGCGAGCTGGGTCCATCTCGGCTTCTCGCGCCAGGCCCTTCACTTCACCGATTACGAGGGCGTGCTGCTGCTCGACTTCGAGGAGCCGGAGAACTCCACGGTGGACGTCACCTTCACCCTGCCCGAGGGGCTGTGGGCCGGCGCGAACCAGGAACGCTTCATCGCGCACCTGAACTCGGACGATTTCTTCCTCACCGCCGAATATCCCCAGGCGCGCTTCGTGGCGACCGCGTTCGAGACCGAGGACGGCCAGACCGGCACGATGACCGGCGATCTCACCATTCGCGGCATCACGAACCCGGTGACGCTCGAGGTCGAGCTGAACAAGCGTGCCCCCCATCCCTTCAGCGAAGTGCCCACCGCCGGCTTCTCCGCGCGCGGAACGGTGCTGCGCTCGGACTGGAACATGGGCTACGCCGCCCCGGCGGTCTCCGACGAGGTGGAGATCTACATCGAGACCGAGCTGAGCCTCGTTACCGACGAGGACGGGGCCGAAGGCGCCGACGAGTAGGCCGCACGCCATCGCTGGCGTTCCGAGCCGGGCCGGTCCGCAATGCGGGCCGGCCGCGCTCACCCGTCGCGCACGCGCCGAGTTCCCGAGCCAGGCTCGACCCCTTGTCCGAGAGGCAGTGAACGGCGTTCATGCGACCGCCTGCCGCGCGTTGACTTCTGAGGTGGGCGCGGGCAGGTTCCGCGCCTATTCTCACGCATGTCCTGTCAGAGCGCGGCGGGATCGCGGTATCGCTCCGCCTTCCCCCCGCCAGAGTCGAAACCGGAGCCGTCGATGAAAATCCTCGTCCCCGTCAAACGGGTGGTCGACTACAATGTTAAGGTCCGGGTCAAGCCGGATCAGAGCGGGGTGGATCTCGCCAACGTCAAGATGAGCATGAACCCCTTCTGCGAGATCGCCGTGGAAGAGGCGATCCGGATGAAGGAGAAGGGCGCCGCCGAGGAGATCGTCGTGGTCTCGATCGGTCCGGCCCAGGCCCAGGAGACGATCCGCACCGCGCTCGCCATGGGCGCCGATCGCGGCATCCTCATCCAGACCGACCAGACCGTCGAGCCGCTGGGCGTCGCCAAGCTGCTGGCCAAGGTCGTCGGCGAGGAGAATCCGAATCTCGTCATGATGGGCAAGCAGGCCATCGACGACGATTCCAACGCCACCGGCCAGATGCTGGCCGCGCTGCTGGGCTGGCCGCAGGGCACGTTCGCCTCCGAGGTCGTCGCCGAGAACGGCGAGCTGAGGGTCACCCGCGAGATCGACGGCGGCCTGCAGACCGTGGCGATCGCGACCCCGGCCGTGGTCACCGCCGACCTGCGCCTGAACGAGCCGCGCTACGCCTCCCTGCCCAACATCATGAAGGCCAAGAGGAAGCCGATCGACGTCAAGAGCCCGGACGATTACGGCGTCGACATCGCGCCGCGCCTGCAGGTGGTCAAGGTCACCGAGCCGCCCAAGCGCAAGGGCGGGGTGAAGGTGGAATCCGTCGCCGAACTCGTCGACAAGCTGAAGAACGAAGCGGGGGTGATCTGACATGTCCGTACTGGTTATCGCCGAACATGCGGGCGGTGAGCTCAACGAGGCCACCCGCGCCGCCGTCACCGCCGCGAAGAAGATCGGCGGGGACATCCATGTCCTCGTCGCTGGCGAGAACGCCGCCAGGGTCGCCGAGGCCGCCGGCAGGATCGACGGGGTGAAGAAGGTCCTCACCGCCGAGGGCGAGGCCCTGGAGAAGAAGCTCGCCGAGGCCGTCGAGCCGCTCGTGCTGAAGATCGCCGACGGCTATGACGCGATCCTCGCGCCGGCCACGACGGCGGGGAAGAACTTCATGCCCCGCATCGCGGCAAAGCTCGACGTGATGCAGATCTCCGACATCACCAGCGTGGAGAGCGCGGACACCTTCGTGCGCCCGATCTATGCCGGCAACGCGATGATGACGGTGAAGTCGTCGGACGCGAAGAAGGTGCTCACCATCCGCCCGACCACGTTCGAGAAGGCGGGCGACCAGGACAGCGCCGCGCCGGTGGAATCGCTCGACGCGCCCGAACAGTCGGCCAAGTCGCGCTATGTCTCCGAGGAGCTGTCGAAGTCCGACCGCCCCGAACTCTCCGCCGCCAAGATCGTCATCTCCGGCGGGCGCGGCATGGGCTCGGGCGAGAATTTCGCGATCCTGGAGAAGGTCGCCGACAAGCTCAACGCCGCCGTCGGCGCCTCGCGCGCGGCGGTGGATGCCGGCTACGTCCCGAACGACTACCAGGTCGGCCAGACCGGCAAGGTCGTCGCCCCGGAGCTCTACATCGCGGTCGGCATTTCCGGCGCGATCCAGCACCTGGCGGGCATGAAGGACTCCAAGGTGATCGTCGCGATCAACAAGGACGAGGAGGCCCCGATCTTCCAGGTGGCCGATTACGGCCTCGTCGCCGACCTTTTCCAGGCGGTGCCGGAGCTGGAGAAGGAGCTCGAGAAGCACGGCTACTAGGGCCGGGCGCTTCTCGCCGAAACGACAAACCCCGGACGCCCGCGTCCGGGGTTTTTCATTGCCGGCTACCTTCCGCCCGCCTCGGGATGGGCCATCAGCACCATGCCCACGAGGCGCTCGAAATCCTCATCCTCCACACCGGGGGTGCCGTTGCGGAAGCGGTCGGCCTGGGCCTCGAAGCCGATCCCGCCCAGCGTGGGCGGCTGGTGGACGATGACGAGATCCAGGTGCGGGAAGACCAGCATGAAATGGCCCCGGTTGCCGCTCGCCCCGTAGAAGGGCTGCGCCGCTTCGAGCTGGGGGAAGCGCGGCCGCTCGCCGCCATCCTCGACCCACCACAGATAGCCGTAGCGGTCGAACCCGGTATAGGCGTTCTGCGACAGGCCGATATAGGTGTCCACGCCCGCGATGCTCTCGCGCACCCAGGCTTCCGGCACGACCTCTCGCCCGTCCCAGCGCCCGCAATTGAGATAGAGCGTCGCGAAGCGGGCGAGATCGCGCGTGCTCATCTCGAACATGTAGGCGGGATGGTCCGAACCGTAGCCGAAGAACTGCTGCGCGCGGCTGCCGCGCTCCGAATAGGTCACGTCGAAGACGCGGAAATCCTCCATGCCGAGCGGCCCGGCCACCCGGTCGCGGAACAGCGCGCCGAGCGTGTCGCGCCCGCCCTGCTCCGCGATGGTCCCCAGCGCGTTGAAGTCCCAGTTGTTGTACACCCAGTTGCCGCGGAACGACCCAGCCGGCTGGCGCTCGCGCACGCCGATGCGCAGGTCGCGCCATCCGCCGACCTCGTAATTGGCGTCGTGCATGATCCCCGAGCGGCTGAGCAGCAGGTCGCGCAGCGTGGCCTGGCGCTCCTCTTCGGTCAGGGCGGGATCGCTGTCGTCGATGCCCATCCCGGCGAGCGTCGCGTCGAGATCGAGGGCCCCTTCGGCGACGAGCTGGCCGATGATCGCGCCGACCAGCGGCTTGCGCATCGACTGCACGGTGTAGCGCACGTCGATATCGCCCCAGGCGATCACCGGCTCGCCGCGGTGGACGACCATGAAGGCGGCACTGTCCAGCGTCTCGAAATAGCCCCGGGCGCGCTCCAGCCGGCCGGTGTCCCAGCCGCGCGGGTCGGGCGCCGGCCAGTGTTCGCGGGGCAGCGTCTCCACCGTTCCGCAGGCCGGCCACTCCGGTGCCGGCGGTTGCTGCGGCCAGGCTGCTCCGGACGCGGCGAGAATTGCGAGGCTGCCGAAGAGTGTGCGGATCATCATGTCCTCCGAATCCGGGCGTGCGAAAGCGCGCCCATGGCTCAGAGGACGCCCGGACGGGTCAGGAATTCAAAGGATTGCTTGTCCGTTCGGCGCGACCGGACATGCGGGCCCTGCGCCAGGCGGCAGGGCTCTCGCCGAAGCGGCGGCCGAAGGCGTCGTAGAAGCCCGACCGCGAGGCGAAACCGCTCAGCAGCCCGATCGCCTCGACCGAGGTGCGCGCCTCCGCCGGGTCGCCCAGCAGTCCCGCCGCGTGCTCGAGGCGGAACTCGGTGAGTTCGGCCTGGAAGCTCGTGCCGTGCCAGGCCAGCGCCGCCGACAGCGCGTCCGGTGTCGTCGCGAGGCCGGCAGCGGCATCGGCCAGCTTCAGATCGGGATCGGCGAAGCCGCCCTTCGCCAGGAAGGCGCGAAGCTCCGCGCGGACATCGCGCCCGCCCTCCGGCGAGGCCAGCCGGCGCAGGCGCCGCTCCAGCCCGGCCGAGCTGACCAGGAGGATCGTGGTGAGCGCCGCAAATCCGATCGACAGGGCGAGCGGCACGGCGTCGCGCATCAGGACGGGCAGCGCGATCCGCGCGATCTGCGCGCCATGCACGAAGACGAAGAAGGCGAGCACGAGGCGGGCGACGGGCCGGGTCGGAGGCGCGCCCGGCGCGCGCCAGTAGATCAGCAGGCCCAGCGCGGTGAACCCCCACTGCAGTCCGAGCACGAGGGAGAGCGGGGACCCTCCCGCCGGCTCGATCGCGAACAGGGCGAGCGCGAGCGCCAGCAGGGTCACGGGATAGCCGGCGCGCAACGGGCCCCGCCCGACCGCACGGCTCACGCCGTCGATCAGGAGCGCGCCGCTGAGCGCGGTCAGGGCGAGTTCGAGATTGCGCAGGCCGTCGAACATTCCGGCATGCTCGCCGGCGATCAGCCCGATGATGATGCTGGCGGTCGCCGCGAGCACGGCCAGCGGCCAGAAGAAGAGCAGCTCGCGCCGGCGCAGCACCGCGGCGGTGTAGGCCAGGGTCAGCAGCGCCGCATTGAACACCCCGATCAGGGCGAATCCGAGCAGGACCGCATCGCCGGCCGGCATGGCCGGACCCTACTCCCCGAACCCGCGCTCGACCGGCCACTCGGCATCGGCCGGGCGCCACAGGATCGAGGCGATCTTCCAGCCTTCATCGGTCTCCAGCAGGGTCAGCACGTTGATGCCGCTCACGATCGTCTCGCCGGTATCGCTGCGCAGGCCCTCATAGGCGCTGTACACGGTGGCCAGCTCGCCATAGACCCAGGTCTGCCGGCGCGTCTCGGTCTCGACGAAACCGACCTCTACCAGCCTGTCGGCGTTGTTCTCGATATAGCCTTCCACGGTGAAGGTGCGGGCGCGTACCTCGCCCTCCTCGCCCGGCGCCACGAAGCCCATCACCGCGCCCTCCAGGAACAGGCTGCGCAGCATGTCGAAATCGCGCGGCGCGCCGACGGGGCCGGAAATCGAGGCGTAAAGCGCCTCCATCGTCTCGTCGATCGTCTCCTGGGCATGCACCGCCGAGACGGGCAAGGCCGCCAGGCAGGCGGCGAAAACAGCGGAACGCAGCATCGCGGGTTCTCCTCTGGACCGGACGGATTGCCCGAGCCTAGGCCCCCTCGAGGCGCGCGGGAAATGAAATCGAGGTAATCCCGGACGCGGCGCCCCTCAATACCGCTCGATCGCGGCCTCGATCAGCGCGAAGGCCTCCTCGCTCGCCCAGTCGGCTTCGCCCGGCATGCGGCCGATCTCCACCCCGCGGCGGTCGTACAGGATCGTGATCGGCAGGCCCCGTGCGCCCAGGCGCTGCACCGCGCCGAGATCGAGGCCGTGATAGAGGGTAAGCGCGTCGAGACCGTTCGCCTCGAAGAACTCCGCCGCCTCGTCCATGCGCCGGTCCATCGAGATGGTGACGACCTCGAAATCGTCCGAGCCGTAGCGCGCCTGCAGCGCGTTCAGCTGCGGCATCTCCACCACGCAGGGCGCGCACCAGGTCGCCCAGTAATTGACCAGCAGCACCTTGCCGCGCTTGTCGGCGAGGGTGAGCGTCTGCCCGTCGAGCCGCGTCAGCGTGTTCAGCGACTGGCTCGGCGCGTCCTCGATCGTGACGAAATCGGCCATCGTCCCGGTCGCGTAGCTGTCGAGCGCACCGGCGGGACGGCTTCCGGCGGCGGAAAACAGCATGTAGATGACGGCCGCGATCCCGATCAGCGGCAGGATCGTCAGCGCCCATTTCAGCGGCGACCAATTCGGCATCTGGACTTTCACACCTTCACCCTTGAGGATCGCGCCCATGACCTCGTCGAACCCGGAAAAACCGGCCTCCGGCCACGACATGTGGGGCGGGCGCTTCGCGTCCGGCCCGTCCTCCGTCATGGAGGCGATCAACACCTCCGTCCACATCGACAAGCGCCTCGCCGAGCAGGACATCGACGGCTCGCTCGCCCACGCCGCGATGTTGGCCGCGTGCGGGATCATTTCAAGCGAGGATGCCGAGCAGATTGCCGCAGGCCTCGAAGCGATCCGCCAGGACATACGCGCAGGCTGCTTCGACTGGAAGCCGTCGCTGGAAGACGTGCACATGAATATCGAGGCCGCCCTGAAGGAGCGGATCGGCGCGCCGGCCGGCCGGCTGCACACCGCGCGCTCGAGGAACGACCAGGTCGCGACCGATTTCCGCCTCTGGCTGCGCGCCGCCTGCGAGCGGGCGATAGAGGGCCTGCGCGCCTATCAGCGCGCCCTCGTGGAGAAGGCCGAGGCCCATTTCGACTGGGTCATGCCCGGCTTCACCCATCTGCAGACCGCCCAGCCGGTCAGCCTCGGCCATCACCTCCTGTGCTGGGTGGAGGCTGCCGAGCGCGATATCGGGCGGTTCGAGGACGCCAGTCGCCGCCTCAACGAGAGCCCGCTCGGCGCCGCGGCGCTCGCCGGCACCGCCTTCGCGATCGACCGCGAGATGACGGCGCGCCGGCTCGGCTTCGACCGGCCCATGGCCAATTCGCTCGACGCTGTGTCCGCGCGCGATTTCGCGCTGGAGGCGCTGTCGGCGGCCACGATCGCTTCGGTCAATCTCTCCCGCTTCGCCGAGGAGATCGTGCTGTGGACCTCGCGCCGATTCGGTTTCGCGCGGCTGACCGACGCCTTCTCGACCGGCTCGTCCATCATGCCGCAGAAGCGCAATCCGGACGCCGCCGAGCTGGTGCGCGCCAAGCCGGGGCGCATCGCCGGGGCGCTGCAGGGGCTGATCCTGGTCTGCAAGGGCCTGCCGCTCGCCTATTCCAAGGACCTGCAGGAAGACAAGGCGCTGGTCTTCACCGCCTTCGACGATCTCGAGCTCGCCCTCGCCGCCATGGCCGGCATGGCCGCCGATATCAGCTTCGACCGCGACGTGCTCGAAGCCGCTGCCGGGGAAGCCTATTCGGACGCCACCGATCTCGCCGACTGGCTGGTGCGCGAGCTCGGCCTGCCCTTCCGCGAGGCGCACCACGTCTCGGGATCTATCGTGAAGGCGGCGGAGAAGAAGGGCCTGCCGCTCTCGAAGCTGCCGCTGGACGAGATGCAGGCCGTCGAGCCGCGCATCACGAAGGACGTGTTCGAGGTCCTGTCCGCCCGCGCCTCGATGGAGAGCCGGACGAGCCAGGGCGGGACGAGTCCGGTGCGGGTGAAGGAGCAGATCGCGGTCTGGAAGGACCGCCTGAAGGGGTGAGGAAGATGAAACGCTACGCCATTCTCGTGCTCGGGCTTTGCGCGATCGGGCTTGCCGGCTGCGGCATTCGCGGCGATCTCGAACGTCCGCCCCCGGTCTGGGGCCCCGACGAGCGCACGCCGGCCGAGCGCGAACACGAAGGCGGGGAGACCGGGAACGAGGACGGCGGCGAGCGCCGCTAGCGATGTTCTCCCCCGGTGCGAAGCGCGCGCGGACGCGCTAGGTTTCGCCCCATGGCGCCTCGACGCTCACTGTTCATCGCCCGCGCCGCCCTGATCTGGGAGCGCGCCGCCCCGGTGCTCGCCGCGCCGCTGGGCGCGCTCGCCCTGTACCTCATCCTCGCCCTGTTCGGCCTGTTCGAGCGTTTCGGCGATCCGCTGCGCGCCCTGATGCTGCTCGCGCTCGCGGGCGGGGCGGGCTTTCTCGCCCGGCGCGCGGCCCGCGGCTTTCGCTGGCCCACGCGCACGGAGGCCGAGCGAAGGGTGGAGGCCGATAGCGGGCTCGAGCACCGCGAGTTCGAAGCCCTGCGTGACCGCCCCTCCGCCGGGGACGCGGCGCTCTGGCAGGCCCACCGCGCCCGCATGGCAAAGCGCCTGAAGGGCGCGCGGGCCCGGCGTCCGCGGGCGGCCTGGGCGCGTCTCGACCCCTACGGGCTGCGCGTCTCGGCCATGCTCGTCATCGCCGCGGGCGTGTTCCTGGCGGGCGATCTCGCGCGCTTCCGGGTCGTGGACGCCTTCGCGCCGCGCGCGCTGTCGGGTGGAACGGGACGGGCCGTCGCCGACCTCTGGATCGAGCCGCCCGCCTATACCGGGGAACCGACCCTCTATCTCAGGAACCGGCGCGAGGCCGAGGTGCCGCAGGGCTCGGTGCTCGCCGCGCGCCTTTCCGGCACCAGCCGCCCGCCGCGCGTCACGGGCGCGCAGGCCGACATCGAGCGCATCGACGAGACGGTCTGGCAGATCCGCGCCCCCGTCACGGCAAGCGGCGAGATCGTGGTGCGCGCCGGCCCGCTCGCCGAGCGGGTGCGCCTGACCGCGCGGCCCGACCTGCCGCCTCACCTCGCCCTCGCCGCCGAGCCCGAAGGCGATGCGGAGGGCCGGCTCGAGCTCGAATTCGTCGCGCGCGACGATTACGGCGTCGAGACCTTCGCCCTCCACCTCGCGCCCGAGCCCGAGGCGGCCGGCGGCGAGATCGCCGAGTGGGAAAGCATCGAGATCGCGCCCGGCGCCGTGACGGCACAGGGCGGGGATCTCTACCGCGCCGGCATCGACGTCGCCCGCCACCGCCTTGCCGGGGAGCGCGTCGCCATCCGCATCGCGGGCGCAGACGGGGCCGGGCAGGCCGGGGTCAGTGCGCGCTACGAGATGACGCTGCCCGAGCGCATCTTCCTCGATCCGCTCGCGCGCGCCGTCGCGGCCGAGCGCAAGGGCTTCCTGGCAACCGCATCCGAGTATGCGCCGGTGACCGCCCCGCCGCCCGAACCGGTGACCGGTCCGGGCGATCTCGGCGGGACGATCTTCCTCGACGACCAGCCGGAACTCAGGATCGAGCGCGCGCCCGAGACCGTGCAGCGCCTCGCTCTGGCGCTCGACGCGATCAGCGATGCGCCGGCGCGCTATTTCGACGACCCGGTCGTCTATATGGGCCTTCGCACGGCCGTCCACGAAGTGCGCCGGGCGCGCGAGCGCGAGAGCCTCTCCCATCTCGACGACGATCTCTGGCAGATCGCACTCAGGGCCGAGCTTGGCACGCTTGCCGATGCGCGCGCGGCGCTGGAGGCCGCCGAGCGGGCGCTCAACGACGCCATGGCGCGCGGCGCCGATGCGAGCGAGCTTGCCGCCCTGTTCGACGCCTACGAGCGGGCGATGGAGAACTATCTCGCCGCCCTCGCGCGCGAGGCGCTGCAGGAGCAGCAGCAGGCCCAGGGCCGGGGTTCG
Organism: Marinicauda algicola; assembly: GCF_017161425.1. Lineage (GTDB taxonomy): Bacteria > Pseudomonadota > Alphaproteobacteria > Caulobacterales > Maricaulaceae > Marinicauda > Marinicauda algicola. The sequence goes on along the minus strand of NZ_CP071057.1, from coordinate 3,044,898 downwards.
GGCATGAACGCGATGAGCGCGGACATGCTGCAGGAGCTGCTCGACGCGCTGCGCGAGGCCGCCGAGCTCGGCGACACCGAGGGCGCGCGCCAGGCCCTCGCCCAGCTCATGGAGCTTCTGCGGAACCTGCAGATGCAGCTCGGCTCGGGCGGCGGCGGCCAGGGCGACAGCCCGCTCGCGCGCGCTTTGCAGGAGGCGCTGGAAGAACTCGGCGAGCAGATCGGCGAGCAGCGCGAGCTGATGGAAGACACCTTCGAGGAGAACCAGGCCCAGGGCGGAGGGACGCAAGGCAGTCGCCCGCGCAACGGCCCGCCGGCCGGCGAGCCCGGCATCAGCGAACCCTACACGCTCGGCCCCGACGGCGAGGAGCGCCCGCTCGGCCAGGGCGAGCGCGAACGCCGGGACGGTGCGGGAGGCGGCGGCGAACTCACCGAACTCGAACTCGCGCGGCGCCAGGGCGCGCTCGCCGACCGGCTCGGGGAGCTGGAAGGCCGCATCACCGAGGAGGACGCGCGCGAGGCGCTCGATCGGGCCCGCGAGGCGATGGAGGAGGCCGAACGTGCGCTCGAGCAGGGCGAACTCGGCGGCGCCCTCGCGCTACAGGACGAGGCGATCGAGCAGATCCGCGAAGCCGCCGGGGAGCTGGCCGAGGCGCTGATGGCCGAGCAGGGCCAGGGCGAAACCGATCCGCTCGGGCGCGGCCAGGGCGGACGCGGGCCCGGCGATGTCGACGTGCCGAGCGAAGCCGAACGCCAGCGCGCGCGCGACATCCTGGAAGAACTGCGCCGCCGCGCCGCCGAGCAGGGCCGCCCGCAGGACGAACTCGACTATATCGAGCGCCTGCTGGAGCGGTTCTGAGGGGCGCGTCTCGCCCCACGATCCCGTTCAGAGCGTCATTCCGTCCAGGCGCGACGCGCGCCGAGCCGGGAGGACTCTTTGTGTGGGGGAAACGCCCTTTCGCGCCCGCGCGCTACTCGCCTCCGGCGATCGGTTCCGCGCTGGCACCCGGCGCCAGCTCGACCAGAACCTCGGCGCCGCCCTCGGGCGGATCGGGCAGGACGGTGCGGAAGCGCTCGAGCGCGCCGCCGGCGAGTTCCGGGCTCTCCAGCAGCACCGTCCACTCCACCAGGATCGCCCCGTCCGCGTCGAGCAGGGCGGCGCGCAGCGGCACGGTCTCGCGCACCCGGCCCGTGATGTTGACGACATCGCCCTCGATCGCGATCGCCGGCACGCCATTCTCCTGGGTGCGTTCGACCGCGAGATCGGCGACCTCCAGTCCGTGCGGGTTCACCGGCACGCCGACACTGGCATAGACATTGGCGGCGCGCGGGAAGGTCTGCACCACGTCGACGCGGAATAGCCAGGCGCCCGCGAGCACCACCAGGAACAGCGCCGCGACGCCGGCCCAGCCCGCGCCCTCGGTCGCCACGCGCGCGGTCTTGCGGCGCTGCTCGGCGCGCTGGCGGATCACCTCGTGGGGCTTCTTCGGTTCCTCGGGCTCGGACGCCGGCTTCGCCTCGGCGGGCTGTTCGAGCACCAGCGCCTCGTCCTCGACCGTCCAGACATGACCGCAGCCCGCGCAGCGCACGCGCCCGTGCCGGCGCGCCAGGGCTTCCGGCTCGGCCCGGTACTTCGCATCGCAGCTGGGGCACGTGACGATCATGGACGACAGCCTTTGTCCTCTTGCATAGTCTGCTTCGCACCTTTTCTTCCAGTCCCGAGCGAACGAGGCCGGCTCTCACCCATGGCTGAAGACGGGCGCCCCGCCCCCCAAGAGGAGACCCCGCTCGCCGAGGCGCCCGCCGTGCGCTTCGAGAGCGTCTCCATGCGCTACGGGCGCGGGCCGGAAGTCCTGCGCGATGTCAGTTTCGATTTACCGCGTGGAAGTTTCCAGTTTCTGACCGGACCGTCCGGCGCGGGCAAGACATCGCTGCTCAGACTCATCCAGCTCGCCGAGCGGCCCTCGTCGGGCTTCATCTCCCTGTTCGGGCGCGACACCGCGCTGATGCCCCGCGATGCGATGCCCGATCTCAGGAAGCGCATCGGCGTGGTGTTCCAGGATTTCCGCCTGCTCGACCATCTCACCGTGTTCGAGAACATCGCCCTGCCGCTGCGCGTCGCCGGCCAGGCGCGCCGCTCCTACGCCGAGGACGTGGAGGAGCTGCTGCACTGGGTCGGCCTCGGCGACCGCATCGAGGCCTATCCCCCGACCCTGTCGGGCGGGGAGCAGCAGCGCGCCGCCATCGCGCGCGCGGTGGTCTCCAAGCCCGACCTGCTGATCGCGGACGAGCCGACCGGCAATGTCGATCCGGCAATGGCGCGCCGGCTGCTGCGCCTGTTCGTCGAACTCAACAAGCTCGGCACCACGGTGCTGATCGCGAGCCACGACATCGCGCTCGTGCGCTCGCTCGACGTGCCGGTGCTGGAGATCGTCGACGGCCATGTCGAGACGACGGGAGGCCCGCGATGAGCGAGGGGAAGGTGAAATCCGCCCCGCTCCTGCCGCCCGATGCGGGCCGGGACCGGCCGCTTTTCGCCGTCGCGGCGATCCTGGTCTTCCTCGCCTGCCTGGCCGCGCTCGGCGCGGCGGGGGCCTGGCGGGCGAGCGAGGGCTGGACGCAGCAGCTGACCGACGAGATCACGCTGCAGGTGCTGCCCGGCGAGGGCCGCGACGCCGATGCCGACGCCGCCGAGGCCGGGGCGCGCATCGCCACCCTGCCCGGCGTGGTCGAGGTCGATGTCAGGAGCCGGGCCGAAGCCGAGGCCCTGCTGCGGCCCTGGCTCGGCTCCGGCGGCCTGCCCGAGGACCTGCCCGTACCGCGCCTCGTCGCGATCACCATAGATCCGGAGAACCCGCCGGCGCCCGGCGCCTTCGAGGCGCTGCTGGCCGACGCGCCCTACGAGATCATCGTCGACCGCCACGGCAACTGGGCCGCCGCCGTCGAGCGCGCGGCCGCGGCGGTGCGCTATTTCGCCCTGGGGCTCGTCGTGCTGCTGACCATCGCGGCGGCCGCGGTGGTGGCCTTCGCCGCGCGGGCCTCCCTGGCCGCACGCTGGGACGTGGCCGAGGCGCTGCACCTGGTCGGGGCGCGCGACCGCTTCATCGCCGGCCTGTTCCAGCGCCGCTTCTTCTTCTTGGGGCTGAAGGCCGGGCTCGCCGGGGCGATCGGCGCCTCGCTCGCCGCCTTCGCGCTCGCCTATGCCGGGGGCACGGCCGGGGCGCTGTTCTTCCTGCCGAGCCTGGAGCTCGGCTGGGGCGCGATCGCCATTCCCCCCTTCGCCGCGCTCGCCTCGGGACTGATCGCTGCGCTCGCCGCGCGCACGGCCGTGGACAGCGCGCTCAGGTCGCGTTGGTCATGAGCGCAGTTTCGCCCCACACTTGCCACGAGGCCGGGCGAGCCTTGCCGGTCTGGATGGCCCGAGACGGAGTGTGACGCGACCGCCATGTCCGCCCTGCTTTCATTTCTGCGATTCATCGCCTTCGTCGTGGTCGTCGCCGTGCTCGTCGGCTTCGCCCTGTTCGTGCGCGCCGGGGTGACGCTGGACGCGCGCGAGGCCGCCCGCGCGGACGGCATCGTCGCGCTGACCGGGGGGGAGGGCCGCGTCGTGACCGCGGTCGAGCTGCTCTCCCGGGGCCGCGGCGAGCGCCTCCTGATCTCCGGGGCCAATCCCGATGTCGGCCTCGATGCGGTGCGCGCGGCCTCCGGCGCGACGCGCGACCTGTTCGAGTGCTGCATCGATGTCGGCCAGGAAGCGGCCAACACGATCGGCAACGCGGAAGAAGCCGCGGACTGGGCGCGCCGCAACGGCTTCGACAGCCTGATCGTGGTGACCAGCGACTATCACATGCCCCGGGCCCTGCTGGAGCTGCAGGCCGCGATGCCGGGCGTCAGTCTCGCCGCCTTCCCGGTGGAGAGCCCGCCGCCCTGGGCCGATCTGCGCACCGCGCGGCGCTGGGGGGTGGAATTCTTCAAATACGCCGCGGTATATGCGCGCGAGGCCGTCGCCAGGCGGCGCGAGTAGGGGAATCGCATGCGGGTGATCGGCTCGGCCGTCTTCGTGATCTGGATGTACGGGCTGATGGTCGTGATGGGCCTTCTCTGCGCGCCGAGCCTTGTCGGGCCGCGCTCCTGGGCGCTCGCCTGCTTCCGCGCCTGGCTGGGGCTGGTCTTCTTCGGACTGAAGCTGTTCTGCGGCGTCACCTACGAGGTGCGCGGGCGCGAGCACCTGCCCGGGGGCGGCGCGCTGATCGCCTCGAAGCACCAGTCCATGTTCGAGACCCTGGCCTTGTGGACCATTCTCGACGATCCCGCGATCATCCTGAAGAAGGAACTCAAGGCCCTGCCGGTCTTCGGCTGGTACGCGATGAAGCTGAGGAATATCGCCGTCGACCGCTCGGCGGGCTCCAAGGCCCTGCGCGACATGCTCAAGCAGGCCCGCGAGCGCGCCGCCGAGGGCCGCCAGATCGTCATCTTCCCGCAGGGCACGCGGGTGAAGCCCGGCGAGAGCGAGAGCTACAAGCCGGGCGTGGCCGGCCTCTACGCGGCGATGAAGGTTTCCTGCGTCCCGGTGGCGCTCAATTCCGGGCTGCACTGGCCGCGCTCGGGCCTGGCGTTCAGGCCCGGCACCATCGTCATCGAGTTCCTGCCCGCCATCCCGCCCGGACTTCCCAAGGAGGCGTTCATGGCGAGCCTGCAGGCCCGCATCGAGGACGCCAGCGACCGGCTGATGGCGGAGGACCGCGCATGATGGGTTTCCTGCTCTCGCGCGAGGGCGGCCGGTCGTCCCGGATCGTCCTGCTGCTTCCGTTCGCGGTGCTGCTCGTCGCGATCGCGGCCTATACCGCCTACTGGATCTACGCCGCCGGCGAGATCCGCAAATGGGCCGATGCCTGGATCGCCGAGCAGGAGCTGGCCGGCTACGAGATCGGGCACGGGCCGATGCGCGTCGGCGGCTACCCGCTGCGCTTCACGCTGGACGTGCGCGATCCCGACATCGCCGCGCCGCCTGCCGACGGCGGCTGGCAGGCCCGCTTTTCCCGGCTCTCGGCGAGCGCCATGCCGTGGAACTTCAACCACTGGATCGTCACGCTCGGCGGACCGATGACGCTCGCGGCCGAGGCCGGCGGGCGCCCGGCCCTCTACGAGGCGAGCGCCGCCCTCGCCCGGCTGTCGATCAATTCCTCGCGCGCCGGCACCCAGCGCATCGGCATCGAGCTGGAACAGGCCGCGCTCGACGCGATCGAAGGCCCGGAGCCCGCGCTCAGCCGCCTCGACAGCCTCGCCCTCACCGCCGAGATAAACGGCGAGGACCGGCTCACCGCCCGCTTCGAGGCGCTCGGCGTCGACTTCGCCCCGGCGATCCTGCCGCCGCGCCTGGCCGCCGTGTTCGGCACCGAGGCCGGGGCCCTGCGCTTCGACGGCGCGGTGACGCAGTGGAGCGCGCTCGCGCGCGAAGGCGATGCGGCCGACTGGGCCGCGGCGCGGGGCGAGCTCCTGGTCCGCGCGGCCGAGCTGGACTGGGGGCCGGCCGATCTCGGCGGCACGGGCGAGCTCGGCCTCGACGCGGCCCTGCGCCCGGCTGGCCGGCTCTCGGTGGTGATCGCCGACCCCGACAGCCTCGTCGACGCCATGGTCGAGGCCGGCCTCGTCGAGCCCGGCCAGGGCGACGCGCTGCGCCTGGCGGCCATGATGGCCCCGCGCCGCGATGCGGGCATCGCCCTGCCCCTGCGCTTCCAGGACGGCGGGATATTCCTGGGCCCCGCCCGGATCGGGAGCGTCGGGCCGGTGGCGGGCTGACCGGTTCCCGGTCAGGTCCCCGCGAACGCCGCCAGCGCCTCGACCACCCTGCGGTTCGCGTCCTCGTCGCCCACCGTGATCCTCAGCGCGTTCGGCAGGCCGTAGGGCTGGAGGGGACGCACCACGAGGCCGCGCTGCTGCAGGAAACGGTCGGCATCGGCCGCGCTCCGCCCCGGCTCGTCGGGGAAGTGGACCAGCACGAAATTGCACACCGAGGGCGTGACCTCGTAGCCGAGCCCGCCGATCTGCTGCTGCAGGAAGGCGAGCCACTGGTCATTGTGCGCCTTCGACTTCGCCATGAAGGCGCGGTCGCGGATCGCCGCGGTCCCGGCCTCGATGGCCGGCAGGTTCACGTTGAACGGCCCGCGCACGCGGTGGATGACGTCGACGATCTCGGCCGGTCCGTACATCCAGCCCAGGCGCACGCCGGCAAGCCCGTGGATCTTGGAGAAGGTGCGCGTGACGACGGTGTTGGCGTACTCGTCCACCAGCGCCATTCCGGAGGTGTAGTCGGGCTCGTCGACGAACTCGGTATAGGCGCTGTCGAGCACCAGGAGCGTGTCCTCGGGCAGGTTCTCGCGCAGGCGCCTCACCTCGCGCTCGGGGATGTAGGTCCCGGTCGGATTGTTCGGATTGGCCAGGAAGACGATCTTCGCATCCGTCCCGGCCGCCTCGAGCAGGGTGTCCACGTCGGCGCGGTAGTTGGTCTCCTTCGCGCTGACGAGCTCGGCCCCGCACTGCAGCGCGACGAGGCGGTAGACCAGGAAGCCGTACTCGTTCTGCACCACCTTGTCGCCGGGCTCGAGATAGGCCCGGCCGATGAGCTGCAGGAGTTCGTCGCTGCCCGCCCCGCACACGATGCGCGCCGGATCGATGCCCTCTTCCTGCCCGATCGCCTCGCGCAGCTTGCTCGCGCCGCCATCGGGATAGAGATGGAGCTTGTCGCCGGCGTTCCTGAACGCCTCGGCCGCCTTCTCGCTCGCGCCGAGCGCGTTCTCGTTGGAGGACAGCTTGATCGCCCCTTTCGGCGCGCTCGCGCCCGGCTTGTAGGGCGTGATGTCGAGAAGGCCGGGGCGGGGGGAAAGCGTCATCGTGTCCTCGAATCCTGTTGGCGTGTGCTGCGCGCGCCCCCGTATGGACGCCGCGGGGCGGGAGATAGCCCGGCCCCCACCCGTCCTTCAAGCCGCTTGGCCCGCGCGTGCACCGGACTGCCGCCCGGACGCACCGCGCCGACATGCTTGACGGCCTCCACCAGGATCAGTCCGCCGAAGGCGTTGAACATCTTCTCCCCCATCGCCTCGAAGCTCTCCGCCGCACGCGGCCCGCAGGTCCAGCTCCAGGGCGGGGTGTAGAGGGCGTGCGCCCAGGCCACCGGCTCGAACAGCGCATCGGTGAGAAGCCGGGTGAGCTGGCGCTTCGACCAGGGACGGCCATGGCCGAACGGGGTGGATTCCGCGCGCGCCCAGAGCCCGGCGCGGTGGGCGGTGACGATCACCATGCGCCCCTCCGGGGCCATCACCCGCCACAGCTCGCGCAACAGCCGGTGCGGATCGCCCGCCTCCTCCAGCGCATGGACGAGCACGATGCGGTCGAACATCGCCTCGGCGAAGGGCAGGCGCGTCTCCTCGCCGAGCGCGGTCAGGCTCGCCTCGCGCCCGCCATCGGGCCAGACGACCGCGCCCTGGCTCGCCGGCATGTAGGCGATCGTGCGCCGCGCGCCCGCACGGAAGTTCTCCAGATAGGGCCCGGCATAGCCGTAGCCGAGCACGTCGAGACCGGCGGCGTCCGGCCACAGCGCGGCGAGCCGGCGCAGCGCCATGTCGCGCGCGGCCCGGCCGCGGACGCTGCGGTAGAATCGCTCGATCTCCAGGGCATCGGTGCGCATGGGCTCAGGCTCGTCCTTCGGAACGCGGCTTCAAAGCGGAACGTTGGCGATGATAGGCTGCGCACCCTCGCGCCGCCACACCGCCGGCACGCAGATTCGAAAAGGGATTTTCCATGCCGCTCGACGTCCACGTCATCCCGTGTCTGGAAGACAATTACGCCTATCTGATCCGCTGCTCGAAGACCGGGCGCACGGCGATCGTCGACACGCCGGACGCGCAGACCATCCTCGAGGAGGCGGAAAAGATCGGCTGGCCGATCGACGAGATCTGGAACACCCACCATCACTGGGACCATGCCGGCGGCAACGACGCCATCCGCGCGAAGACCGCAGCCAGGGTCGTCGCGGCCCGGGCCGAGACGCACAAGATCGGCCATGTCGACACCCCGGTCGGGCACGGCGACCGGGTCAGGCTCGGCGAGATGGAGGCCGAGGTGCTCGATGTCGGCGGGCATACCAGCGGCCACATCGCCTTCTACTTCCCGCAGGCTGACACCGTCTTCACCGGCGATGCGCTGTTCAACCTGGGCTGCGGGCGCATGTTCGAGGGCGATGCCAGGCAGTTCCTGGCGAGCCTGCAGCGCATCAAGCACCTGCCCGGCGACACCTCGATCTATTGCGGCCACGAATACACGCTGAAGAACGGCGAGTTCGCCCTCACCGTCGATCCGGACAACGCGCTGCTGCGCACCTATGTCGAGAACGCGCGGGAAAAGCGCGCCCAGGACAAGCCGACCGTGCCCAGCACGGTGAACGCGGAGCGCGGCGCCAATCCCTTCCTGCGCCCCGAGGACGAGCACATCCGGCGCGAGCTGGGCATGGAGGACGCCTCCGACGTGGAGGTCTTCGCCGAGCTGCGCAAGCGCAAGGACGCGTTCTGAGATGGCGCAGGACGCCCTTTCCGGCCTCACGCCCGAGGAGATCGTCGAGCGCCTCGCCATGCAGCCCCACCCCGAGGGCGGCCACTATGTCGAGACCTACCGCGCCCCGGACGGCCCGGACGGGCGCTCGCGCCTGACCGCGATCTATTTCCTGCTGAAGGCCGGCGAGGCCAGCGCCTGGCACCGCGTCGACGCCGACGAGGTCTGGCTCTGGCACGCCGGCGGCCCGCTCGCCCTGACGATCTCCGACAACGGCGAGACCGCCCGCGCCCTGCGCGTGGGCCCCGATCTCGCCGGGGGCGAGACCCCGCAAGCCCTCGTTCCCGCCAATGCCTGGCAGAAGGCCGAACCGCTCGGGGACTGGGTCCTCGTCAGCTGCCTCGTGGCGCCAGGCTTTCAGTTCGACGGCTTCGAGATGGCGAACGAGGGGTGGGAGCCGGGGCCGGGGTGATCTTTCTAGAAGAGATATGGTCTGCCTACTGACTGGCAGCCTGTTGTTCCAAAAACTCTCGGCTAATGCGGTCTAAGTTCGCATGCCTCGATAGCGCATTCATCAGCTCCATCGATTGCAAGTTGAACTGATGATAGGCCTCTACGAATTCCGATTCATTTTCCGATTCAATACTTTGAATCATATTTATCACTGCATTTTGATAGCTAGAAATCACTAATTCCTCTTCGCTACCAACTATAACGCTAAGCTCTACTGCCCTCCAGTTCAAACTGGTTAGAATTTCTAGCAGTCGACGCCTTGCATCCCGCCTTTGCTCAAGCGGAAACTCACCATCTGAGTAAACACGCACAAGCCGCAGTGTTTCGTGCGTGTCCGCAGAGAGTTTTTCAAATTGATTTATAACATACTCGGACCTAACCCTCTCTCCTTCAAACGTTTTTTGTATGTTAGGAGATAGCCAAAGCGTAAGGAATACCGTTAGGCCATAGCCGAAAATATGTATCCATAGCGGGATTTGCGGCTTCGCAAGGAAGCGTGCCAGAGACCTTATAAGCCCACACAATACGCCGATCATTTTGGCCCCCGGTGGACCGAGGCTCGGAGACCCACCTCGCTCTCCGCCTCCTCTCTCAGATCATCCAACTCGAGCGAGAACTCTCGGGGAAGCACCCGGCTGAACGCCTCGACGCGATCTCGCGCCGCACTTGCTGCGGCGTGGGCCTCGCCCCCCTCGAGGGCAGCTTCAGACACAAAGCGGTCTGCCGTCTCGATCCATTTGTCCGAAGAAGAGGAGAGTATGATCGCGGCAAATAGGGCAAAGGCGGCAGACCTTCGCTTGACGTCAAACCAGCCCGGAGAGTGGAACTCCATAGAAGCTCGCAGCACGCCCTCTCGGCCTCGATGGAGACTTACGAACTGATCGATGCTTGAAGCTCGCATAAGAGCCGCAACGAACGATTCTGAGTCCATGCTATACGATGCAAGCAAAAATTGTATTAACGTTATTGAACTGTCGAGTTCATAAAAATCTCTACCTGTGTAATTTGGAGCATCAAAAATTATTCTCGAAATATCTCCATAAATGTAAGAATAAAATGCAAAATCAAAAAATTTTGATGTTATTTCATCAACCTTTACTTTTCCTACAGCTGGTGGTTTCTGGACATACTTTACAATGTCCTTGGGAAGAGCCCTTTTTTCAACATCAGACCTGAGCCAGCGAACGCGACGATATGGCGCGCTATAGCCATCATATTCATTAAGAACAAGCCTATCATCCGGATGGAACGGTGCGTCTATGCGCCCAAAATAGACAGTACCGTACATCCCCGCATCTGGCGTGACGATCAGATCACCAACTTTTGCATTTGCAAACAATTTGACTATCGAGCCAACAAGTTGGTTCAAATGCTTTGGCGCCTTGATAGGATCACCCGACAAATCTGCAAGCGAAGGGGGTATCTCAAAATCTTTGTCTCCATTTAAACGCCTCTTTATCGCATGCGCACCACGGGCCGCTCTCCGAGCATTTTCACGGCTTGAAGCAATATTTATATCAACACCAGAAAGAGGAAGGTCGAGATATACCCTGTTATTGATTAGAAAATCCTGTAAATATTTTCTCTGGCGACCAGCATATACGACATATATGTTTGTCTTTTTATCGATTACCTCGAAATCAAATGACACGCTCATTACCCCCTCTTATAGCTTTCGATGACGGTCCTTAGTGCTGGACCATAACGATACAAATCCTCCGGCCTGTCCACGTTCACCCGCGTCTCCTGCTTGTTCTCGTCGAACAGGATGACCCATTTCTGGCGGCCGTCGAAGCCGAGGCGGCATATGGGCTTGCGGTTGTTGTCGTCGAACAGGATGCCGCAATAGCTCTTCTGGTCGCGGATCGCGATGCGGGAGGGGTCGACGAGTTCGGCGGCGATGGCGCGCACGATGTAGAAGGCCTGCAGCTCCTCCTCGGTCGTGACGATGCCGTCGTCGCCCGCGATCTCGGGCTCTTGCGCCTCGACCATCTCCTCCTCGTCCTCGCCGAGCGCGACTTCGAGGCGCGAGCGCACGCGAGCGCGGATGATGTCGTCGAAGGCGCGCTTCACGCACGGCGTCATGCGCTCGACGACGCTGGCGGTCAGGCGTCCGTCATAGACGCTGCGCGCGACGAGCTTGACGAATTCCTCGTCCGGCTCGGCCATCTGCTGACTGATGTATTGCGCGGCGAGGCGGGTGTATTTCAGGCTCGCCGCCGTGGCCTGGACCTGCTCGATGGAGAAGCTCTCCTTGGCGAACTTCTCCAGCTCGCGCAGATCGGCCTCGTCGTAGACCTCCAGCGAGAACTTGAAGAAAGGCTTCTCGTCCATCCGGTTGGTCGCGTCGACATCGGTGAAGAACCAGTATTCCGCGCCGTTCGTGAGCAGCGCGATGCGCGCATCGGTGACGCCGAAATAGCGGTAGAGCTGGCTGTACTGCGCATCCTTGAGCGCGCAGGAAAAGGGCTTGGCCTCGATGATCATCTCGACCCTGTCGTCGAGAAAGATCGCGAAATCGACCTTCTCGCCCTTCTTGGTGCCGACATCCGCAGTGAACTCGGGCTGGACCTCGGCCGGGTTGAAGATGTCGTAGCCGAGCGCGGCCAGGAAGGGCATGACGACGGCCGTCTTCGTCGCCTCCTCGCCGAGATCGCTGCGCGATTTGACCATTTCCAGGCGCCGGGCGACGTCGCCGATCCTGTCCTTGAAGCTCATCTGCGCTCTCCCCCGGGCGGTTGCCGGAGAGACGATACGCAGAGGTTGCCGGATTCGTCTAGTCTAGCGTGTTGATTCTGTTGATGCGCGCGATACGGGCGGCTCACATCCCCCTTCCCCGCCCGCCCGCGGGTCGGGGAGAGACACGCCTTATCCCCGCCCTGCCCGGGCGCTGGTATGATCGCCCTCGCTGTTTCTCATCGCAGGCGCGCGCGTGCCGCCGCGTTCAGGCGCGCGAGGATACGATCGGCGGCGGAGCAGGAGAGCTGTAGTAGTCGTAGGAGTAGGAGTCGGAAGCCGGTGAGAGTGGACTCTCACGCGCTCGCCCTATCCGGCCCGCTCCAGCTCGCGCTGGATCAACCCCGAGCTCGGGCGGCCGCCATATCCCATCGCGGGATTGACCGAGATGTCGAGCACGCCGCCGGAATAGTCCGCGCGCGGGGCCTCGCCGACGCCTATGCGCACGACCTCGAGATCGCGCAGCGCGCGGCGCGGCGTGTCGTCGGCGGCGCGGGCCACCATGCGCATCGCGTCGATGATATAGGCGTTGGCGCCGGGCCCGGCATCGAGCACCTCGGCGCTGACCTCGCGGCGCGCGCGGCTCGCGAGCGAGTCCACCATGCGCCGGGCGGCACGCTGCAGCTCCTCGGCCGAGGCCGGCTCGGCGGCGATGAGGCGCGCCTCGCCCACGGGGTCGGCAATCACGCCGTCCGGCGCGTCGGGCGGGAAATAGGTCGCTCCGCCGAGATTGGAGAAGCGCAGGACCACCCGGCCGGTATCGCTCTGCCAGACCTCGCCGCCGCCCGAGGCGCGGGCGGGATAGACCGCGATCACCTCGTCGGAACCCTCGGGAAGGATCAGGGCCGGGCGCCCGGTGCGGTCGAAGATGAACCGGCCGCGTCCGTCGGCGCGCTCGAACCACACCGATCCCGCCTGGCGTTCGGCGTCGCGGCCGACCAGTCGGGAGAGCGGATTGGATTGCGCGTCGGCCCCGGCAACGGGCAGCGCCGCGAGGACACCGCCGATCGCCAGGCTTGCGAGAAGACCCCTGAACATGGTGGCGAGGTCTAGCCCGCCAGTGGGGCGAAATCGGGGCGCGGACTGCAGCGCGGAAACGTCCGGCTCACACCAGGTACTGGCCGCCGTTCACGGTCAGGGTCGAGCCGGTGACGAAGCCGGCCTCGTCGGAGACCAGGAACAGGACCGCGCGCGCGACCTCCTCGGCCTCGCCGAGCCGTCCGACCGGGATCTGCTCGACGATCTTCTGGCGGACCTCGGCGGGCACGGCCATCACCATGTCGGTCGCGATATAGCCGGGGCAGATCGCGTTGACGGTGATCCCCTTCTTCGCGCCCTCCTGGGCGAGCGCCTTGGTGAAGCCGAGATCGCCGGCCTTGGCGGCGGAATAGTTGACCTGGCCGAACTGGCCCTTCTGGCCGTTGATCGAGGAGATGGTAACGATCCGCCCGAAGCCGCGATCGCGCATGCCGTTCCAGACCGGGTGGGTCATGTTGAACACGCCGGAGAGATTGGTGTCGATCACCTCGCGCCACTGGTCCGGCGTCATCTTGTGGAACGGCACGTCGCGGGTGATGCCGGCATTGTTGATCAGGATCTCCACCGGGCCGAGTTCGGCCTCGACCCTGGCGATGCCGTCCCTGCAGGCCTCGTAATCGGCGACCGACCACTTGAATACGGGAATGCCGGTTTCCTCGCGGAAGGCCTTGGCGGCCTCGTCATTGCCGGCGTAATTGGCGGCGACGCGATGGCCCGCCCGCTTCAGCGCGAGGCAGATCGCCTTTCCGATTCCGCGGGTTCCGCCCGTGACCAGTGCCGTTCTCGCCATGATGGATTCCTCTCTGTCCCTGCCTGAGAAGTCCGTTTATGCTGCGCCGCAAAGACCTCAGCGCGCGCGCAGCAAATGTGCGCCCGCTCCTGTCTTTATTAACGCAGAGATCGGCCATGTCGAGCCGAAGAAAACGAATGGCAGCCTTGTCCGGATGACAGAGCCGGAGACTGCCCCGGGAGGGACCAGATGACCGACAAGGGCGAGACCATCGTCATCAAGAAGTATGCGAACCGGCGTCTCTACGACACGTCGGCGAGCCGCTACGTGACGCTCGATCACCTGCGCGAGCTCGTGCGGGCGGGCAAGGACTTCCAGGTCGTGGACGCGAAATCGGGCGAGGACCTGACGCGATCGGTGCTCGGCCAGATCATCTTCGAGCAGGAGAGCAAGGGCGAGAACCTCCTGCCCGTGGAGTTCCTGCGCCAGGTGATCAGCTTCTACGGCGATTCCATGCAGGCCTTCGTGCCGGACTATCTGCGTCTCACGATGGAGACGCTGGCCCGCCAGCAGGAGGCGCTGCGCGAGAAGTTCGAAGGCTCCATGAACGCCAAGACTCCGGCCCTGGCGATGATGGAGGAGCAGGCCAAGCGCAACATGGCGCTGTTCGAGCAGGCCATGGGCATGTTCTCCCCGTTCGCGCGGGCCGGCGAGGCGCCCGCCGCGCCGGAAGCCGACAAGACCGCCGCGGAGAAGGACGAGGTCAAGGCGCTGCGTGCCGAGCTCGAGGCGATGCGCGCCAAGCTCGACAGGCTCGCCGGCGAGTAAGTGCCGTTTCGGCACAGAATCCGGCCCGGCCGCCCGGAATCCGGCTGTTTACGCTTCATTTACGGACATTGACGCCGGGTTAATCGCGGCACACATCCTGCGATCAGATGTCCATGATCGCAGCAACCGGCCCCAACCTGCCCGTCCCGACCCGCCGCCCCTCCCGCGTGGAGCGCGCGGCGCGGGCCGATGCCGAGACCGGCTCGGGCGAGCGCCGCGCCAGCGCGCCCGCCCCGGCCTCCCGGCGCGATCATCCCGTCAGCCCGGGTGCGCCTGCGCGCCCGGCCGGCCCGGCGGCCGGATCGACCCTGATCGCCCTGCAGGCCTATCCGCGCCTGCGCGGGCTGCGGGCCGACGAGACCGAGCGCCGCCGCTATCGCGACGCCTATGCGCGCGCCGGCGAGAGCGTGCGCCCCTACACCGCGCCGAAGCTGGAGCGCACGGCATGAGCACGGCGATCCGCACAGGCCTGGTGCGCGCCGGCGACGCCGCGCTGGTCCTCGGCGTGCTGTTTCTCCTGGTCTGAAGCGGAACGGGAAGGGCCGCCCCGGATGCCCGGAGCGGCCCCTTTACCCGGTGCGCGGTGACGCGGTCAGGCTTCTCCGCCGACGGCGAGGTCGCGCCGCGAGGCGATCACGGTGATGAACCAGCCTGCCGCGGTATCGAGCAGCGTCATCAGCATGATGATGAAGAAGGTCGACGTCGCGAACAGCGGCTGCAGAACGAACAGCAGGATCGCGATGATGAAGACCCCGGTCGAGAGCAGGTTGTTGAACACCGTCGCATTGCCCGTGCCCGGCGCCTTCAGCATCTCCAGGAACAGCATGACGAGGCCGAGCGTGATCAGGAGATCGGACAGCGTCAGCGGCCAGTCCGTGCCGGCCGTCGGGATCGTGAAGATCGTCGAGTAGAGCACGCCCTGGGTGCACTCCACGGCGCCCTCGGGCGCGGTCTCCATGCCGGCGCAGTTGCCCGCGCGGAACTCGTGCATGTTGCCGGTGAAGGTCTCGGAACCGGCGGTGAGGCCCGTGCCGAGCGCGACCACGGCGTAGACCACGATCGCGATGATCATTTTCGGAAACAGTTCGTACATGCCACCCCCTTTTTTCTGGCCTGCGCCCTGCCGGCGGCGGCGTTCGGCCGCCGTCAGGCCCAGGAAGAGACCGCTGCCATCAGAACTGGCCATGGCTCCAATCCCCCTCGACACGGGCGGGCCGGTCAGCCTGTCACGGGAGCCGGGCCGCCCTAGAACTCATCCCAGCCGCCGGTGTTCCGGAACCGGCTGTTGAGCCACATAACCCCTAGCATATCACTCAAAGAGGCGAAAAGGCGGCCGAGATTGGTGTATTTCGACTTCCCCGCCATGCGTGGCCTGTGGCCCACATCGCGGAACTCGACCTTGAAGCCTTCGCGCTTCATCAGCGCCGGCAGGAAGCGGTGCTGGTGATCGAAATAGGGAAGGCGCAGATACGCCTCGCGCTTGAAGGCCTTGAGCCCGCAGCCCGTGTCGTCGGCATCGTCGTTCAGGAGCCGGCGGCGGATGCCGTTGCCCAGGCGCGAGGCGAAGCGCTTCCACGCCGTGTCCTTGCGCCCCACCCGCCGGCCCGCGACCATGGCGAGATCGTCCGGCGCATCGGCGCGCACCAGCGCGGTGAACAGGGTCGGGATGTCCTGGGGCGGGTTCTGGCCGTCCCCGTCGAGCGTCACGACGATGGCCGCGCGCGCCGCCATGACGCCGGTGCGGATCGCGCGCGACTGGCCGGCATTCCTGCGGTGGCTGACGATGCGCAGGCTCGGGATCTCCGGCCTGGCCGCCTGAAGCTCGGACAGGGTGGAATCCGTGCTCGCGTCGTTCACGCAGACGATCTCGTGATCGATCTCGCGCAGGACCGCATAGATCTCGCCGGCCAGGCGCGCGGCATTGCCCGCCTCGTTGTGCATCGGGGCGACGACGGAGAGTCTCGGGGCGATGGGGGCGTCGGCCATGACCACCTGGCTATTCGCTGTGAGGAGGCCGGTCCGGCTTGTCCTCGGCTTCGCCGCGTTTCATACCCATAATCGCACACGAAGCACGGATTTTTTTCGGTGACGGCATTCGAGCGCCTTCTCGCGCCGCCCCGCGCGGCGCTGATCGCCATGGCCCTGGCCGCGCTGGCCGCGCTCGCCGGACTGTTCACCGTGCCGGTGATCGACCGCGACGAGGCGCGCTATGCCCAGGCGACCGCGCAGATGCTGGAGAGCGGCGATCCCGTCCGAATCCGCTTCCAGGACGAGCCGCGCCACAAGAAGCCCGTCGCGATCTACTGGCTGCAGGCCGCGAGCGTCGCGCTGGTGTCCGATCCCGCCGCGCGGGAGATCTGGGCCTGGCGCCTGCCCTCGCTGCTGGGGACCATGCTCGCCGCGCTCGCCGTCCATCTCGCCGGCCTCGCCCTCGCCGGCCGCCGGGCGGCGTTCGCCGGGGCGAGCCTGTTCGCGGTGAGCGTCATGCTCGCCACCGAGGGCGCGATCGCCAAGACCGATGCCGCGCTCGCCGCCGCCTGCGCCTTCGCCTTCCTCTCCCTCGTCAAGGTGCGCCTTGCCGCCTCCCGGCCGGACGATCCCGGCGCGCACCCCGGGGCCTGGGCCGCCGCCGGCTGGGCGGCGGTCGCCGTCGGAGCGATGATCAAGGGCCCGGTCGCCCCGCTCGCCATGGGCCTCGCCGTGATCGCCCTGTCCGTCTGGGAGCGGCGCACCGGCTGGTGGCGCTTCTATCTTCACTGGCCGGGACCGCTGCTCGCCGCCGCCATCGTCGCACCCTGGCTGATCGCCGTTCAGATCGCGACGGGCGGGGAGTTTCTCGCCGACATGCTGGGCGGGGATGTCGCGCCGAAGATCGCCTCCGGGCACGAGGGCCACGGCGCGCCGCCGGGCGCCCACACCCTCCTGCTGCCGGTCCTGTTCTTCCCCGCGATCGCCTTCCTGCCCGCCGGACTGGCGGCGGCTTTGCGCGGGCTTCGCGAGGGCGGGGACGGCGCGCGCGCCGCGCGCCTCGCGCTCGCCTGGGCGGTGCCCTTCTTCGTGCTGTTCGAGCTGATGCCGACCAAGCTGCCCCACTACACCCTGCCGGCCTGGCCGGGACTTGCCGTCCTCGCCGGCTGGGGCCTGGCCGAGCTGTCGCGCACCCGCCCGCTGGTGCGCACGCTGGGCGCCGGTCTCGCGCTGCTCGGCGCGCTGGTGCTGGCCGGCCTGGTCATCGCTCTGGCCCGCCGCTTCGAGGGCCCGCAGGCCCTCGCCGCCGCCGGCGGCGTCCTGCTCGTGCTCTGCACGCTCGCGGCCGGTTTCATGGCCGTGAGGGCCAGGCGCTGGACGGCGCTCGGGCTCGCGATCCTCGCCGCCCTCACATTCCATGTCGTGGCACGCGGTCTCGTCCTGCCCGCAAGCGGCGAACTCTTCCTCACCCGCGCGCTGACGCGCGAACTCGGCGGGACCGGCCTGCTCGCCGGCGACCCCCAGATCGTCTCCACCTATACCGAGCCGAGCCTGGTCTTCGCGCTGCGCGGCGATGTCGAACTCGTCGACGTCTCCGAGCTCGCCGGCGTGCTCGAGGCTTCCCGCGGCCCGCTCGTCGTGATCCTCGATACCGCCCGCCTCGCCGAGGCGCCCGATCGCGAGGCGGCACAGGCCTTGCGCGCGAGGCTTGAGGCCGCGGCGTGCGCGCGCTACGCGGTTTCCGGCTTCAATTACAGCCGCGGCGACCCCACATCCCTCCTCGTCCTCCGCATCGGCGGCTGCCCGCAGACCGAGAGCCCAGCATGACCCGCAGAATCGAAATCGTCGAAGTCGGTCCCCGCGACGGGCTGCAGAACGATCCCACCCTGCTGCCCACCGAGGTGAAGCTCGAGTTCGTCGAGCGCCTGATCGCGGCCGGGGTGAGGCGCATGGAAGCGGCGAGCTTCGTGCATCCAAAGCTCGTGCCCGCGATGGCCGATTCCGGCGAGATCATGGAGCGCGTCCCGCGCGGCAAGGGCGTGAAGTATATCGGCCTCGCGCTCAACGAGCGCGGCATGCGCCGCGCCATAGAGGCGCGGTGCGACGAGATCAATTTCGTCATGGTCGCCAGCGAGGGCTTCGGCCGGCGCAACCAGAACGCCTCTCCCGAGGAGACCGCGGATCTGCTCGACCGCATCGCCATCCTCGCCCACGACGCCGGCATCCCGCTCTCGGCCACGATCTCGGTCGCGTTCGGCGATCCGTTCGAGGGCGAGGTGAGTGCGGACGTCGTCGCCGAGCTCGCCCGGCGCGCCGAGGCGGCCGGCGCAGTCGAGATCGCGCTTGGCGACACGATCGGGGTGGCCACGCCCTGGGACGTGCGCGAGCGTCACGACAAGGTGCGCGAGGCCGCGCCGAAAGCGAGGCTGCGGATGCATTTCCACAACACGCGCAATACTGCGCTCGCCAACGTCTTCGCCGCCGTCGAGGCGGGCGTCGACGTGATCGACGCGAGCGCGGGCGGGATCGGGGGCTGCCCCTTCGCCCCCAGGGCGACGGGAAATGTCGCGACCGAGGACGTGGTCTACATGCTCGAACGCGGCGGCTACGAGACCGGCATCGATCTCGACGCGATGATCGAGACCGCGCGCTGGCTGGAGACCGAGGCGCTGAAGCACCCGGTCCAGTCCATGCTCGCCAAGGCCGGCCCCTTCCCGCGGCCGGCGGCGTAGGCTGTCAGCGCCGCGCGGCGATCAGGAAGGCACGGCTCATCAGGGCGAGCCAGAGTACCGGCACCGCGAGAGCGACGCCGATACGCCCGACCGGGCTCGCGTAACGCCAGAAATAGCGCACGAGCCCGTGCGCCTTGTGACGCTCAACGAAGAAGATGCTGGCGTGGCTCGTCGAGCCGTAATGGACGAGCTCGGCGTGGGGGTCGAACAGGACCCGGCCGCCGGCCTGGCGCACGCGCCGGCACAGGTCGATGTCCTCGACATGGAGGAAATAGGTCTCGTCGAACCCGCCTATGCTGTCATAGCCGGTCCGGCTCATCATCAGCGCCGCCCCGGACACGCACGGCGTGTCGACCGGGATCGCGGGAACGGGTTCGCGCTCGCGATGGATGTCGCGCACCCCGGGCACGAAGCGCGACAGGCCCGTGAAGCCGAGGAAGGCGCTGACCAGCGACAGATCGCCGCGCCGCCCGCCGCGCTGCTCGCGTCCGTCGCGATCGAGGATGCGCGCCCCGACGACCCACGGATCGGCGAGGCCCTGGGCGGTTTCGGCCATGCGCGCCGCCGCTCCGGGCACCAGGATCGCGTCGGGATTGAGGAATAGCAGATGGGTGCCGCGCGCGATGCGCGCGCCGATATTGCAGCCCTTGGAATAGCCGAGATTGCCGCCGGAATGGATCAGGAGGAAACGCTCCTGCTCGTCGGCAAGGGTCTCCAGGCGCTCGACCACGTCGGCCGGGTTGCCGTGATTGACCAGGATCAGTTCGTGGACATCGGGCGCCTGAAGAGCGGCGCGGATCGCGTCGAACAGCACCGGCCCGGTATGCCAGCTGACCATGACGACGCTGATTTTCGTCTGCCCCCTCGAACGCACGTTCAAACCCCCTCGGTTTGACCGGACTCCCCTCCGTCCGGCCCGCCCAGTCTAACCGGGCGTTCGCGGAACGCCCACACTTTCCACCACGGCGCCGCGCTCGCGCGCGCCGGCGCGGGGTCGTAGCCATGCGTTCCACCCGGCCGGCAGCGCAGCACCCGGCCGGCCGTCAGCCAGCCGCCGCGCCACAGGCCCTGCGCCCGGATCGCGTCGGCGGCATATGCCGAACAGGTCGGCTCGTGCCGGCAGCGCACGCCCAGCGCATAGAAGACGGGCGAAACCCCGTACTTGTACGCAACGAGCAGCGCCAGTCCGGCGCGCGCGGGCAGGCCCGGGTCACGATCCTCGGACATCGGCGCCTCCAGCAACGCGCCTTAATGCGCGCGGTTCCATCCAGTTGTCCAGCGATATATTGAAAGAATTACACTTTTCAGGAGAGTGCGCCATCTAGGCGTTCGCTTCCAGCGCGTCGAGCGCCGCACACGCCGCATCGAAGGCGAGCATGACCGAGCCGTGTCGGGCCGGATAATCCTTCGCCGGAGCCAGTGCGGCGAGCGCGGCGAACCGGCCTTCGGGAAAGGACCGGCCTTCCTTCAGCATGGCCTTCAGCGCCTCGCGCGCGGCGCGGATCTCCGCGGGCGTCGCGCCCACCCCGTCGCGGGCCAGCACGCTGGCCGCGGCCTGGCCGAGCGCGCAGGCCTCGAGCTCCAGCGCGAGGTCGCTGATCCTGCCGTCTTCAACGCACAGATCGAGATCGAGGCTCGAGCCGCACAGGCGCGAGACCTTGCGCGCGCTGGCATGGGGCGCGGGGAGGCGTCCGATGCGGGGAATGTCCGCGGCGAGCTGCAGGACCTCGGAGGAGTAGGGATGGGTGGTCATGGCGCTTATGTCCGGTCTGCGGGCCGCCGTTTCAAGTAGCGGTTACTCGCGAACCAACTCCCAAGACCCTCTTTGATCGACCGTCAAGTATCCGAAAAGGAGGCTATTTTCGACTCTTGCCTGGAGCGTCTGAAGTAGCTCCTTAGAAACAACTAGAATTACAGAGCCGTTCTCCAATTCCACCTCTTGGCGAAGCTTCCATAAGGGCTCCTCGACGAGAACACTCGAGTCTCCTCGCCCCCCGAGGGCACTGACAAGGAAATAGTTTTTCTCATTGCGCCTCAAAACCGCCTCGGCATGACGAGGGGCTCGCTGCGCCGAGCCTTCCTGAAAGCCATATTTACTTAGATGTTCAATTGCTGCGCGTAGATATCGTGTTTCTGTGGCACCAGACCCCATCCGCCACACGCTGCCCTCCGGGCTGTCCTCCACCACGATGCCGCGCTGGTCCAGCTGGTCGCGGATCGCGTCGGCGCGGGCGAAATCCTTCGCCTTCCGGGCCTCCGCGCGCTCCGCGACGAGCCGGTCGATCGCGGCGCGCTCGGCCTCGGAAATGCTTTCGAGCCCGAACCAGGTATCCGGATCGTTCGAGAGCAGCCCCAGCAGCGCGCCGGCCGCCAGGAGCTCGCCCTTGGCTTTCGCCCTTTCGGCCTCGTCCTCGGCCTTGTTGGCCCGACCGGCGATCTCGAACAGGGCGGCGAGCGCCCTGGGCGTGTTGAGATCGTCCTCCAGGGCGGCGAGGACCGCATCGGGCGCCGCCACCTTGGCGGGCTCGATCGGCTTCAGCCTGCGCAGCACGCCGTAGAGCCGGTCGAGCGACTTGCGCGCGCGCTCCATCAGCGCCTCGCTCCAGTCGAGCGGGGCGCGGTAATGGCCGGTCAGCAGCGCATAGCGGATCACCTCGCCTGGAAAGCCGCGCGCCAGCATCTCGTGGACGGTGACGATATTGCCCTCCGACTTGGACATCTTCTCCGCATTCATCGAGAGAAAGCCGTTGTGGAGCCAGTAATTGGCAAGTGGCTTTCCGCCGTGCGCGCACACGGACTGTGCGATCTCGTTCTCGTGGTGGGGAAAGACGAGATCGATCCCCCCGCCATGGATGTCGATGGTCTCGCCGAGCTGGCGTTCGATCATCGCCGAGCACTCGATGTGCCAGCCCGGCCGGCCCGGGCCCCAGGGGCTTTCCCAGGCGGGCTCGCCGGGCTTGGCCGGCTTCCAGAGCACGAAATCGGCCGGATCGGTCTTGTAGGGCGCCACCTCGACGCGCGCCCCCGCGATCATGTCCTCCAGCGAGCGGCGCGAGAACGACCCGTAGCCCTGGAAGGACGCCACCGAGAAGAGCACGTGACCTTCCGCCGCATAGGCGTGACCGGAAGCGATCAGCTGGTCGATGAAGGCGATGATGTCGTCCATATGGCCCGTGGCCTTGGGCTCGAACGTCTTCGGCAGGATGTTCAGGGCCCGTGCATCCTCGTGATAGATCCGAGCATAGCGCTCTGAAATCACAGATATTTCAACGTCTTCGCGAGCCGCCGCCGCGTTGATCTTGTCGTCGACGTCGGTGAAGTTGCGCGCGAACACGACCCGGTCTGCGCCATAGGCGTGGCGCAGCACGCGGAACAGCACGTCGAACACGACCTCGGGCCGGAAATTGCCGACGTGAGCAGGGGCGTACACCGTCGGTCCGCAGACATACATCGTCACGCGGGTCTCATCCTGCGGAACGAAGACGCGCTTCTTGCGCGAGGCGGTGTCGTGGAGCTTGAGAACCATCGGCCGAGCCATCACATTGGGGTCAACGGGGCGAATAACGCTTGGCGAACCGGGTTGAAACCGGCTAGACAGCGCGCCCTGTAAAAAACTTCCCGTGGTTTGCAGTGGAAACGCCGCGGGTGCAACATAGCTTTCGGCCGGAACTGATACCGGCCACACAACGACCCGGCGCAAAAGCAGGCTGGCCTGAAAACCACCCCGCCTGTGCTGGATCCGGAAACCGGAACTACAACGGCTGCGTAAGATGTGCGCAGTCGGGACCCGACAACGAAAGGATCCGCGTGAGTATGGACGCCCTTACCGACAAGAAGACCCTCGACGCCGCGACCGCGTCGACCATCGCCCGTCCCTCCCGCCAGGAGGCCGAGGAAGCCGTTCGCACCCTGTTGCGCTGGGCCGGCGACGATCCCAGGCGCGAAGGCCTGATCGACACGCCCAAGCGCGTGGTGAAGGCCTATGAGGAATGGTTCGCCGGCTATTCCAAGGACGCCGGCGCCGAACTCGGCAAGGTGTTCGAGGACGTGCAGGGCTATGACGACATGGTCATGCTGACCAACATGGACGTCGAGAGCCATTGCGAGCACCACATGGCGCCGATCCTGGGGACGGCGTGCGTGGCCTACCTGCCCGACCGGGCCGTGGTGGGCATCTCCAAGATCGCCAAGGTCGTCGAGATCTTCTCCAAGCGCCTGCAGACGCAGGAGACGATGACCGCCCAGATCGCCGATGCGATCGAGGAGGCCATGAAGCCTCGCGGCGTCGCCGTCTTCGTCGATGCCAAGCACCAGTGCATGACGACGCGCGGCGTCCATCACCCCAACGTGTCGACCATCACCACCACCTTCACCGGCGAGTTCAAGGCCAACCCGGAACTGCGCGAGCGCTTCATGCGCCTGTGCGAGAAGAACTACCGGTAGGTCCCACCGCCCTCGCGAGGCCGCAAGATCCCTCCGGCGCCCGCGCCGGAGGGATCTTCATGACCATTCCGTGGCGATCGCAGCTGACGGGTCGAAATCGCGGATGGGCGTTGTTACATGGGCCCGGAACGCCGATACGACAGACCGCAGACCAGAGAGTTTTTCCCATGAAGATTTCCCGTACGCTCGCCGCGGCGCTGGCCGCTGCCGGCCTTGCCCTGAGCTTCGGCCTGCCGGGCATCGCCGAGGCCCAACAGGGCGATGCGCAAGCGCAGACCCAGCCCCAGGTCGAGCCGATGAGCAATGCCGAGATGAGCGACGCCCAGGTCGAGGCCTTCATCGACGCCGCGACCTCGATCCAGGCCGTCATCCAGGAATACCAGCCCCGGCTCCAGGCCGCCGGCAGCCAGGAAGAGGCCGCCACCCTGCAGCAGGAAGCCCAGGGCGAACTCGTCATCGCGGTGGAAGAGGCGGGCCTGACCCCGCTGGAATACCAGCGCATCGCCGTGGCGGCGCAGAGCGACCCGCAGGTCGCCCAGCGCCTTCAGGCCGAGGCCGAGACGCGCGTCCAGGGCGAGTAAGCCCTAAGAGTGCACGACGCAATGAAGCGGGCGGCCCCTGGGGGGCCGCCCGTTTTCGTGTCAGGCGAGGCGCTCGACCGGGTTCGCCGGCCCGCCCGTGCTCGCCGCGACCCGCCAGCGGCTGTCGGTCGAGGTCGTGAACTCGCGGCTCTCTATCGTCGACACCGCCACGAACTCCGCCTCGGCGGCCTCCCGGGTCAGGGTCAGGTGGACATAGCCCTTCTTGTAGACCTCGTGGCGCAGGACTTCCGGGTTCGCATCCACAGTCATCTGGCCGAAATCGACGCCGGGCGCGTTGACGTACTCGAACTCGGACGGGCTCGTCACCGAGGTCACCCCGAACTCCGTCCCGCGCCGCTCTCCCGACGCGTCGTGCAGGTCGTTGCACCAGAAATTATGGCTGTCCCCGGTTAGCACCAGGAAGTCGGCATCGGCGCGCTTGGCCGCCTCGTAGAGCCGCTCGCGCTCGGCCGGGAAGCCGTCCCAGTCGTCCAGCGTCATCGGCACACCGAAGCGCGAACGCTGCGCGGTCTCCCAGACCTGCCCGCCCTTGAAGCGCAGGGCGAGGCGCAGCCAGAGCGGGGTCTGCGTGGTGTAGTCCGGCATGGTCTTGCGGCCCATCAGCACCTGGTTGACGAAGACCCGCCAGGGCTGGCCGGCCGCGCGCGAGCGCGCCAGCATGTCGCCGACGAAGGAAAGCTGGGCCGCTCCGAGCAGCTCGCGGCGCTCGTCGCCCACCGTCTCGGCGAGCCAGCGTTCGACGGCGCGGGCGATGGCCGGGTCGTCCGGATCGGCGCCCGGCGCGACCGGGAAGCTCGACCAGTCGAGGCTCTCGGTGCGCGCCAGAAGCCGGGTCTCCACCAGCAGCAACGTGGCGAGATCGCCGATCCTCACCGCGCCGTAGCGCGCCTCGGCGGGTTCGGGCCGGCGCGCGGGCAGCCAGGCATAGTAGGCCTCCAGCGCCGCATCGCGCCGGTCGGTCCAGTTGCCCTCGCCGAAATCGTGGTTCTCCGCGCCGGTGCGGTGGGCGTCATTGGCCGTCTCGTGATCGTCCCAGACCGCGATCCAGGGCGCCTTCGCCTTCAGGGCCTGAAGATCGGGGTCCAGGCAGTAGAGCGCGTGACGGCGCGCATAGTCCTCCACCGTGACGATCTCGTGCATCGGGTCGGGCAGGCGCGACAGGCGCTCGGCCCGGTCGGTGCCGTACCCGCCCATGGCGTATTCGTAGATATAGTCGCCGAGATGGACGACGAGATCGACATCGTCCCGGTCGGCCGCCGCGCGGTAGGCGTTGAAGAAGCCCGCCGGATAGTTCGAGCAGGAGAACGCCGCGATGTTGAACCGCTCCACCGGCCCCTCCGGCAGCGTGCGCGTCGTCCCGGCCGGGGAGACCTCCCCGGCATGGCGGAAGCGGTAATGATAGGCCGTGCCCGCCTGAAGCCCGGTCACCAGCGCCTTGTAGGGCACGGCACGGCCCGTGGCCGGGCTGTCGGCGGCAGGTCCGGCGGGGCTGAGCGCCTCGCTGTGGACGATCGTCGAGAATGCGGCGTCGCCGGCCATTTCCAGCGTGACCGGCTCGCCCTCGATCGGCTCGGTCACCGCGGTCCAGACTACCAGGCTCGTCTGGTCGGGATCGCCGGAGGCCACGCCGTGCTTGAACGGACCGGGCGGCACGGGCAGCGGCTCGTGACGCACCTCTGCCTTCGTGCAGCTCGCGAGCGCGAGCCCGCCCGCCCCCATCAGCGCGCCGCGCCGCGTCAGTGAATCGAAACTCATCCCCGTCTCCCTGCCTGAACCCCGCGCCAGTCTTCCCCGCCGACCGGCGGCACGCAAGGCATGAAACAAGCCGGGCCGGAACAGGGCCCCTCAACCCCGCTCCGGCCCGTGCGCGGCGCCCCCTCGGCGCAAGCGATTCTAGAAGCGGCCGCCGATGCGGATCCCGCTCATGCGCGGCGCACCCGCGATGAAGGTCGGGATGCCGAAGCTGTCGCCGGTATTGCCCGCATCGATGATGTAGTCCTCGTCGAGCAGGTTCTCGACATAGGCTTCGGCCCAGATGCCGCCTTCGCCGGTCTCGTAGCGGACCTTGAAGTCGACGATGCCGTAATCGCCCTGCACCTCGTCCTGCACCGCGTCGGTGAGGTCGTTGTCGTTGTCGAAGAAGACTTCCGATTGCCAGGAGAAGGTCGGCAGGAAGGCGAGCGTGCCGCCTGCGGCCAGGTCGAACTCGGCCTGCAGGCCCAGGGCGAAGGCATGCTCCGGCGACAGGCGGAAGGCATTGCCGGCGAATTCCTGGACATTGCCCTGATCGTCGGTCTCGTCGAACTCGGCATGGTTCCAGGCATAGCTCGCGAACAGCGACACCGTGTCGGTGAAGGCGTGGTTGAGCTGGGCCTCGACCCCGTATTGCGTGGCCAGACCGGCATTGTCGGTAATGAAGGTGGCCTGGTTGGGCTCGAAGCGCGAGGTCTGGAAGTTCTCGTATTCCGAATAGAAGGCCGATGCCTGAAGGGTCGTGCTGTCCAGCGTCCAGAAGCCGCCGACCTCGTAGCTGTCGACGATCTCGGCCGGGACGGTGACGAAGGGATCGGGCTCGCTGGTGTCGAAGCTGATCACGTCGGGGCGCCGGCCGCGAGCGTAGCTGGCCCACAGATTGACCTGTTCGGAAACGTCGTAATTGGCGGCCAGGCGCCAGGTGAAATCGTCGAACTCGCGCGTACCGGAGGTCAGCAGCGTGCCGTTCGGCGTCGCCGGCAGGAACAGGGGGGGCGCAAAGGTGATGCGGTTCGCACCGAAGGCGTTCCAGCCATAGACCGAAGCCTCCTTCTCTTCCTTCGTCCAGCGCAGGCCGGCGGTCAGGTCGAGCCGGTCGCTCACCGCGACGGTGACGTCGCCGAACAGGTCATAGGCCGTCGTCTCGCCGAAATTGGCCGTCTCTTCGAGATAGAAGTCGCGCAGCGCAACGATCTGGCCGCCGAAGAAGGCCGGCACCGAGATCGTCAGCGGGTTGAAGGGATCGTCGAAGCCGCCCGCATTGGGCACGCTCATCATGGCGAGCAGGCCCTCGATCTGGGCCACGGTGAAGCCCGCACCGCCCGCGATGACCGGTGCCAGGAAGGCCTGGGCGACCGCCTCGTTGGTGGCGAGCGGGATGCGCTGCTTGGCGTCCTCGATGAAGACCGAGCCGCCGACGAAACCGGTCACGCGCCCGCCATTGTCGAAATTCAGGCGCAGCTCCTGGCTCCACTGCTGGCCGACCGCATCCTCGCCGACGACGAGCAGCTCGGCCGCGAAACCGTCCGGATCGAAGATCTCGAGCGATTCGAAGCCGCGCCAGCCGGTGATGGAGGTCAGGGTGAGCGCGTCGCTGAAGGCGTAGTCGGCCAGGACCGAGATGCCGTAGACCTCACGCTCCAGCCCGAGATCGCGCCCGCCCTCGAAGCCGCCGAACGTGTTGAGCGCGGCCGGCTCCCACGGATCGAGCGAGCCGCCCGGCACCGGCGCGATCGTGCCCGACTTGAAGGAGGTGCCCGAAGGCGTGTCTTCCTGGTAGTTCGCGATGATGTCGAGCGAGAACTCCGCGGTCGGCTCGAAGCGCGCCGACAGGCGGTAGGCCGACAGGTCGACCGAGTTGAAGTCCTCCCCGCCGAGCGCGTTCTCGACATAACCCTCGCGCGCCTTGTCGATCATTGCGAAGCGCAAGGCGAGGGTGTCGCTGACAGGCATGTTGACCATGGCGCCGAACTCGGTGCGGTCATAGGTGCCGATCCCCGCCCAGGCCTCGGCGGCGAAGGCGTCGAGGTCGGGCTTGTTCTGGATCAGGTTGATGCCGCCGATCAGCGCGCCGCGCCCGAACAGGGTCGGCTGCGGGCCCTTCGCGACCTCGATGCGCTCCATGTCGAACAGCTCGACATACGAGCCGCGCGACTTGGTGATCGGAACCCCGTCCTGGAACACCGCCACGCGCGCCTCGTCCGTCGCCCCGCCGCTGTCGGAGGTGATGCCGCGGATCACGAAGCCGGGATTGTTCGGGCTCTGCTCCTGGATTTCCAGGCCCGGCACGAAGTCGGACAGCTCGTCGAACTGGCCGATGCCGAGCGCCTCGAGCTGCTCCTCGCCGAGCGCGGTGAGCGCGATCGGCACCTCGGCGAGGGATTGCTCCCGCTTCTGGGCGGTCACGGTGATGACGTCGGTGACCGCGACGGCGACGGCGGCGTCGCGTTCGGCCTCCTGCGCGGCGGCCGGAGCGGCGAAGGCCGCGGCGCCGAGCGCGGCGGCGGTCATAAGACGGGTTTTGAGCGACATTGTATTCCCCCTCGCGGTAAAAGGGCCCGAGCGCGAAAGACGCGGGCGCTGTCGAGGGGGCTGTTACGCTTCGGCGATGACGCTAGGGTCACGCCGCCGCGACAGAATTTTGACGCGCTGCAGCATTCTGGTGATTCGTTGCAAAAACAGCACGTTACCTATCGATCGACAAGGATGACCCCGTGACCGCCATCGCCGAGACCCGCACTGTCGAAGCCGGGCCCGAACAGGGCGGCGAGCGGCTCGACCGCTTTCTGAGCCAGGCCTTCGAGGACCTGTCGCGCACGCGCTGCAAGGCGCTGGTGGAGGAAGGCCGGCTCACCGTGGACGGGCAGGTGCTGACCGATCCTTCGGCCAAGGTGAAGGCCGGCGCGCTCTACGGCCTCGCCATTCCCGAGCCGGAACAGGCCGAGCCGGTGCCCGAGGACATTCCGCTGGAAATCCTGTTCGAGGACGATCACCTGATCGTCGTGAACAAGCCGGCCGGCATGACGGTGCATCCGGCGGCCGGCAACTGGACCGGCACGCTGGTCCATGCCCTGCTGCATCACTGCCGGGGCTCGCTGTCGGGTATCGGCGGCGTGGAGCGGCCGGGCATCGTGCACCGGCTCGACAAGGACACCTCCGGGGTCATGGTCGCGGCCAAGACCGATGCCGCCCACCAGGGTCTGCAGCAACTGTTCGCAAGGCACGATATCGAACGGGTCTATCTCGCGTTCGTGCGCGGGGCGCCGAAGCCGCGCGCCGGCACGATCGACACCCGCCTGGTGCGCTCGGACACCGACCGCAAGAAGATCGCCGTCGCGCGCGACCCCGCCAGCAAGGCCGGCAAGCGCGCCGTCACCCATTACGAGACGGTGCGGACCTTCGGCCAGGAGCCGAAGGCCGCGATCGGCACGCCCATGGCCGCCCTGGTGCGCTGCACGCTGGAGACCGGGCGCACCCACCAGATCCGCGTGCACATGGCCCATATCGGCTGCCCCCTGCTCGGAGACCCCCTCTACGGCAAGGGCGGGCGCGGCTCGGTGCTCGCGCGCACCGACGACGACCGCCTGCTGAAGGATTTCCGCCGCCAGGCCCTGCACGCCGCGGTTCTGGGCTTCGTCCACCCGGTCACCGGCGCGGAATTGCGCTTCGAGACGGAGATGCCGAAGGACATGCAGAGGCTGGAAGGGTTCCTGGAGACGCTCTAGCCGACCACCCGCGCCAGCACCCAGTCCTCGTAGACCGCCCCGCCGACATCGAATTCGCGTTCGCCCACGCGGGTAAAGCCCATGCGCTCGTAGAAGCCGAGCGCCTTCGCATTCTGCTTGTAGACGCCGAGCAGGAGGCGGGTCTTGCCCCGCGCGCGCGCCTCTTCCAGCGCCGCCTCGAACAGCGCCCGGCCCGCCCCGCTGCCGTGAAATTTCGACAGCAGGTAGATGCGCTTGATCTCGATATCGCCGGGACCGGTCTGCACCGGCAGGTCGGGGGGGCTGAGGTGGAGATAGCCGACCGGAGCCGCGCCGGGCGGGACTTCCGCGATCCACAGCGCATGGGCGGGGTCGGCGAGGCAGGCTTCGTAATACGCGGCAGTTTGCCGCTCCTCGCAATGGCGCCGGATCGCCGCGCCGTCGACCACGCCGGCATAGCTTTCCAGGAAGGTCGCCTTGCCCGCCAGCGCCAGCGCGGCGGCGTCTTCGCGATTGCAGCGGCGGATGGCGGGACGGACAAGGGCGGTCATGGCAGGGCTCGCTGGGAAATCGGACGGCACGGATCGGCTGTCTTTCCAAATTGTCACTTCAATTCAGGCGGAACCGGCCTCACGATGGTCTTGTTTCGCCGGTAGCAAGGCAAGCGCCCGGACGGAACGCGACAAATCCGTGTGAGGCCCCTCGCACTCCGGTTCAGGCCTTCCTACATTGTCCCGGACGCTGCGATGCAGCAAGACGAATGCGGGGGAGGACCGGAGGCTTGCCGACGGTCTTCCAAGGGAGACATCAATGGCAAACATGCCCACTCTTTCGGTGAGTCCGGAAGCCGGACTTTCGCGTTACCTCTCCGAGATCCGGAAGTTTCCGATGCTGGAGAAGGACGAGGAGTTCATGCTCGCCAAGCGCTGGCAGGAGCATGAGGACACCGAGGCCGCCCACAAGCTCGTCACGTCCCACCTGCGCCTGGTGGCCAAGATCGCCATGGGCTATCGCGGCTACGGCCTGCCGATCGCGGAGGTGATCAGCGAGGGCAATGTCGGCCTGATGCAGGCGGTCAAGAAATTCGATCCCGACAAGGGTTTCCGCCTGGCGACCTACGCCATGTGGTGGATCCGTGCCTCGATCCAGGAATACATCCTGCGTTCCTGGTCGCTGGTGAAGATGGGGACCACCGCGGCGCAGAAGAAGCTGTTCTTCAACCTGCGCCGGATGAAGAGCCGCATGCAGGCGCTGGAGGAAGGCGATCTCAAGCCCGAACAGGTCGAGGAGATCGCCACTAAGCTCGGTGTCACGACCGAGGAGGTGATCTCCATGAACGGCCGGCTGTCCGGCCCGGACTCCTCGCTCAACGCGCCGCTGCGCGCGGAGGGTGAGTCCGAATGGCAGGACTGGCTCACCGACGACACGGTGGAAAGCGCGGAAGAAACGCTCGCCGAATCCGACGAGTTCGATGCGCGCATGACGCTGCTGCAGGAGGCGATGGCCACGCTGAACGAGCGCGAGCGCCACATCATCCAGGAGCGCCGCCTGACCGAGGAGCCCAAGACGCTGGAGGACCTCGCCCAGGTCTATGGCGTCAGCCGCGAGCGCATCCGCCAGATCGAGGTGCGCGCCTTCGACAAGCTGCAGAAGGAAATGAAGCGGCTCGCCGAGGAGCAGGATCTGATGCCGGCGTGATAATTCTGGTGCGCGCCAGCCGGCGACGCACCACACGCTGCCCATGATTGGACCGGGGTCTTTCGGTCGGTGCTGGCCCCGTGGAGTGTTTCGCGGGGCCTTCGCTTTCCTCGACCGGGGAAATATCCGGGACCCGCCTGCCCGGACCGGCTCCGGGCAGGCGGGCACCAGGGACTGTTTCACGTCGCGGAAATCCGCCGCTCCGCCGCCTTCGCGCTGATCCCGACCGCCAGGCAGACCTGCGCGGCGCCATAGGTGATCCAGACCGGGTTCAGCCAGTCGAGCGGGCGCACCTCGCGGAACCAGCCCGCGGCGAGCAGGGAATCGGAGACCACGAAGAGCAGCGCGCCGATCACGATGAGCCGCGGGCCCTTCACGAAGCCCGCCGCGATCGCCATGGCGAGGATGACGCCGAGATAGACGCTGGCTTCCAGCGCCAGCGCGCCCATGCCGGGCCTCAGCCACCACAGCATCGCCAGCCCGTAGGCGACGAGCGCGGCGGCGAGGACCAGCCCGTCGCGGCGCCAGCCCTCGCGCACGATCATCGCGGCGAAGATCGACAGATAGACCAGATGCGCCGCTCCGAAGAGGAGTATGCCGGCCTCCAGCTCCGGGGGTCGCAGGGCGAGCGCGAAATCCCCTCCGGCGGACAGGAACAGGGCGAGCATCAGCAGCGGCGCGCCCCGCACCAGCGCGTAGAGCCCAAGCATGACGATGCCGAGCGCCTTCACCACGCCCGCCCCGGGGACGGTCGGATAGCTCGTGTCCACGACCAGATAGACGACGAGGCACAGCACCGCGGTTGCGAGATAGGCCGGGGCCGCCCAGCCGGGGATGAGCGCGCGAAGCGTCTGCGTGTTGGTGCCCATGGATGCGGTCCGCCCTTTCAAACCCGTGTTCAGGCTCTAGAACTACGCCGATCCCCGCCCATCCTCCAAGCCCCTGACGAGACATGCCGACGATGCGCCATAGCGCCCTCGCCGCAGCGGCCCTGCTCTGCCTTGGCCCGGCCGCCGCCCTTGCCGACACGCCCGGGCTCGACCCGGCCCTGCAGCGCCTGCTCGCCGCAGCGGCCGACAGCAAGGCCGCGAACGATTTCGCCGATGCGGTGCGCCTGCTCGCCCTCACCGCGGATGCGCAGGCCATTCTCGCCGCCGCCGACGAACTCGGACGCAAGGGCGAGGCCCGCGAGGCGCTCGGCCTTGACCCCGCGCCCGCCTCGCCCCGGGACGCGGCCGCCGCAGCCGCCCGCGGCGAGACCGCCACGCCTGCCAGGCCGGACGATGCGCGCGGCTGGACGGCCGCACCCGCCGCGCTCGCCTCGGCGGTCTACGGCGCGCAGTCGGACCTGTGGGACGGGCGCGTCAAGTTCGGCATGCGCTTCGACGCCGGCAATTCGAACCGGGAGGACTTCGCCGGCGCGATCGAACTCGAGCGCGCGCTGATGGGCTGGGGCTTCGAGGGCGGCGTCGAGTACGCCTACTCCCGGGTCGACGGCCAGGTCGGGCGCGACGAGCTCATCGCCCAGGCCCGCGGCGAGCGCGAACTCGGCGAGCGCTTCACCGCCTATGCCAGCGGCGAATACGAGCAGGATGCGCTGAATGCCTACAGCTGGACCGGCTTTCTCGGCGGCGGCCTCGGCTATCGCGTGGTCGACCGCGATGAGGCGAGCTTCGTCCTGCGCGCCGGTCCCGGCGCCCGCCTTCTCGACGACATCGAGGGGCCGCTTCTCGTGCGCGGGGCGCTCGATCTCGGCGCCGACCTTGCCGTGCCGGTCACCGAATCCGTGAGCTTCGGCGCGGAGACCACCCTGCTTCTGGCCACGAAATCGCGCGCCGACCAGCGCTTCACCCTGTCGAGCGCGCTGGGCGAGCTGTGGGCGATCGAGCTGAAATTCCGCTACCGTCACGAGTTCGAGCCCGAACCGGGCTTCGAGAAGACGGACACGCGCACCGACCTGTCGATCGTGCGCGAGTTCTAGTCTCCGGCGGCCTGCCCGGTCGGCTTGGGCTTCCCCGCCGCCGGCGCACGCGTGCCGCCCGCGCCGATCCGGCCGGCAGCGAAATCCTCATAGCGGTCGATCCAGGCTTCGCTGCTCACCGCGATGTTCATCACCGGCCCGTCGGGCACGCGCCGGTAGGTGGAATCGTCGCCGACGACGTACCAGCGGCCGTCCTCCTCGACGAGGAAGGGAGAGCCGGAATCGCCCTGCGTCGTGTCGCATTCGTGGGCGAAGGTATTGTCCTGGTAGATCTCGATGATGCGGCAATCGGTGTTGCCGGAGAGATTCGTGCCCGTGTCCCAGGAATAGCCCGCCTGCCACAGGCGCAGCGCGGTGATCTCCGCCGGGCTGTAGACGCGGGTCAGGGCGAGCGGCTCGACCCAGCCGAGTTCCTCGCCGAGCGCCCGGTCGATGCGCAGCAGCGCCCAGTCCAGCCCGTCCTCCTCGTCCTCGGCGCCGCGACGAGGCCGTCGCGGGTCGGTCAGGTAATCGACGATGCGGGCCTGGCGCGCACCCCCGGCCAGCGCCGCGGCGGTCTCGAAACTCCCGCTCGCGTCGACCCGCCCGGTCTCGTCCTCGATGCAGTGGGCGGCCGTCAGCAGGATGTCCGGCCCGATCAGCGTGGCCGTGCACGCGTTGTTGATCTGCCCCACCACGCTCCAGGGAAAGCGCGAGGTGTCCATCACCACGCGGTCGTCGCGGCCGAAGAAATGGTCGTTGAAGGTCATGGCCCGCTCGCGGCCATGGCAATCGGACCGGTCGGTGCGCGCCTGGCACAGGCCCGTGCCGCGGCCCGGCTCGTCGCACACCCCGTTATAGGCGAGCGTGCAGCTGTCGTGGGCGAACCGCAGGTGGGAGACCTCGCCGCAATCGGTCCGGTCGGTGCCCTGCGTGCATGCGCCGGTACCGAAGCCGGGTTCGTCGCACTCCCCGTCGCGGGCCCACTGGCAGGAATTGTCCTCCCGGCCCGAGGCGATGCGCCAGCAATCGGAGTAATCGCTCCCGGTCGGGCAGAGCCCGGTGCCGATCCCCGGCTCGTCGCATTCCATGTCCTGCGCATAGCGGCAGGTGTCCGCGCCCGCGGCACCGGGCTTCGGTTTCTGACCGGCCAGGATGTGGGCGAGCTCGCGCGAGCCCAGCCGTTCCCGGGCCTGCTGGCCCTCCTGGCCGGAGACCGGCGCCGAGCAGAAGACGAGGCCGGCAAGCGCGGCGGCGATCAAGGTCCGGAACATCTCTCGCGGCTCCAACAGTCAGGGTCGGCCGCGAGTCTAGGCGCGCCGCGGCGCAAAGGACAAGCGCGCTCCTGCCGACGGACCGCGCCTCCTGCCCGCGTAGAACGGGGGCGAGGACGAGAGCAAAGGGTTCGTCCATGAGTGCAGTCATCAAGGGTTTCCTCGCCGGCGGTCTCGCCATGCTCGGCGCCGCCTGTGCGAGTCCGCCTGCCGAGGCGGGGCAATGGCATCTCGTCGCGCCGCGCTGTCCCGATCTGGTGGAGGATCGCCACGACCGGCGCATCGTCTGGTCCAGGGCCGATCTGCGGGAGGACGCCCGCGACACGCGCCGGGTCGTCTGCCCGGCCTCGGCCTATGTCTACGTGCCCGGCCCGCGCGAGCACGCGGTGCGCCGCGCCTGGCGCCACGACGCCGTGGTCTACCTCGCCCCCGGCGGGCGCTATGCGGTGCGCGACCGGAACGGCCGCGATCTCGAGGTGCGCCTGGTGTTCCACATCGACTAGGCGGCGGACCGCCCACATGAACGCGAGATGAAGCCGCGGCCCACGCCGGGTTCAGCTCGCCTGAGTCATGATGGCCTTCGAACGACGGACCTGAACGCCGTCGAGCAAAGTTCGGAGGCTGTCATGCCCAAACTCCCCAGACTGGTGTCGGCCGCGCTGATCGCGCTCGCCGGCGCCGCCACCCTGTCCACCGCCGCCCTGGCCGACCATCGCGGCTATCGCTGGAACGGTCCGGAAGGCCATTTCGTCGTCGATGCCCGGCTGTGCCCGGATCTGCGTGAGGATGTGCGCGACCGCCGCCATGGCGACCGTCACCGCTACGGCCATTACGACCGGTATGACCGCTACGATCGCTACGGGCGCGGCTGGTACGGCTATGGTGATCACCGCAGCGAGCGCCGCGACCGGGCCGTGCTGGCCTGTCCGAGCCATGCCTGGGACTATGTGCCGAGCTGGAACGAGCGCCGCTCGGGCCGCTATCACTATGGCGAGCGCCTCGATCCGAGCCATGCCTATTTCGACCGGCGCACGGGCCGCTACATGGTCCAGACGCGCTGGGGCTATGTCCCGGTCGAGATCGACTGGAGCGGCCTGTCGCGCGGCTACCGCTCGAGCGGCTTCAGCCTCGATCTGCGCTTCTAGAGGGTGATCGTCCCGTCGAGATAGCGCTTCGCCGTCCCGATCAGCCGGACACGCCCGTCCGCCCCGGTGCGCACGCTGAGCGCGCCGGGGCGCGGGCCGATCTGGCGGGCGTTGAGCTCCGCAAAACCCAGGCGCTGCGCCCAGTAGGGCGCGAGCGCGCAATGGGCCGAGCCGGTGACCGGGTCCTCGTCGATCCCGGCGGCGGGGCAGAAGAAGCGCGAGACGAAATGCACGCGCGCGCCCGGCGCGGTCGCCACGACATTGATCCCGGTCGCCGCGAGCGCGCCGAAATCGGGCCGCATCGCCGCGATATCGGCCTCGTTGGCATAGACCAGCATCTGGAAGCGCGAGCCGTGAATACGCTCCACCTCGAACGCCTTCGAGGGCGCCGCCGCGCCGAGCGCCGCGACCACGCCGTCATGGGGCTCGGCCGGGCGGGTGGCGACCTCGGGGAAGTTCATCTCGTAGAGCCCGCCTTGGGTGCGCCGCACGGTGAGCCGGCCCGAGCGCGTCTCGAAGCGCGCCTCCTCCCCCGCCACACGGCCCTCCTCGAACAGCCAGACCGCCGAGGCGAGCGTGGCGTGGCCGCACAGGTCGACCTCGTGGCCCGGCGTGAACCAGCGCAGCCCCCAAAGATCGGTGTCGAGGGCCCTGAGATAGGCCGTCTCGGAAAGATTGTTCGAGCGCGCCATGCCCAGGAGGTCGCCATCGCCGAGATCGCGGTCGAGCAGCATGACCCCGGCCGGGTTGCCGGTGTGGGGCGCGTCCCCGTCGGGGAAGGCGTGCAGCTCGGCATAGGGGAAGGCAAGGCTCATGCGCGCGGTCCTTTCGCGGTGTCGACGAGGGGAGACAGCCAGTCGGCGACCATGCCGGGATCGGCGCTGCGCGCGGTGCGCCAGCGATAGACGTCGGCCGGGTTCACCACCCCGCCGCCGGCATCCAGCACCAGGACGGCCGGAACGCCCTCCAGCCTGCGCCCGAGACCGAAGCGGCGGACCAGGTTCTGGTTGCGGTCGTGCCGTCCGATATCGACGCGCAGGACCCGCGCCCGGCCCGCGAGGGCCGCCTGCAGCTCGTCCGCGTCGAGAAACCCGGCGAAGGCGCGCGCATCCGGGCACCAGTCCGCCCCGAGGACGAGGATCACCGCCTCCCCGGCCTCGGCCGCGTCCTTCAGCGCCGCATCCAGCAGGGGCTCGGCGTTGGCGATGTCGGGAAAGCGGGATTCGGGCACGGGCGCGCACTCCGGAGGCTGGTGCCGTCTCACATAGGCTGCCGGGACCCGCTGCGGCAAGGGCCGCACAGCCTTGCAGCCTGCCCCTTGCCTCGGCTATCGAGAGCGCAAGTTTCTGGGACATCGGCTCGCCAATTGTCCGGACAAATGATATGACACCATATCGGTTGACCGGACATGCGGGCCCGCACCCGTTGCCCGAACACGAAAGGGAAACCCCCATGGCCGCGCTCGACGCCGGACAAGAGACCCGCCTCACCTTCTCCTGGGAGGACCCGTTCCATCTCGACCGCCAGCTCTCCGAGGACGAGCGCATGGTGGCCAAGACCGCGCGCGACTACGCGCGCTCCAGGCTCCTGCCCCGCGTCATCGAGGCCTACCGCACCGAGAGCTTCGACAGGTCGATCATGACCGAGATGGGCGAGCTCGGCCTGCTCGGCGCCACGGTCGCGGAGGAGTATGGCGGCTCGGGCCTGTCCCATGTCGCCTACGGTCTCATCGCGCGCGAGATCGAGGCGATCGATTCCGGCTACCGCTCGGCGATGAGCGTGCAGTCCTCCCTCGTGATGTACCCGATCGAGGCCTTCGGCACCGAGGCGCAGAAGAAGAAATACCTGCCCAGGCTCGCCACCGGCGAGTGGGTCGGCTGCTTCGGCCTGACCGAGCCCGACGGCGGCTCCGATCCGGGCGCGATGCGCACCACCGCGAGGAAGACCGAGGAGGGCTATGTCCTCAACGGCGCGAAGATGTGGATCACCAACTCCCCGATCGCCGACCTCGCCATCGTGTGGGCCAAGCTCGACGGCGAGATCCGCGGCTTCATCGTGGACAAGGGCACGAAGGGCTTCGAGTGCCCGAAGATCGAGGGCAAGCTGTCCCTGCGCGCCTCCATCACCGGCTCGATCTCCCTCAGCGACGCCCTCGTCCCGGAGGAAAACCTCCTGCCCAAGGTGAAGGGCCTGCGCGGGCCGTTCTCCTGCCTCAACAAGGCGCGCTACGGCATCAGCTGGGGCGCGATGGGCGCGGCGGAGTTCTGCTGGCACGCCGCGCGCGACTACGCCATGGAGCGCGTCGTGTTCGGCAACCCGATCGCGGGCACCCAGCTCGTGCAGAAGAAGCTCGCCGACATGCAGACCGAGATCGCGCTCGGCCTGCAGGGCGCGCTGCGCCTGGGCCGCCTGCTCGACGAGGGCGCCTACGTGCCCGAGACCATCTCGCTGATGAAGCGCAACAATTGCGGCAAGGCGCTCGATATCGCCCGGGCCGCGCGCGACATCCACGGCGGCAACGGCATCGCGGAGGAATACCACGTGCTGCGCCACGCGATGAATCTGGAAACGGTCAATACCTACGAGGGCACGCACGACGTCCACGCCCTGATCCTGGGGCGCGCCCAGACGGGCCTGCAGGCGTTCTCGTGAGGCGGCGCAGCGCGTGACGACACCGGACCTCGTCGGCATCATCGGCATCTTCTGCATCCTGGGCTGCTATTTCCTGGTCCAGGCCGGCCGCATGGAGGCGCGTTCGATCCGCTACCAGCTGATCAACATGGCCGGCTGCGTGCTGATCCTCTTCTCGCTGTTCCATGCCTGGAACCTGCCCTCGGCGATCATCCAGGTGACCTGGTTCGCCATCAGCGCCCTCGGGCTCGCGCGCAATCTCGTGCGCCCCGCCCCGTGAGGGCGGGCCGAAGGAGGCAGGAGGTCTCATGACCGATCACTCGATACATCTTTCCATCGACGGGCCGGTCGCGCGCCTGACCCTGAACCGTCCCGACAAGCGCAATGCGCTGTCGGAGGCGATGTGGGCGGCGATTCCCGGCCTTCTCGCCGAGGCCGAGGCGGCGGGCGTGCGCGTCCTCGTCGTCACCGGGACGGGCGGTCACTTCGCGGCCGGGGCCGACATTTCCGAGTTCGAGGAGGTGTACGCGACGCCCGAGCGCGCGGCGGCCTACTCGAAGACGATCGCCGCCGCGCTCGACGGCCTGGCCGCCTTCCCCGTGCCGGTGATCGCGCGCATCGAGGGGGCGTGCGTCGGCGGAGGCTACGCGCTCGCGCTCGCCTGCGACCTGCGCTTTGCCGCGCACGGCGCGCGCTTCGCGATCACGCCGGGAAAGCTCGGCCTCCTCTACCCGTTCAACGACCTGAAACGCCTCGTCGATCTCGCCGGCATCTCCACCGCGAAGGACCTGCTCTTCACCGCGCGGATCGTGGAGGCCGACGAGGCGCTGGCGCTCGGCCTGATCGACCGGCTGGAGGCGCCGGAGGCGCTCGAGACCCGCGTGGCGGACTATGTGGAGATGATCCTGTCCGGCTCGCCCCGCTCGGCGCGGGCGACCAAGGCCATGCTGGCGCTCATCGCAAGGGGCCAGGCCGAGGACGACGAGGCGACCAGGGCGATGTTCCTGGAGGCCTTCTCCAGCGCCGATTTCGACGAGGGCTACCGGGCCTTCCTCGAGAAGCGCAAGCCGCGCTTCTCCTGAGCCCCGACCGCCGCGGCAAGCCCCCTCGCCACTCCGGCGCGCGGCAGCAGCCCGCCCCTGAACGTGCTGGAGTTCAGCCCTGCGCGGGCGCTCGAAGCGCGTGCTGCGCCGGCCGATCGCTGCGAATTTGTCCTTGATGCCCTTGCTCCGAAGACGGATGATTTGAATCGGGCTGGAGCGGGACGGACGCCGGACATGGATTTTCCCCTCGTGATGGAGCGGCTCACCGTCGCGCTCGCCGTCGGCTTCCTCGTCGGGGTCGAGCGCGGCTGGAAGCAGCGCGGGGAGGCCGAGGGCAGCCGCGTGGCCGGGCTTCGCACCTACACGCTGATCGGCCTTCTCGGCGGGATTTCCGGGCTCCTCGCCGAGGCCTATGGCGGCGCGGCCTTCGTCGGAGCGCTCATCGCCTTCGCCCTGCCCTGGACCGTCTTCAAGGCGACCGATATCTGGCGCGAGGACGACGTCTCGGTCACCGGGCTCGTCGCCGGACTCGCCGTGTTCGCGCTCGGCGCCCTCGCCGCGGCCGGCCATCTCGCGGTGGCGGCCGCGAGCGCGATCGCGATCACGCTCATCCTCGCCTTCAAGGGCGTCACCCACACCTGGCTGCGGCAGCTGAGCTGGAGCGAGCTGCGCGCCGGCCTGCTGCTGCTCGCCGCGACGCTGATCGCCCTGCCGCTCCTGCCGGGCGAGCCGCTCGATCCCTGGGGCGCCTTCAACCCGCGCGAACTCTGGCTGCTCACCCTGCTCCTGGCCGCGGCCTCCTTTGCCGGCTATGCCGGGCTTCGCGTGTTCGGTCCGCGTCACGGCCTGTTCGTGGCCGGCCTTGCCGGCGCGCTGGTCTCCTCCACCGCGATGACGCTCGACATGGCCCGGCGCACCGCGCGCGGCGAGGCGGGGGGCCGGCTGGCCGCCTCGGTCGCGGCCATCGGCAACGCCGTGATGATGGCGCGCGTCGTGGTCTTGCTGGCGATCGTCTCGCCCGGCGCGGTGCCGCTCGCCCTGCCGCCGCTGGCGGCCGGCACGCTCGCCTCGCTCGTCGCCGCCTTCCTGCTGGCCCGCAACGCGCTGCTGGGTCCGGCCGAGACGCTGAAGGCCGAGCCCGGCCGGCCGCTCGATCTCGGCTTCGTCGCCCGCATCGCCCTGGTGCTGGTCACCATCGTGGTGCTGGCCCGGATCGCCGCGCATTTCTGGGGGGAGGAGGGGTTGATCGGCTTTGCCGCCATCGCCGGCCTGGTCGATGTCGACGCGATCACGCTGGCGGCGGGGCGCATGATCGGCGCGGAGGTGGCGGCCGCGACCGGCGTGCTGGCCGCCCTCGTGGCCGTCGCCGCCGACACGGTGTCGAAGGCCGGGCTCGGTGCGGTGTTCGGACGCGGCGCGTTCGCCCTGCCCTATGGCCTCGCCTCGCTCGCCGCGCTCGTCGCCGGCGGCCTGGTCTATGCGGGCATGAGGCTTCTGTGACCCGATGGCCGACGCCAAAACGCCGCCCCGAATCTCTCGGGGCGGCGCTGGAATTTCTAGCGACCTGAAAGCTGCGCGGACGCCTAGCGGCGGGCCGTGCCGCCCTTCTTGGGCAGGAGGCCTTCGCGCTGAGCGCGCTTGCGGGCCAGCTTGCGGGCCCGGCGGATCGCCTCGGCCTTCTGGCGCGCGCGCTTCTCGGAGGGCTTTTCGTAGTGGTTGCGGCGCTTCATCTCGCGGAAGGTGCCCTCCCGCTGCATCTTCTTCTTCAACGCCTTGAGCGCTTGCTCGACGTTGTTATCGCGCACGACGATCTGGACGATGGCTCTCTCTCCCTGGACTTCAGACGGGCCCTCGGGCCGCAGACTTGAGTTTCAACACAGAACGGGCGCGACGGCGTACCGTTCCCTCGCGTCCGCGCTCGATCGCTACTAAAGAGGCGCGGGCTTTACCAGACGCCAAGGGGCCTGTCCATACGCGCGATGCCGTTCACACGCCGGCGGGCCGCGGCAATCGGGCCGGTGACGCGAACGCCCTGCCGGTCTATGTAGGGGGGCATGAGCGAGACTCAACACCCACCCCGCGACTGGCCGCGCGCGCGTGCGGCGCGCCAGGCCCTGCTCGACGCCGCCCTGCCCGAAGCCGCCTTCGAGGGCTGGAACGAGGCGGTGCTGAAGCGCGCCGCTGGCATGGCGGGCCTGACCGAAGGCGAGGTCGAGCTTTACTGCCCGGGCGGCGTGCTCGACCTGCTCGAGACCTGGTCGCGCAATGGCGATGCGGGCGCGCGCACCCTCATCGAGGCCGAACCCAGGCCTAACCGCATCCGCGACAAGGTCGCGCGCGCGGTGATGATCCGCCTCGACCAGTATGCCGGCCAGGAGGAGGCCGCCGCGCGCGCCCGCGCCCGCCTCCTGCTGCCCGACGGGCTCGAGCGCGGCACGCGGCTTCTCTGGGCGACGTCCGACACGATCTGGCGCGCCATCGGGGACACCTCCACGGACGGGAATTTCTATTCCAAGCGGGCGATCCTGTCGGGCGTCTATGCCTCCAC
Source organism: Marinicauda algicola (assembly GCF_017161425.1). Classification (GTDB taxonomy): domain Bacteria; phylum Pseudomonadota; class Alphaproteobacteria; order Caulobacterales; family Maricaulaceae; genus Marinicauda; species Marinicauda algicola. The sequence continues at coordinate 3,003,010 of NZ_CP071057.1, read as the reverse complement.
GCTGGCCATCTGGCTCGACGAGACCGATCCGGACAAGCCGAAGACGCGCGACTTCCTCGACCGGCGCATCGAGAACGTGATGCAGTTCGAGAAGGCCAAGGCCCAGTGGAGGAAGGCGACCGCAAACCTGCCGAGCCTGTCCGGCCTCGCCGCACGCCTGCGCTACGGCCCGGGCCGGCAGGTGTAGGCGCGCGCATGGCCGCGAAGACGAAACCGAAGACCAAGCGCGCCAGGCCCGGCCTGTCGAAGGAAGAGGCCGAGGAACTCTATGCGCGCCTTTCGGAAAACCTGCCCGACCCGAAGACGGAGCTGAACTACTCCAATCCCTTTACTCTGCTCGTCGCCGTGGTGCTTTCCGCCCAGGCGACCGACAAGGGGGTCAACAAGGCGACGGAAAGACTCTTCGAGGAAGCCGACACTCCCGGCGCGATGTTCGCGCTCGGCGAGGAGGCGATCCGCGAGCACATCAAGACGATCGGGCTCTATCGCAACAAGGCGAAGAACGTCCACCAGCTGTCGAAGAAGCTCATCGAGGAGCATGGCGGGAGGGTCCCCGGCAATCGCGAGGATCTCGAGGCCCTGCCCGGGGTCGGGCGCAAGACCGCCAATGTCGTCCTCAACGAGGCCTTCGGCGAGGAGACCATCGCGGTGGACACCCACATCTTCCGGGTCGCCAACCGCACCAGGCTCGCGCCCGGCCACACCGAGCGCGAGGTCGAGGAGCGGCTGCTCAGGATCACGCCGGACGCCTACCTGAAAGGCGCCCACCACTGGCTGATCCTGCACGGGCGCTATGTCTGCAAGGCGCGAAAGCCCGAATGCTGGCGCTGCGCCATCGCCGATCTCTGCCGCTATCCCGACAAGACGCCCGCGCCGAAGGGCAAGGGATAGGCCCCTACTCGTTCTCTCCGAGCCGCTTCTTCCGGTCCGCCATCAGCTTCAGGCGCAGGGCGTTGAGGCGGATGAAGCCTTCGGCGTCCTTCTGGTCGTAGACCTGGTCTTCCTCGAAGGTGACGTGGGCGAGCGAGTAGAGCGAGTTGGGGCTGGAGCGCCCGACGACCTGGCAGTGGCCCTTGTAGAGCTTCACGCGCACCTCCCCGGAGACATAGCGCTGGGAGTGGTCGATCGCCGCCTGCAGCATCTCGCGCTCGGGCGCGAACCAGAAGCCCTCGTAGATGAGCTTGGCGTATTTCGGCATCAGCTCGTCCTTGAGGTGCATCGCGCCGCGGTCGAGGGTGAGCTGCTCGATGCCGCGATGGGCGGCCATCAGGATGGTGCCGCCCGGCGTCTCGTAGATGCCGCGCGACTTCATGCCGACGAAGCGGTTCTCCACCAGATCGAGCCGGCCGATGCCGTGGCGCGCGCCGAGTTCGTTGAGCCGGGTCAGAAGCGTCGCCGGCGAGAGCGGCTCGCCGTCGATGCTCGTCGCATCGCCGCGCTCGAAGCCGATTCGCACGTACTCCGGCCGGTCCGGCGCGTCCTCGGGATTGACCGTGCGCTGGCAGACCGCCTCGAAGCCTTCCTCGGCCGGGTCCTCGAGCACCTTGCCCTCCGAGGAGGTGTGCCAGAGATTGGCGTCGACCGAGTAGGGCGCCTCGCCGCGCTTGTCCTTCGGCACGGCGATGCCGTGCTTCTCCGCGTACTCGATGAGCCTGGTGCGAGAGGTCAGCTCCCATTCGCGCCAGGGTGCGATCACCCTCAGGGACGGATCGAGCGCGGCGACGCCGAGCTCGAAGCGGACCTGGTCGTTGCCCTTGCCGGTCGCGCCGTGGGCGACCGCGTCGGCGCCGGTCTCGTGGGCGATCTCCACCAGGCGCTTGGCGATCAGCGGGCGCGCGATCGAGGTGCCCAGAAGGTACTCGCCCTCGTAGACCGCGTTGGCGCGCACCATCGGAAAGCAGAAATCGCGCACGAACTCTTCCCTGAGATCGTCGATGTAGATCTGCTTGATACCGGCCTTCTCCGCCTTCCTCCGCGCGGGCTCCAGCTCCTCGCCCTGTCCCAGGTCGGCGGTGAAGGTGACCACCTCGGCGTCGTAGGCGTCCTGCAGCCATTTCAGGATGACCGAGGTGTCTAGGCCGCCGGAATAGGCGAGCACGATCTTCTTCACGGGGCGGCGGGACATGGGCGGATTGACCTTCCTCTCAGCTACGGCGCCGGCAATCTAGCGAGCGCCCGTCCCGCGTCAAAGCCTCTGGCATGTACAGGGTTGCGGTCCGGCCTGCAGCGTGAGCACTCTCATGACACCTTGCCCGGCACCCTCGCGTTAGTCCTTTCATGACCAAGACCTACAAGCGGCCCGCCCACGGCGCCTTTTCCACCCGGCCCGCTCAGTTCGAGGGCGAGGGACGCCCCTCCGAGGAGGGCGTCCGCCAGGCCGGCGAGGAAGCCTTCGAGGCCCTCGCCGGGGACGGCCCGGTGACCGGGGACCGCGTTCTCGAGGCGATCGAGGCCCAGGGCCTGGAGCGCCGCGATCCGCGCCTGTCGCAGACCGTGGAGGCGTTCGAGCGCATCGGCGGGCGCGAGATCGACCGCGAGACGTTCCGCGAGGCCCTGCCCGCGGAGGAATGCCAGCTGGTGCGCCGGGCGGTGACGGGCGATCTCGTCACCGGCGGCTTCGCCCGATTCCGCCAGCGCATCTCCGACCTCTTCCACTATGCCGCGCAGGAGAACCGGGGCGAGGTCGCGACCTACATCCCCGAACTTGCCAAGGCCGATCCGGACGCCTTCTCCCTGGGCTGCTGCACCATCGACGGGCAGCGCTTCACGCTGGGCGCGCGCGAGGGCGACCGGGAGCGGAATTTCTGCGTGCAGTCGGTTATGAAGCCGGTCAACTACGCCATCGCGCTGGAACTGCTCGGCGAACGGGTGGTGCACGACTATGTCGGCCGCGAGCCCTCCGGCCAGAGCTTCAACTCCATCACGCTCGACCGGAAGAAGCGCCCGCACAATCCGATGATCAATGCCGGCGCGATCATGACGACCGCCCTCATCCGCCCGACCCAGACCATCGCATCGCGCTTCGACTTCATCTCGCGCGTCTGGAAGTCGGCCGCTGCCGGGGACGGGCCCGGCTTCGACGAGGCGACGTTCGAGAGCGAGCGCAACCACGCCGACCGCAATTACGCGCTCGCCTATTTCATGCGCGAGCACGGCGCCTTCCCGCGCGAGGTCGACCTGTTCGAGACGCTCGAGCTCTACCTTCGTTGCTGCTCCATCGAGGCCGATGCGCGCCGGCTCGCCGCGGTCGCCGCCACGCTCGCCAATGGCGGAGTGTGCCCGGTGACCGAGCGCCAGGTCTTCCAGCGCGAGACGGTCAAGGACGTGCTCTCGCTGATGCTGTCGTGCGGCATGTACGACTTCTCCGGCGAGTTCGCCTTCACCGTGGGCCTGCCGGCCAAGTCGGGGGTGTCCGGCGCGATGATGATCGTGGTGCCCGGCGTCGCCGGCTTCGCGGTCTACTCCCCGCGCCTCGGCCCCCAGGGCAATCCGGAACGCGGCGTGGAGTTTTCGCGCCAGCTGGTGAAGACCTTCCCCTGGCATGTCTACGCCCCGATCGTGGTCGATCCCGACCTCGGGACGTGAGCAGGAATAATTTATTTTATAACAATGATTCCTGAAGCTTAGCGAGCAGCGTTAACCATGTCTTGAGGGGGCGCGCACATCCTGGGGTAAGCGATCCGAACTGGAGATCCCATGACCGCCCCCGCCGTGCCGCGGCCCTCCGATGAAGCCGACCGCCTCGCCGCCCTTCAGTCGCTCGACGTGCTCGATACCGCGAGCGAGCCGGAGTTCGAGGAGATCGTCGAGATCGCGGCCGCCGCCTTCGAGGTCGACATCGCGCTCGTCTCCCTCGTCGACGCCGAGCGGCAATGGTTCAAGGCCAGGACCGGGCTCGAGATCTGCCAGACGGAGCGCAGCATCGCGTTCTGCGCGCACGCGATCCTGAAACGCGAGCCGCTCGTCGTGCTCAATGCCAGCCTCGACAAGCGCTTCGCCGCCAATCCCCTCGTCACCGGCGAGCCCTATCTGCGCTTCTATGCCGGCGCGCCGCTGATCCTGCCGGGCGGGCAGGCGATCGGCACGCTCTGCCTGATGGACCCCGAACCGCGCTTCCGCTTTCCTCCCGAACGGATCCAGCTCCTCTCCTTCATGGCCGGCGTCACGGTGGAGCGTCTCGTCGCCCGCGCGAAGCGCCGCCGCGCGTCGCACGGGGCCTGAGCGCCGCCGACTGGACAAGCCCGCGGGAACGCCCCACCTTCGCACGCGATTTCCGCGCCGAGGAGGATGAACCCATGGCCCGCCGTCTCTGTCTCGTCACCGGTGCCAGCTCCGGAATCGGAGAGGCGCTCGCGCGCGAGTTCGCGAGCCACGGCTGGGACCTCGCCCTCGTCGCGCGGCGCGAGGAGCGCCTGAGGGACCTCGCCGAGGAGCTGAAGGCGAAACACGGCGTGGACAGCCTCGTCATCACCGCCGACCTCGCCGAGGAGGACGCGCCCGAGAAGATCGTCTCCGAGATCGAGAAGGCCGGCCGCCAGGTCGACGGGCTCGTCAACAATGCCGGCGCCGGCCAGCCCGGCAGCTTCGCCGAGCTCGACTGGCAGACCCACGAGCGCTTCCTGCGCCTGATGGTCACGGCCTATGTCAGGCTGGCCCATCTCGTCCTTCCGGGCATGAAGGCGCGCCGCTTCGGGCGCATCATCAACGTCTCCTCGGTCAGCGCGCTCCTGCCGAGCGCGAACGCCCACACGCGCTTCTCCGGCACGCTGTATCCGGGCGCGAAGAGCCTGCTCATCAAGTTCTCCGAAGCCCTCGCCCTCGAGGTGGAGAACGACAACATCCACGTCACCGCGCTCTGCCCCGGCTATACCTTCTCCGAATTCCACGACGTCAACGGCGCGCGCCAGACGGTGTCGAAGCTGCCGAAATTCTGGATGCTTACCGCCGGGGACGTCGCCACGGCCGGCTACGACGCGGTCACCCGCGGCGTCGTCACCCGCGTGCCGGGGGCCTGGTACAAGTTCCTCGTCGCCATGGCCAAGGTGCTGCCCGATCCGGTCGGACGCGCCCTGATGCGCGCGCAGGAGAAGCGCATGGCGCGCCAGGCGCAGGCGACGGCCGCCGGCTAGCACGCCCATGCTCGACCTCTCGCTCCTGCCGCTCTTCCTGCTCGGGGCGCTGGCGCTCAATTTCACCCCCGGGCCGGACATGGCCTTCACGCTCGCGACCACGGCCAATGGCGGCAAGCGGGCCGGCATCGGCGCCGCGCTCGGCATCGGGGCGGGCTCGCTGGTCTGGGGCGGTGTCGCCGCGGCCGGGCTCGCCGCCCTGCTCGCCGCCTCGCAGCACGCCCTGACGGCGATCCGCATCGTCGGCGGGCTCTACCTGCTCTGGCTCGCGATTGCGACCTTGCGCCATCTCGACGCCGTTCCCGGCGCGAAGGGCGCCCCCTCGATGCGCGCGGCCTTCACCCGCGGCGCGGTGACCAACCTGCTCAACCCGAAGGTCGGGATATTCTATCTCGCCTTCCTGCCCGCCTTCACCAACGCACAGATTGGTCCGGTCTGGCTGCAGACCCTGACGCTCGCCGCGATCTTCACCGCGACCGGCGTCACGGTGCTTGTCGCGCTCTCGCTCGGTGTCGGCGCGGCGCGCGAGCGCCTTATCGGTTCGCCGGGCCTGCGCCGCACGGTGAACGCCCTCGCCGCGACGGCTTTCGGCGCGATCGGGCTGCGCCTGCTTCTCATGCGGCCCGGTTGATCGGAGGGGCCGACGGGCCGATAAGGCGTCGTCTCGAAGCCGCTCGATCTTCCGGAGCCCCGCCATGGCCGACCCTCGCCTCATCACCGCCCTGGACCTTCCCACCACCGAGGCCGCCGACGCCCTCGTCGCCGCGCTCGGGGGGGCGTGCTCCTTCTACAAGATCGGCCTGCAGCTCCTGCCGGTCGGCGGCATGGAACTGGCGCAGGACCTGAAGGCGCGCGGCAAACGTGTGTTTCTCGATTTCAAGCTGCACGACATCCCGGCGACGGTGGAGAAGGCGACCCGCTCGATCACGGGCGCCGGGGCCGACCTGCTCACCGTCCACGCCGAGCCGCCGGTGATGCGCGCCGCGGTCGAGGGGCGGGGCGGGTCGGATCTGAAGATCCTCGCCGTGACCGTTCTCACCGCCTACGACGACGCGATGCTGGAGGAGATGGGCTATCGCTACGGGGCGCGCGAGCTCGTCCTGCGCCGGGTCGAGCAGGCCCTGGAGGCCGGCGTGGACGGCGTCGTCGCCTCCCCGCAGGAGGCCGGCGAGATCCGCTCCCGCTTCGGCGGCGGTTTCCTGATCGTGACGCCCGGCGTGCGCCCGGAAGGCGCCGACAGGGGCGACCAGAAGCGCACCGCCACCCCCGCCGAGGCCCTGAGGGCCGGAGCCACCCATCTCGTCATCGGCCGCCCGATCAGCGGCGCCAAGGATCCCAAGGCCGCAGCCGAGGCGATCGTGGCGGAGATGGCGGAGGTCTAGTACGAAAAACGCCGGCGCGAGCCTTCGCGCCGGCGTCTTCGCACCAGGAGATCGGCGGACGGCTCAGACCGTCGCGTTGATCCATTCCTCGATCTTGCTCTTGGCCATGGCGCCGACCTTGGAGGAGACCGGCTCGCCATTGCGGAAGATCATCAGCGTCGGGATGCCGCGCACGCCGTACTTGCCGGGGGTCATCGGGTTGTCGTCGATATTGATCTTGGCGACGGTGATCTTGTCGTCCTTCTCCGCCGCGATCTCGTCGAGCGCGGGGGCGATCTGCTTGCACGGTCCGCACCACTCGGCCCAGAAGTCGACGAGGACCGGACCGGAGGCCTTCAGCACGTCCTTTTCGAAGGATTCGTCGGACACCGCTTTGATCGCCATGGGGCTTTCTCCTTGAGATCGAATGTTTGCCGGCGCGCCCGCACTCAGGCGCCGCGCCGCCGGGACTTTACAGAACCGCCTCTCACCTAGGAAGCGCCCCGCTGCCGATCAAGCCGGGGCCGGGCGGGAGGCCCGCGCCAGCGCGCGGTCGAGCAGGGGATCCGGCAGCTCCATCAGGCGCGGACCGTCCGTCCACAGGAGCGCGCAGCGCACCGGCTTTCCCGGATGCAGCACGCGCAGGAGCGCCCGGTAGGCCGCCATCTGCGCGAGATAGACCGGGGCGACCTTCTCCGCCTCGGTGGGCGGGGGCCGGTTGGTCTTGTAGTCGACGATCAGCACTTCGTGATCGGTGATCACGAGCCGGTCGATCTGGCCGTTCACCGTCACCCCGGCAGGCAGGCCCGGGGCCTGGCCGGTGATCGCCACCTCGGCGCGCGAGCCGGGCGCGAAGATCGGTGCGAAGCGCTCATCCGACAGCACGGCCAGCGTCTCGGCGAGGATCTCCTCGCGCTGTTCGGGCGGGAGATCGGTCTGGGCCTCGAGATAGCGCCGCGCCGAGGCCTCGCGGCGCCCGGGGGCGAGGTCGGGCAGGGTCTGCAGCAGCTTGTGGATCAGCGCCCCGCGCTTGAAGCGCGCCTGTCCGCCCGGCGCGAGCGGGGAGAGCGAGGCGGGCTCGAACCCGCCCTCCTCGTCCTCGATCAGGCGCGAGGGCGCGACCGAGCGCGGCGCGTGCGGCTCCTGCGGGGCCATGGCCTTCGCCCAGGCCGGCAAGGCGAGCGGGCCCGCTTCGGCGATGCGCGCCGCGCCGAGCGCGGGCGGAGCCTCTCCGTAGCGGCGCGCCGGCGGGCAGTCCCAGCCATATTGCGCCGCGACCGCGTGGATCGCGCTCTCGGCCTCGTCCCAGCCCTCGCCGGCCCAGGCATGGTTCAGCCGGTCGTACCAGGAGCCCGGGTCGATCTTGCCGTGGCCGTGGGCATGGCCGCACACCACGAGCCGGTCGCGTGCCCGGGTCAGGGCGACGTAGAGCAGGCGGACATATTCGCCCTCGGTGCGCAGCTCGTCCTCCTCGCGCAGGGCCTCGACGAGCGCCGGGGCGTCCTTGGCATCCGGCGCCCAGATGAGGCCGGCTTCGCGGTGGGGATAGAGCGCCGTGCCGCGGTTGGAGGGAAGCTGGGTCGTATCGGGCAGGAAGACGATCGGAGCTTCCAGCCCCTTCGCGCCGTGCACCGTCATCACCCGCACCTGGCCGGAGGCGCCCTCCATCTCGCGCTTGATCTCGCTCGCCTCGCTCTCCATCGCGGCGACGAATTTCGCCAGCGAGGGCGCGCCCTCGCGCTCGTGGGCGAGCGCGCGGTTCAGGAACTCCTCCACCGGATCGCGCGCCTCCTCGCCGAGGCGGGCGTAGATGCGCGCGAGCCGGCTCTCCCCGGTCGCGCTCGCCTCGAACAGGAAGCTCGCGAAGAAGGCATAGGGCGCATCGGCATCCACGCGCGCCCGCGCCCGGTCGAGCGCCTCGCGCGCCTCCGCAAAGCGCGGATCGTCGCTGTTCCTGAGCTTGTCCCACAGCCGGCGTTCGGGCCGGCGGGAGAGGTCGAACAAGGCGTCGTCGTCGATCGCCGGATCGCGTCCGACGGCGTGGAAGGCGGGGCTTTTCAGGATCTCGGCGAGGGAGAGATCGTCCTCGGGCAGCAGCGCGAAGCGGGCGAGCGAGAGGAGATCCTCCACCACCAGCTGGTCGGTCAGCGTCATCCGGTCCGCGCCCGCGACCGGCACGGCCTTCAGCTTCAGGCGCCGGATGATCTCCTCGAACAGCCCGCCGCGCTTGCGGACCAGGACCAGGATGTCGCCCGGCCCGGCCGGGCGGGCGTGCCAGGCCGGCCGGCCCTCCTCCCAGACCCGGTCGCCGCGCTTCAGGATGTCGGCGATCTCCTGCGCCACCGCCTCGGCGAGCTGGTTCCTCGCCGAATCGGTGCGCGCGGCGTCGACGGGTTTCAGGTCGAGAGACTCCTCCTCCGGCGTCTCGGGCTTGGGCACGGCGGGCCAGATCTCGACGCAGCCCGGCGTGTCCTTGCGCGCGGCGCGGTGGCCCCCATAGCGGTGAAACGCGATCGGCTGGCGCTCGCGCGAGGTCTCCGGATCGGCCATCAGCAGCTTGTGCTCGAGTCTTCCGGTCATGTCCTTGCGCTCCGGCGCGGACAGAGCCGCCTCCTCGGCCTCGAAGGCGAGATCGACCGCGTGCAGCACCTCGGCGCTCGACCGGAAGGAGACGTCGAGCGGCGGGCGCCGGAAGCCGATCCCCGCCCCCTCGCAGCGCGCCTCCAGCAGCACCCGCTCGTTGATGAACCGGATCGGATCGGCACCCTGGAAGGAGTAGATGGACTGCTTCTCGTCGCCGACGCAGAACACGGTCCGGCCCTGCTCGCTGCCCATGCCGCCCGCCCCCGCGAAGAATTCCTCCGTGAGCGCCTCGACCACCTCCCACTGGGCCGGGGCGGTGTCCTGGGCCTCGTCGACCAGGACATGGGCGAGACCGCGGTCGAGCTTGTAGAGCGTCCAGTCGCGCGCCTCGGAGTCCTTCAGCAGAGCGCGGGCGCGCTCCACGAGATCGGAGAAGTCGGCCTTGCGCCGGCCGGACAGGCGCTGCGCATAGAGCCCGACAAGCTCGCAGGCGAGATGGATGCCCGCCCGGGTCAGCGTGTTTGCCCGCGCCGCGCGCACCCGGGGCAGGACCTCGTCCACCATGCGGTGGATCTCCGAGCCCTCCTCGCCGTAGAGCGTGCGCAGGATCTTGTAGGTGTCCCCCAGCGCCTTGGTGAAGAAGCGCTTGCGGATCTCGCCCTTGCCGGTGAGCAGGAAGCCGCAATAGGCGTCGAACGCCGCGACCGGGTGGACATGGGCGGCGTTCAGCGCGTTCTCCAGCAGGCCGGCCATCTCCAGATCGCTCTTGGCCTTCGAGCTTGCAAGCGCGCTGTGGGCCGCTTCCAGCGCGCCGCGCTCGGCCTCGAGCCAGCCATCGGCCTTGGCCGCGGCTTCGGTCAGCGAGGCCGGCACGCCGAGCGCCGCACTCGCGACGTCCATCAGGGCCTGCACCGAACCGGCGTCCCGCAGCGCGCGGGCAAGCTCGTGGCGCCGGGCGATCGCGAAGGCGGCGAGCGTGTCCGGCGCGCCGGGCCCCACGCTCGCCAGCAGCACAGCGATCGCCTTGGCCACCGGCCCCGCCGGCTCGGCCTCGGCGCGGGCATAGAGGGTCAGCAGGCATTCCAGCTGCAGGCGTTTCGATTCGGCCTCCTCCTGCGTCTCGAAACCCGGCGGCAGGCCGGCCTCGAGCGGGAACTGGCGCAGGAGGCGCTCGCAATAGGCGTGCAGGGTCTGGATCTTCAGCCCGCCGGGGGTCTCGAGCGCGCGCGCGAACAGGCGCCGCGCCTTGGCGAGCGCGTCGCGGTCGCCGGCCGCTTCGGGGTCGAGGCTATCCAGCTCCGCGGCGAGGGCAGGGGCGGGCAGGGTCGACCACTCGCCGAGCTTGCGGAACAGCCGCGTCTGCATCTCCCCGGCCGCCGCCTTGGTGAAGGTGACGCAGAGGATGCGCTCGGGCGCCGCGCCGCGCAGGAGCAGGCGCGCGACCCGGTCGACCAGCACGCGCGTCTTGCCCGAGCCGGCATTGGCCTCGACGAAGACGCAATAGTCCGGATCGGCCGCCGCGCGCTGCAGCGCGCTGGCATCGGACACGATGGCGGGATCGAAGCCGGGCGCGCTCACGAGTCACCGCCCTCCCCGGCCTCGGGCGCGCTCGCCCATTCCTTGCGCCGGGCGAGATGGTCGTAATCGCCCCAGGTGTTGGAATACTTCACCCGCGGCTGGCTCGGATAGGTGCGCTTGGGATCGTCGAAGGCCGCGACCCAGTCCTGCAGGCGGGTCAGCGCCTCCTCGGCAAGCTCGATCGCGCTGGTCTTGGTGGCCACCGCCGAGGCTTCCAGCCCCGGCTCGCGCCCGCCGGAAATGCGCACGTACAGCAGATCCTCGCTCTCGTGCGGCGGGGTGTCCTCGAAGGCGCCGCGCGCGGCCATCGCCGCTTCCAGCGGCAGTTGCGGCGAGAAGCCGGCGGCGACCTCCTTCTTGCCCGGCACCGAGCCGGTCTTGAAGTCGAGGATTTCCAGCGACCCGGCCGCGTTCATGTCGATCCGGTCGGCCCGTCCGGACAGGGTGAACGGCCCGGCCAGGCTCTCGAAGCTCAGCTCGCCCCTGGTCTCCAGCGCCACGGGACGGATGCCCATGGCCCGCCGGTCGCGCTCCCACTCGACGAGCCAGGCCGCGACCCGGTCGAAGCGGGCGAGCTCCAGGCCGAGCTCCGCGGTCGAGAAACCCGCCTCCTCAAGCGCCCTGCGCCCCTCTTCGCGCAGGCGCTCCAGCGCATCGGCGGGCAATTCCTCCGTGTCGGGAAGGCTCTCGGTCCACTTGTGGATCGCGCCGTGATAGGCGGTGCCGCGCTCCTTCGGCCCGGCCGGCCGGTCGAGCGGGTCGAGCTTCTCCAGCCCCAGTATGTTCCGTGCAAAGATCGAATAGGGATCGCGGATCCAGGTCTCGATCTTCGTCACCGACAGCCGGCGCGGGCGCGCCTCCACCGGCGGGGCGGGCTCGGGCGGCGCGATGCGGGTGGGTTCGCTCGGGGCGTCGGCCAGCCTGGCGAGGCCCGGATAATCGAGCCGGCCGGCCAGCGCGGCGTCCGCGTCCCCGCCGAGCGCGCCGCGTGCCAGGGTCTGCAGCCGCCACAGCCAGCGCGAGGCGACCGTCGGCGAGCCCTCGCTGCGCGCCGCGCGCGTCAGGATCACCTCGCGCGCCTGCGCCAGCTGGGAGAAGTCGTGCGCGGCGAGCCCGAAGCGGCGCTCCGGCGCCGACAGGCCCACCGCCGCGCGCATGCCGCGCGACAGGAAGGGATCGATCTTCGCGCGCGGCGGCCAGACGCCCTCGTTGAGCCCGGCGAGGATCACCCGGTCGGCGCCGACGAGGCGCGCCTCCAGCGGACCCAGGATCGCCAGGCGCGGATGGGTGCCGAAGCGCGGGCGCACCCGGCGCGCCCGGGCAGTCTCCAGGAGCGCCCGGGCGAAATCCGGCCCGCTCATCGCCGGCAGCGCGCCGGCCTCCTCCAGGAATTCGCGCAGCAGGATCGCGGCCGCCTCCCCGGCCTCGCCCGCCCAGAGCCGGTCGGGACCGGATTTTTCCCCGTCCGCGGCGAGCGCTTCGCCGGCCCGCACCAGCGCCGCGGCCCACACCGAGGCATGGTGCTCGCCGCAAAGCTCCAGGAGCGGCGAGAGCGCGTCCTCGACTGCGCGGATAATGGTTTCGTAACGCTCGCACAGCGCCGGTTTCTCGCCGAACTGCGCGCGGATGAGCGCGCGCACCTCGCCATAGCTCGTCCCGGGCCGCCTTCCCCTCAGGACCGCGCGTTCCAGCGCCCCGAGATCGGGTCTCAGCCTCGCCCGATCCCGCCCCAGCGCGAAGAGCGGCGAGGAGAACAGCGCGGCGAGCGCGAGCGCGCTGCCCGGATCGAGGGCGGCGTCGAGAATCCGCATCAGGAACGCTCCGGACGCGGTGTCCGACAGCGCCTCCCCGGCCGAGTCGTCGAGCCGCACCCCGAACCGGCGCATCTCGGTGGAGACCCGGCGCGCCAGCGCCCGGTCGGGCGTCACGACGATGGCGGTCTCGCCGGTGGTCTCCAGAGTCTCTCGCAGAATCAAGGCGATGGCGCGTGCCTCTTCGGCCTCGCCGGGCGCCTCGATCACCGAGAGCCCCTCGAAGGCGGCCTCGAAGATGTCCGCGCCATGGCCCTGCTTCAGCGTGGAGACGCGCTGCACCCAGTCGGAGGTGGCCTCCGCCGCGCGCAGGGCCTCGGCGACGACGCGCCGGCGCGCCCCCGCGCTGCGCCCCTCCTCCGCGCCCGGCCAGGGCCGGACCTCGCTGCGTTCGAGCCCCATCTCCTCGATCAGCGCCTTCATCGCGCGCTGGGGATGGGCCTCGTCTATGGCCTCCCAGCCGCGCGCATCCATGTCGGCCTCGAAGCCGGGCAGCACGACCGCGCCGTTCGCCAGGTTGGCGATCGTGACCAGCAGCTCGGCCGCGGCCGGGATCGAGCCGGTCGAGCCCGCCGCGATCACCGGCGCGGCGGGCGGGGTCTCGCGCCAGCGCGCCGAGAGCGCCTTCAGCAGCGCGGAACGGCGCCGGGCCGGATCGATCGCGCCGAGCTCGTCGAGCCGTGCCGGCCAGGCGGTCATGACGATGTCGAGGAACATCGCCGCCTCCTGCATGTGGGCGGGCAGCAGCGCGCGCACCTCCTCGTCGAGCGCGGAGAGATCCTCGATGCCTTCCGTCGCCATGTCGTCGATCAGCCCGGCGAGATCGTCGGCGAGCGCGAGCGCGGCGCCGGGCCCCATGGAGCGGCCCGTCGCGCCCTCCTTCTTCAGGATGAGGCTCGCCAGCTCGAAGCGCCGGCGTGCGGCCGAGACCGCGGGCGGGGCGATGCCGGCGAGTTCTCCCGGCTCGAACGGCGGCTCGTCGGCATCGACATCCCCGATCGGGCGGATCATCGGCAGGAGCGCGACCGCCGCCTCCTGCCCGCGCGCCTTCGCGAAGGCCTCGGCCAGCTCGCGCCCCGCCCGGCGCGTCGGGACGAGGACGGTCAGCGCGGCGAGATCGGACGGATCGGGGAAGGCCTGCGAGAGGGTTCCGGCGAGCGCGGGCAGGAAACCCGCCGAGGCCGGCAGGGTGAAGACGCTCGGGCGCTCAGGATCGAACAGGGCCGGTTTCGTCATCGCCGCGCGAGCTTAGCCGATTCTGCGCCGCGTCTCGCGCCTCGGGATCACCGACATGCATCCAGAACGCGTCCATCGGCGTGCCGAAGATGCGCCCGGCCTCCAGGGCCTCGTCCCACAACGCATTGGTGGAGAAGGGTTGCAGCGGGCGGCCCTTCAGCACGCGCGGATGAATGACCTGGACGCCGGCATAGGCGTGCAGCGGGCCCTCGCCCCTGGCGCGCCGCGCGATGCGGCCATCGGGCGCGAGGTGGAAATCGCCGGCTCCCGGGAAGCCGAGATTGTGGCCCATGGGCGAGAGCAGCAGGCGGAAATCCATCGCGGCCTCGTCGAAGCCGGCGGCCAGCCTGTCGAGTTCGGCGATCTCCCGGTCGATCCACAGCGCGTCGATATTGGCGACGAAAACCGGGTCCTCGCCGAGCAGCGGCGCGGCCTTGGCCAGCCCGCCGCCGGTGTCCATCAGGCGCTCGCGCTCGTCGGAAATGAGGATGTCCGGCCCGCCCTCTCGCCGGGCCAGATGATCCTCCAGCCGGTCGGCGAAGTGATGGACATTGACGACCGCCGTCCCGACACCCGCCGCGGCGAGCTTGTCCAGCGTCCAGTCGATCAGCGCCTTGCCGCCGACCTCGACCAGCGCCTTGCAGCGATCGTTCGTCAGCGGGCGCATGCGCGTGCCGAGCCCGGCCGCCATGACCATGGCGCGGGTGGGCTTCACCGCTTCGCCTCCTCGAGCACGGACGGCGCGTACGCCTCGACCCAGCGCTTCAGACCCGCCATCGCCGGATGGGAGAGATCGCGCTCGAAATGGCGCGCCACGCGGGGCAGGAGATCGAGATAGCGCGGCTTGGCGTCGCGCTCGGCGAGGCGCACGAAGATGCCGAGAATCTTGGCGTTCCTCTGTGCCGCGATGGCGGCATAGGCCGCCTCGAATCCCGCGCGGTCGGTCAGGCGCGCCTTCTCGAAGAATCGGTCCTTCAGCGGCTTGGCCAGGTCCGGCGCGACGTCGCGGCGCGCATCCTCGATGAGCGAGACGAGATCGTAGGCCGGGTGGCCGAACAGCGCGTCCTGGAAATCCAGCAGGCCGATGCGCGCCGTCTCGATGCGGCCGGGCAGCCAGATCAGGTTCTCGGCGTGGAAGTCGCGCAGCACCAGGCCCGGCCTGTGCCGGTCCGTCACCGAGAGCGCCTCTTCCCAAAGTCCGGCCCAGTCGGCGCGAGCCTGATCGTCGAGGTCGCGCCCGACCCGGCGCGCGACATACCAGTCGAGAAACAGATCGGCCTCCGCCTGCTGGGCGGGCAGGTCGTAATCGAGCACGGTCCACTCGCCTCCGTCCCGCCAGCCGAACACGCGCGGGAAGCTGGAGCGGTAGAGCGCTGCGAGCGCGTCGACCGCGGCGGCATAGAGCGGGGCCTCCTCGGCGCGCTCGGGAATCAGGCGCGCATAGAGTCCGTCGCCGAGATCCTCGATGAGCGCGAGGCCCTGCTCCAGGTCGCAGGCGTGGATCCTCGGCGCCGAGAAGCCGCGCTGGGTCAGCGCCTCGGCGAGCCCGGCGAAGGCCGCGACATTGTTGCCGGCGAGCCGGGCGAGCGCGTTGTAGCCGAGCCGCCGGCGCTCCTGCGGACTGGCCTCGGGCGGGCAGATCGAGGTCTCGCTGGCGGACGGGGCATCCATCAGGATGGCGACGCGCTCGCCGTCCCTCACGCGGAAATAGCGCCGCGTGGAGGCATCGCCGGGGAAGGCCTGCGGCGCGATGCCCGACCATCCGTTTTCGTCGAGGAAGGCGCGCCGCGCGGCGCCGCGACCGGTTTCGTCAGACATCGGACAGGCGCCGCTCCCAGCTTCCAGAGCCCGTCAGCCGCACGCGCCGGCCGTCCCCGGGCAGGGTTTCAAGATCGATCTCCAGCCGGTTTTCCGGACGCTCGGCGAGCCGGTCCGGCCATTCGACGAGCACGATGGCGTCGGCGAACGCCTCGTGAAGGCCAAGCTCTTCCAGCTCGCCCTCGTCCTCGACCCGGTAGAGATCGGCATGCAGCAGCTCTACGCCCGAACCGGTCTCATAGGTCTGAACCAGCGTGTAGGTCGGGCTCGGCACGTCGCGCTCGCCGGTCAGCGCGGCGATGACGGCGCGCGCCAGCGTCGTCTTGCCCGCGCCCAGATCGCCGGAGAGCAGCACCGCGTCGCCCGGCTTCAGCCGCGCGGCAAGGCGCGCGCCGAAGGCTTCGGCGGCGGCAGTATCGGCAAGGTCGAGTGTGCGCGCGCTCATGACCTTCGCTGATAGGACGCGCGCGCGAACCCGGCAAGGCGCGCGAGCGCCTTGACTTCACACGCGACGGCGGCTCGCATGGCCCCTTGCGCTGCGCATCGCGGAAGGATCGGGAAACGGGCATGAGCCAGGACGCAGGCGTCGTCATCGTGGGAGCCGGGCAGGCCGGCCTGTCGGCCGCGGCCGAGCTTCGCAAGCGCAAGTACGAGGGCACCATCACGCTGATCGGCGACGAGCCGGCGCCGCCCTATCAGCGCCCGCCGCTGTCCAAGGGCTATCTCTCCCGCGAGATGCCGCTGGACCGGCTCTGGCTGAAGCCGGAGGGCTTCTACGCCCAGGCCGGGATCGCGCTTCGCACCGGCACGCGCATCAAGGCGATCGACACCAGCGCGAAGAGCGTCATCGCCGATGACGGCGAGCGCATCGGCTACGATCACCTCGTCCTCGCCACCGGCGGCCATGCGCGCCGGCTGAACCTGCCCGGCGCGGACCTTCCCGGCGTCCACCTCCTGCGCAATCTCGCCGAGGCCGACGCGCTGAGCGCCGATCTGGAAGGCGCCAGGCGCCTCGCCATCGTCGGAGCGGGCTATATCGGGCTCGAGGTGGCGGCGTCGGCGAGGAAGCGCGGCATCGAGGTCACTGTGGTGGAGATGGCCGAGCGGCCGATGGCACGCACCGCGAGCGCGCTTCTGGGCGGCTGGTTCGGGGCGATCCATCGCGGCTACGGCGTCGATCTTCGCGGCTCGACGCCGGTGAAGGCCATTCTGGGCGAGACGCGCGCGCAGGGCCTGAAGCTCGACGGCGAGGAGATCGAGGCCGACCTGGTGCTGATCGCGGCCGGCCTCGAGATCCAGACCGGGCTCGCCGAGGCGGCGGGACTGGCGGTGGACGACGGCATCCTCGTCGACGAACAGGCACGCACCGGCGATCCGCACATCTACGCCGTCGGCGATGTCGCGCGCTTCCCGAGCGCGCGCTACGGGCGAACCCTGCGCCTTGAGTCGGTGCAGAACGCGATCGACCAGGCCAAGATCGCCGCCCAGTCGATCCTGGGGATGAATGTGAGCTACGATCCCGTGCCCTGGTTCTGGTCGGACCAGTACGAGCTGAAACTGCAGATCGCCGGCCTCATCGAGGGCGCCGACACGATGGTGCGCCGCGGCGATCCCGAGGAGGGCCGTTTCGCCCTATTCCACCTGAAGGAGGGCCGGCTCATCGCCTGCGAGGCGGTCAATGCCGCGCCCGAATACATGGCCGCCCAGCGCATGATCGCGGCGGGAGCGACACCCGATCCGGCGCGTCTGCGCGATCTCGGTGTGGCGATGAAGGACTTCCTGTCCTAAATAGGCGCCGAACACCGAGCATCCGCGCCCGTTCCGGGCGCCCATCCCACAGGACCCCACCCGATCCATGGCGAAAATCACCTATATCGAGCATGACGGCACGCGGCACGAGGTCGAGGCGGAGAACGGCCTCACCGTGATGGAGGCGGCGATCCGCAACATGGTGCCCGGCATCGACGCCGATTGCGGCGGCGCATGCGCGTGCGCGACCTGCCACGTCTATGTCGACGAGGCCTGGCTGGAGAAGACCGGCGAGCGCGCCTCCATGGAGGAATCCATGCTCGACTTCGCTTCGGACGTGCAAGACAACTCGCGCCTTTCGTGCCAGATTAAGGTTTCGGACGCGCTCGACGGGCTGGTCGTGCGCCTGCCCGAACAGCAGGGCTGAGGCCGCGCGCAATCCGGTCAGGGGGACCGGGCGGCGCAGGGTCCGGCGAGGGGATGGGAATATGCGCCGACCGGCGTCTCGACACGCTGCGCTCGCGGCCATTCTGGCCGCAACGGGCCTGGTGTCCGCCTGCGGGCAGGAGGGGCGCGCCCCGCGCATGGCCGATCTCGGCGAGGACCGCACCGGGCGCAGCCAGGTTACGCCGGTGCATCACCTGAAGAATCTCGACGACCCCTATGCCGACTGGTTCATCGCCGAGGCACAGGGCGTCTATCTCGAACTGGGCCGGCTGTCACAGATCGTCGAATGCGAAGCGGAAGGCTATGTCTGCATCGCCTGGCCCTTCGCCTTCTCCTTCCCCGAGCAGGGCCCGCCCTCGATGGCCGGCTGGCAGGCCGGCGGTTTCACCTTCACCGCCCGCTACGAGGTCGAGCGCGATTTCTGCGGCCGGGAACGCCGGGTCTATCTCATCGAGGGAGCCGACCCGTCCGGCGCCGCGACGCGCACCTGGTACCATCCCGATTTCGGCATATACGCCATCCTGATCGGCCAGGCCGAGGAAGGCCGCATGGTGCGCATCGAGCGCGCCTACGCGACCTGCGAGCGCGGGCTGTATGCGCGCCGGCCCTCCGCTGCGGACGCGCGCGACGCCGGGTCGCGCTAGGGAACGGGCTGGAAAGCCCGCCCGTTCGGTTTAAGTCGGAGTTCAGACCTGAGCAGCGCAGCGGAGCCGAGATTGGCCGATCGCGACCGCGACCTCGATCGTTTCATGGACTGGGTGAAGGAGAAGAGCCCGGGCGAGCAGACCTTCCACCAGGCCGTGCGCGACGCCGCGCGCGACCTGCTGCCCCTGCAGGCGGAGAACGAGGCCTATGCCCGAGCGCGCATCCTGGAACGCCTGGGAATACCCGACCGGGTCATCGGCTTCCGCATCGTCTGGCAGGACGATGACGGCCGAACGCAGGTCAATCGCGGCTGGCGTGTCCAGCACTGCAACGCCATCGGGCCCTACAAGGGCGGCATACGCTTTCGTCCCGACGTCACGGTGTCCGATCTCAAATTCCTCGCCTTCGAGCAGACGCTGAAGAACGCGCTGACCGGCCTGCCGCTGGGCGGGGGCAAGGGCGGGGCCGACTTCGAGCCGAAGGGCCGCTCCGACAGCGAGATCATGCGTTTCTGCCAAGCCTACATGGCCGAGCTCTGGCGCCATATCGGGCCCTATGCCGACATCCCGGCCGGCGACATCAATGTCGGCGAGCGCGAGATCGGCTATCTGTTCGGCGCCTACAAGAAGCTCGCCGGCGAGTTCGAGGCCTCGCTCACCGGCAAGGGCCTGTCCTACGGGGGCAGCCCGCTGCGCACCGAGGCGACCGGCTATGGCCTGATCTATTTCCTCGAAGCCATGCTGCAGCGCCAGGGCCGGGCCCTGAAGGACCAGCGCATCGCGATTTCCGGGGCTGGCGATGTCGCCCTGCACGCCGCGGAGAAGGCGGTGGAGAGCGGGGCCTGCGTCATCTCGCTGTCGAACTCGACCGGCCGGCTGCACATCGACAGCGGCTATACCCGCGAGGACATCGCCTGGCTGAAAACCCGCACGCTCGCCGATGGCAAGCGCCTGGAGGACTTCGCGCGCGACTGCGGGCGCGGCGACTGGACCGACGGCGCCGATCCCTGGGATCTCGCCTGCGACGTCGCCCTGCCCTGCGCCACCGAGAACGAGCTCGACGGCGAGGCGGCCAGGGCGCTGATCGGCAACGCCGTGTCGGTGGTCGCCGAAGGCGCCAACATGCCCTGCACGCCGGAGGCGGTGGACCGCTTTCACCAGGCCGGCGTGCTATTCGGCCCGGGCAAGGCGGCCAATGCGGGCGGGGTCGCGGTGTCCGGTCTCGAACTGCAGCAGAACGTGCAGCGCGAGCCGCGCGAGCGCGAACGCCTCGACGCGGCGCTGAAGGAGATCATGTGCGACATCCACGAGACGATCTGCGGCCATCGCGAGACGCAGGCCGGCCGGATCGACTACGCCGCCGGCGCGAATATCGCCGGCTTCAGGAAAGTCGCCGACGCACTGGTGGCGCAGGGCATTCTCTAGCCTGCGCTAGCCCAGCCTCTCCTTGCGCCCCTCCACGAGACTGTCCACCACCTCCGGCTCGGCCAGCGTCGAGGTGTCGCCGAGCTGGTCGTACCGGCCTTCGGCGATCTTCCTGAGGATGCGGCGCATGATCTTGCCCGAGCGGGTCTTCGGCAGGGACGGGGTGAAGTGGATGATGTCCGGCGTCGCGATGGCGCCGATCTCGCTGCGCACCTGCTGCTTGAGCTCGGCCTCGGTCTCCTGCGTCGGTTCGAGCCCGGCATTGAGCGTGACATAGCAGTAGATGCCCTGCCCCTTCACCTCGTGCGGGAAGCCCACCACCGCCGCCTCGGCGACGAGGGGATGGGCGACGAGCGCGCTTTCCACCTCCGCGGTCCCGAGCCGGTGGCCGGAGATGTTGAGCACGTCGTCCACCCGCCCGGTGATCCACCAGTAGCCGTCCGCGTCGCGCCGCGCCCCGTCGCCGGTGAAATACGTCCCCGGATAGGTCGAGAAATAGGTCTCGTAGAAGCGCTGATGGTCGCCGTAGACGGTGCGCATCTGGCCCGGCCAGGAGCCGAGCAGGACCAGATTTCCCTCCGCCTCGCCCGTCTCGGGCAGGCGCTTGCCGCCATTGTCGACGAGAGCGGGCCGGACCCCGAACATGGGAAAGCTCGCCGCGCCGGGCTTGAGTTCATGGGCGCCGGGCAGCGGCGTGATGAGATGGCCCCCGGTCTCGGTCTGCCACCAGGTGTCGACGACGGGGCAGCGCCCCTCGCCCACCACCTCGTGATACCAGCGCCAGGCTTCCGGATTGATCGGCTCGCCGACGCTGCCGAGCAGACGCAAGGACGAACGATCGTGCTTTTTCACTGGCTCCTCGCCCTGGCGCATCAGCGCGCGGATGGCGGTCGGGGCGGTGTAGAAGGTCGTGACCCTGTGCTTGGCGACGACCCGCCAGAAGCGGTCGGGCCCGGGATAGGTCGGCACGCCCTCGAACATCAGGCTCGTCGCCCCGTTCGCCAGCGGGCCGTACACGATATAGCTGTGCCCGGTCACCCAGCCGACATCGGCGGTGCACCAGAACACGTCCTCCTCGCGGTGATCGAACGTGTATTCGTGCGTCATCGCGGCCCAGAGCAGATAGCCGCCCGTGGTGTGCAGCACGCCCTTGGGTTTGCCCGTCGAGCCCGAGGTGTAGAGGATGAACAGCGGGTCCTCGGCCGCCATCGGCTCGGGATCGCACCTGGCATCGACCTCGAGGGCGAGCTCGTGATGCCAGTGGTCGCGCCCGGCGACGAATTTGACGTTCGCCCCGGTATGCTTGACGACCAGGACGGCCTTGACCTCGTGGCTCGCGCGCTCGATCGCGGCATCGACATTGTCCTTCAGCGCGATGCCCTTGCCGCCGCGCACGCCCTGGTCGGCGGTGACCACGAAGTCCGACTTGCAGTCGTCGATCCGGCCGGCGATGGCGTCGGGAGAGAAGCCGCCGAACACCACCGAGTGCACCGCCCCGATGCGCGCGCAGGCGAGCATGGCGTAGGCCGCCTCCAGGATCATCGGCATGTAGATCGTCACCCGGTCGCCCTTCTTCACCCCGATGGCTTTGAGCTCGTTGGCGAAGCGGCAGACATGGTTGTGCAGCTGGCGATAGGTGATCGCGTGGTGATAGGCCGGGTTGTCGCCCTCCCAGATCAGCGCGGTCTTGTTGCCGCGCGTCTCCAGATGCCGGTCGACGCAGTTGTGACAGGCGTTCAGCACCCCGTCCTCGAACCAGCGTATGTGCAGATCGTCCTTCGCGAAGGAGACGTCGGAGACCTTCTCCGGCGTCTTGATCCAGTCGAGTCGGCGCGCCTCCTCGCGCCAGAAGGCCGCCGGCTCGGCGATCGAGCGCTCGTACATCTGCCGGTATCTCTCCGGCGTGATGCGGGCGTCCTTGAAGGATTGCGGGATCGCTACGCGCTCGTCGGCCATGGTGTCCTCCCGGTCTGTGTCGTGGCTTTGCGTCAGCATGGCGGACGGGAGACCGGCCGGGCAAGCACGTTGCGCGGAATCCTCACCCCAAGGTTTTTCGCTAGACGAGACTCTCCCCTCAAGATATGAAACCCAAGATTATTCATTGGGGGGACGCATGCGGATCTGGCTGGCCGGCATGTCCGGTCTCGCAGGCACCGTCCTTGCTGGATGCCTCAACGCACCCGGCGATGGTGATGGCTATTACTTGGGCCTCGTCAGCGTCACACGTGACCGGATCCATACCGACCGCGCCCCCATCGACGTGCGTGAGACCCATGTGCTCGGCGCTTGGCTTGAGCCGGCCCGCGGCAGCGGCGTCGGGTTCCGCCACGCCCGCCTGCTCGTAATTCCCGACACCTGCAGTCTGGTCGTGATCGCCGAAGACGCGCGCATCGCGGCCGACATTCTGGACCTCGCCGAAAAGGCGGACATTAATGGAGACCGGCTTTGCGTAACCGGATGACCCGAGGCCTCGCCCTCGCTGCGGGCCTTGCGCTGGCGGGATGCAACACGCCGCACAACGACGTGCTCGTTTTCGGCACGAGCACGCTCGTCGGCGTCGACATCAAGCCCGAGCCGGAAAACGGCGCCGCCAGCATCGCGCTCGGCTACCGCCGGGAAGAGGCGGTGTGGATGCCGCTGCTGATCAACGGCGAATGGTCGCGTTTCGCGCCTCAGGCGGTGTGCGAGGGGGAAGAGGCCGGCTCCTGTCTGCAGTCCCTCGACGACGACGCGCGCTGGCGGGCGGTAATCGATGACGCGTGCCCGGCCTACAGGACGGCCGGGACCGAAACCGCCGCAGACTGCATGGCACGCCTGCATCGTCTCTATCCAAACCGCCCCTTCGACGGAGATCCGCGCTATGTCGGGCGCTCGGTGGAGACTCGTACGGTCGGCGGCAGAACCGAGATCCGCACCACGCGCGACGACGCCTACTCCGTTTTCGCCAGCGTCGGCGCGGACATCTCGGCGGGTACGAGCAATGGCACAGTCGGCGTCGCCCAGTTTTTCGCTACTGGCCTGGCCGCGCAGGCGCTGGCCCAGAATGACAGTGTTGCCGACGCGCTTGCGATACGCGACCGCGATGGCCAGGTCGCCGATGCAGAACGGCGAGCGGCCGAAGCGCAGGAGCAGCGCGCGGAAACGGCTGCCGAGCTCGCAGGTCTCAGCCAAGACCGTTATGAGGCGTTGCGAACTGCGGTCGGCTTATCTGAAGACGAGGCGGCGCGCTCCCTAGCCGAGGGTCATTCAACCGCGAGCGTCGATAATCAGGCCGAGGCTTGGCTCAACGAGGCCGACGTAGCCGACCTGCAACGGTTTCTCGCTTCAAACTGCCCCTTGGATGATACGCTGCGAAGCAGCCTCGACGCCCTCTCGAACGAGGGCGGCGAAGATTCGCTGTCGCAGATGAAAGCGCTGATACGGAGTCGAGTGCAGGACGAGGAGGCGCAGTTTCTCACTCCTGCACCCACAAACCGAGCGATATTTCTTTTCCGGTATAGACTTTGCGAAGGCTGAGGCTTCACCAAAGGGATGATAATCAAATGGCACGAATATTTATAGAAGTTTGCATTACTGGCGAACAGCTGTTTAGGCGGCTTGGCTGGATCAAGGGAAGAGCGAACGCCCACTTGCTGCACACCGGAAAATATGACGCTGTTGCAGCGGCTTTCCACCGGGACAGCGATGGGGATCTCGATGAGAACGATGAGCGCTTTGTTTGGCCGAAAAGCGCTGGCGACGGTGAACCAGCCGTCGTCATCTGGACTCAAGATTGAGCCTCCGCTCAGGAGCCGCGAAGCGCCCTTGCCTGAGCCCGGACAATCGTGTCCTGTCACGCCGTCGTCAGCGTTGACAGGACCTCCCCCATGCAGCTGCACCAATCCTCCTGGCCCGAGGTCGAGGCCTATCTGAAACGCTCCAGGGGCATCGTGATCCCGATCGGCTCGACCGAGCAGCACGGGCCGAACGGGCTCCTGGGCACCGACGCGATCTGCCCGGAGGTGATCGCGCGGGAAGCCGGCGAGGAGGCGGGGTTCCTGGTGGGCCCGACCTTCAATGTCGGCTCGGCCCAGCATCACCTGGGCTTTCCCGGCTCGATCACGCTGCGCCCCTCCACGCTCATCGCGGCGGTCAACGACTGGATCGATTCCCTGGTGCGCCACGGCTTCACCCGGATCTATTTCCTCAACGGCCATGGCGGGAACATCGCGCCGGTCAATTCGGCGTTCGCGGAAAGCTATTCGGCCTGGTCCTTCGACGGCGAGGCCTGTCCCTACCAGCTGAAGCTGGAGAACTGGTTCACCCTGCCCGGCATCCAGGACCTGGTCAAAGAGATGTTCCCCGAGGGCGAGGGCAGCCATGCCACCCCGTCCGAGGTCTCGGTGACCTATTACGCCTGCCCGGATGCGCAGAAGAGCGTGGAGATGAGCCCGAAGCTCGCCCCGACCGGCCCGATCCGCGACGCGGCGGACTATCGGGGGCGCTTCCCCGACGGGCGCATCGGCTCCGACCCGTCCCAGGCGAGCCCGGAGAAGGGCGCGCGCATCGTGAAGGCGGCGAAGGCGGCGCTGATCGGCGAGGTCGAAGCCTTCTTCAGGGCCTGAGACCGGGGCCGAAGTGACAGTTCAGCGACAGGGGGCCGGAGCGCTTTGCCGTCCCGTCGCGCTGCAGTAAAAGCGGCGCGCGGCCCCCGGCGCGGGGCCGGCTCGTGATCTCGAGGGAGATGGACGCATGAAACACTTCGCTCTGCTGTCGCTCTCGACGGCTGCCCTGATCCTGTCGGCCTGCGGGGAAACGCAGGACGCCACCCCGGCCGACGCCGATGCCCCGGCGACCGCCGGCACCGAGCCCGCCGGGCCGGCGGCGGACGGCGCGGACGCACCGGCCGGCGAAGACGGGGACGCCGGCCTCAGCGCGCTCGACCAGGCCGCGCAGGCCGCCTGCGAGGCACAGGACGACGCGGCCCTGCTCGCCGCCCTTCCCAACGGGGCGAGCTTCTCCAGCCGCGGCCCGGACGGTATCGTCGTGATCGCCTGCAAGCTCTCCGGCCGCTCGGACGTCTTCCGCTTCGACGCCCCCGAGCTGCCCGAGGACTTCCGGATGGACTTCGACTTCACCGTCGCCGAGCACATGCGCCACGGCATGCGCCCGGGCGACGACCGGTCCGCAACCGGCGCCTACCGCATGCGCGACGGACGCTTCTGCTCGGTCCAGACCGACGAGACGGTGGGCGCCACCGTGTGCGAGGCCGCCCGCGAGGCCGAGGCCGTCCAGGCCGACCGGGAATAGGCCCGGAGCAGGCCCGGAGCAGGCCTGGAGCCATGCACGATTGATTTTGGCCGCGCGGCGCTTAGGCTGCGCGGCCAAATTCGTTTTTAGCGGCGGGGAGCGGCGTCGATGAAGTGGTGGTTCAAGACCCAGCTATGGAAGCGCGTGCTCGGCGCGCTGGTCCTGGGCGTGATCTTCGGCGCCGTGCTCGCGCAGATCATGGGCGGCGAGCAGGCCGCAGCCTGGCTCGAGACCTACGTCAAGCCGGTCGGCGATCTCTTCATCCGGCTCATCCGCATGCTGATCGTGCCGCTGATCCTGACCACGCTGGTATCCGGCGTGGTGGCGCTCGGCGATCCCAAGAAGCTCGGCTCGATCGGCCTGAAGACGATCGCGCTCTACTTCGTCACCACGATCTTCGCCAATGTCATCGGCATCATCTACGGCATCACCTTCCGTCCCGGCGAGGGCGTCGATCTCGGCGCGGCCGATGCCGTTCCGGTCTCGACCGAGGCGCCGACCCTGGTGGAGCGCCTGCTCACGATCGTGCCGGAGAACCCGGTCGCCTCGCTCGCCGACGGCGACGTGCTGGCCATCATCTTCTTCGCCATCCTGCTGGGCATCGGCATCCTGCTCGCCGGGCGCGACGGCAAGCTCGTCGGCGACCTGTTCTCGCAGGCCGCGGACGTGGTGCTGAAGGTGACCCATCTCGTCATGGAGGTCGCGCCGTTCGGGGTGTTCGCTCTGGTCGCGCACACCGTGGCCGGCCAGGGGCTGGAGGCGCTGGCCGCCATCGCGATCCTGATCGCGGCGGTCTATCTCGGCCTGCTGACCCACGCCGTCGTGGTCTATGGCGGCATCATCCGCTTCGTGCTGAACCTGCCGGTGATGAATTTCGTGCGCGGCATGCTCGACGCGATCGCGGTGGCCTATTCCACGGCGTCGTCCAGCGCGACCCTGCCGGTGACCATCGCCAATGCGACCGAGAATCTCGGCGTGAAGCGCTCCATCGCGGGCTCGGTCCTGCCGCTCGGGGCGACCATCAACATGGACGGCACCGCGCTCTATCTCGGCATTCTGGCGCTGTTCACGGCGCAGGCCTTCGGCTACGACCTGACCTTCACCCACTACGTGATGATCGCCTTCACGGCGGCGATCGTCTCGATCGGGGCGGCGGGCATCCCCTCGGCCTCGATCTTCCTGCTGGCGATCGTTCTTGAGACCTTCGGCGTGACGCCGGAGCAGACCGCGATCATCGTCGGCTTCATCCTGCCGGTGGACCGGATCATGGACATGGCGCGCACCGCGCTCAACGTCACCGGAGATGCCACGGTGGCCACGGTCGTGGCCAAGTGGGAGGGCGAGCTCGACGAGGACCTCTACCGCCACCCCGCCGACGTGCCCTACGAGCCCAAATCCGCCCCGCCGGAAATGGCCGACGCCGACCGCGACTGATCCGGGAGGGCGGCAAACGCGTATCCCGGTGCATGTCCAACGCACCGGGAGCGCGCCATGGCCCTAGTCCGCATCCTCATCGCCCTTGGCGGGCTGAGTCTCGCCGCCCTCATCGTCTGGGCGGCGGCAAGCGCCGGCCAGAGCCTTCCCGAGGCCGTCGCCTGGCTCGTCTCCGGGCCCTGGGGCGTGGTCACGCTCGCCGATCTCTATCTCGGCTTCGCGATCCTGGCGGTGCTGATCTGGCTCCTGGAGCCGGACAAGCGCCTCGCCCTCCTGTTCATCCTGCCCCTGCCCGTGCTGGGCAATGTCTGGGCAGCCGTCTGGCTGGCGCTGCGCTTTCCGGCGATCAGGCGGTGAGCGGTCCTACTCGACCGGCGGGCCGTCCATCGGCGTCAGCGCGCGGGCGCTGGCGGCCTCTTCGGCGCGGTGCGTGTCGGTGAGCGCGATCAGGCCGCGCTCGGCGAGATAGCCGAACGGACCCCAGGCCTCTTCGGAGGTGAACTCGGTCACGTACTCGCGAAGCCCCGGCACCACGTCGGCATGCTGGTTCTTCACATAGACGTACATGGAGCGCGAGATCGGGTATTCGCCCTCGGCGATCGCGTCGTATTCCGGCTCGATGCCGCCCACGGTCGCGCCCTGGATCCGGTCGGCGTTCTGCTCCAGGAAGGAGTAGCCGAAGATGCCGAAGGCGGTCGGGGTGTTGGCGAGGGTCTGGACGATCGTGTTGTCGTTCTCCCCGGAGTCGATCCAGCGGCCGTCCTCGCGGATGCGGCTGGCGATCGCCTCGAAGCGGTCCCCGTCGGACGCGGCCATCTCGTGGAGGCAGTCGACCTCCTCGGCGCCGTAGTGCATGGCGAGCTCGACGAACGCGTCGCGCGTGCCCGAGGTCGGCGGCGGGCCGTAGACCTCGATGGTCACGTTCGGCAGGGCCGGGTCGATGTCGGACCAGCGCGTGTGCGGGTTCGCCACGATCGTCTCGCAGCTGTAGCCGGCGACCTGGGAGAAGCTGGCGCCCGGCAGCAGCGCGCCGGACTCGGTCACGAGCGCGTTGCCCTGCGCATCGACCGGCGCCGGAATCTCCGCGGCGAGCGCCAGATAGAGCGACCGGCGGTCCAGCTCGGCCTGCGGCGACTGGATCGCATTGCCGATGACGATGCCGTCGAAGCCGATCATGATCTCGGTGATGTCGGTCACGCCATTGTCCTGGCAGCGCCGGTACTCGCTCACCTTCATGCGGCGCGAGGCGCCGGTGATGTCGGGATGGCTCATGCCGACACCGGCGCAGAACAGGTTCATGCCCCCGCCCGTTCCGGTGGACTCCACGACCGGCGTCGCATAGCGCGTCTTGGCACCGAAATTCTCGGCCACCGCCGTGGTGAACGGGAAGACGGTCGAGGAGCCGACGATGCGCAGCACCTCGCGGCTCTGGATCGCGCTGGCGCCGGCGACGCCTGCGGCGGCGAGAACGGCCGCGGCCGCGGTCAGGGAGAGAAGCTTTTTCATTCTGAGTTCCAATTGTCCTGGGATGACAGACCCGGGTGATGAGGTGAGCCGTATCGAAGTTTTACGACGATGGCGTGACAGAGAGACGACCGGCGCATGACGTCCTTGCGACACCTACCAATCGAGCTGCAGACGAGCCTGCACGAAGTCCAGATCGGTATCGCCGAGTGCCCCGTCAAGCGTGCTGCTTCCGGCCTCGAACATCACGCGGGTCGCCTCGGTCGGCCACCAGCTTAGGCCCGCGGCATAGGTGGACAGCTCGCCGGCCGGAGCGGTGTCGAAATCGGTGAACTCGGCGCGCAGGCTCGCCTGCCAGGCTCCGATCCCGCCCTCGGTGACCGGGCGGTTCGGCTCCACTCCGCCGAGCGCGCCCCTGCTCGCCTTGTAGCCGCGCGCATCGTCGGTCAGCATGAAGCCGAGCACGCCGTATCCCGACGTGATCGAGGGATCGCCGGCCGGACCGTCGATATCGAGCCGCATGATCTCGCCCTGCGCGAGGAAGCGGCCCGACAGCCACAGCGCCTCGATGCCGGCAAGCCGGGAGTCGTCGGCTTCGCCGAGCGCGGAGCCGGCACGGTAGTCGAGACGCGCGATCGGGCCGAACTCGCGCGAGGCCGGCTTCGTGGAGAAGCGCTTGCCGTCCTCGTAATCGGTGGCGCGCACATGGGCGGCGAGATGCAGCGTTCCCGCCTCGCCGCGCACCGGTTGCCAGACGGCCCGGGCGGCCAGACTCGTCTCGCTGCCGTCGAGCGCCGTCGAGAGATCGTCCTTGACCACGTTGCCGAAGACTCCGCCCTGCAGCGCGTAGCCCTCGCCGGAATGCTCGGCCATGACGCCGACGCGCCGGCCGAGGCCGAACAGCGTGTTGGTCTGGCCGCGCTCCATGAACAGGACCGAGCCGCTCGAGGTCAGCTCCTCGAGCGAGTTGGGGGTCTTGAACTGGCCTGCGCGCAGCGTGACCGGGCCGGCCTCGAGCCCGACGAAGGCGTCGGCGAGCCGGGCCTGGCCTTGGGAGAAATCGCCTTCGAGCTTGTAGAACACCGCGCCGGCCTCGCCGTCGAGGCCGAGCCGGAAGCGGCGCATCTCCACGCCCTCGTCCGAGCCGCGCGTATCGGAGTCGTAGTGCGCGAAATCGTATTGCAGCCGCCCGAAGAGGTTCAGCGAGGGCGAGGTCTCGCTGCCTTCCACGAGGGTGATGTCGGCATGGGCCGGCGCGACGGAAGCGGCCGAGGCGAGCGCGAGCAGGCCGGCACCGGAAAGAAGTCGGGAAAGCATGGGGGAGACACCGTTTCGTGACAGCGGAATGACGTTTCGCGCCGCCCTCTAGGACGAATTCACGAACTCAACGCGACAGTTTCTTTGCCGATTTATGACACGCCGCCGGAAAATCAAGCCAAGGTATTGAAATCAGGTGCTTTGCCCGCTGTCACACTGTGACACTTCTTTTGCAGAACGGTAATGCTTCGGACTCGGTTTCGTGACGAAGCTCACACCAGGCGCCGGCGCAGAAGCTGCGACACCATGTCCACCAGCACCACCGCCACGATGATGATGAGGAGGATGGTCGCGGTCTTGGCGTATTCGAAGGCGCGGATGTTCTCGATCAGCAGCTGGCCGATCCCGCCCGCCCCGATCAGGCCCAGGATCGTCGCCGAGCGGGTGTTGGACTCGAAGCGGTAGAGCGCATAGCTCGCCCACAGGGGCAGGACCTGCGGGATGACGCCCCAGACCACCACGTTGACCGGCGCCGCCCCGGTCGCGCGCACGCCCTCGACCGGGCCCTCGTCGATGCTCTCGACCGCCTCGGAGAACAGCTTGGCGAGCACGCCGGTGGTGTGCACCGCGAGCGCCATCACACCGGCGAAGGGGCCGAGCCCCACGGCCGCCACGAACACCGCGGCGATGACGAGCTCGTTGATGGCCCGGAACAGGTCCATCACCCGGCGCACGGGCTGGACGATCCAGACCGGCGCGATGTTGCGCGCGGCCAGCAGCCCGAAGGGCACGGCGAGCAGCACGGCGACCACCGTGCCCCACAGCGCGATCTGGACGGTCACCAGCGTCTGCTCGGCGTAGAGCTCCCAGTCGGTGAGGTCGAGCCGGGCGAAGCCGGCGAGATACTCGCCCATCCGGTCGGCGTTCTCCGCGAGCAGGGGCAGCTTGAACATCTGCGCCGGCCAGAAGCTCCAGACCAGGAGACCGAAGAGGCCCGACCACACGCCGGCGTCGATCAGCCGGTCGGTCAGCGGCCGGCCCGGCCCGTAGCGCGAGGGCGCCGAGCGCACGAACAGGACCGCGAAAAGGACGAGCCCGCAGGCAAGGCCGACGAAAGCGCGCCGCCAGCTCTCCCGGTCCCCGGCGATCTCGCGCTGGCGGATCTGCGGGGCGACGGGCTGGCTCTGCAGGAAGTCGGCGATCAGCGCCTCGATCTCCTCCTGCGCCGCGCCCGGATCGGTCTCCATCCGGGCCCGGGCGCGATCGAGCGCGGCGGCGAACTCGCGCACCGCGACGCGGCGCTCCTCCTCGGCGAGATCGGCGAGATCGGCCTCGATCCCGGCCAGGCGCTGGGCCCGGCTCGCCGCGTCGAGGCCGGGATCGGCCTGGGCCTCCGCCAGATCGCGCACCAGCTGGAAGCGGCGCGTCGGCAGCAGGTGCTCGTTGGTGGCGGGCAGGAAGCCGGAGAGCTGCAGCGACTGCAGGATGGCCTGCTCCTCGGTGCGCTGCTCGGCATCGCCGCGATGGCCGTAGGTCAGCAGGAAGGAGAGGATGGCGTTCTTCGCCGGTTCGGGAAGGTCCTTGCGCCAGACCAGCGGCTCGGTCGGGATCAGCGGCGAGGTCCACAGCACGCGGAAATCGTCCAGCACCTGCGGGCGCGTCTCGGCAAGCCGGGCGAGATTGACCGTGTTGTTCGCGGCCGCGTCGAGGAAGCCGCCGGCGACGGCCAGCGCGTTCTGTTCGTGATTGGCGTTGGTGACCTCGGAAAAGCAGGTCTGCGGGTCGATGCCGCGCGGGGCGAAGACATAGGCCATGGGCACCAGCGTGCCCGAGGTCGAATTGGGATCGCCGAGCCCGAAGCTCAGCGAGCGGTCGCACACGAGCAGGTCCTCCAGCGTGCGGATCTCGCTGTCCGCAGGCACCAGGATGACCGAGCGATAGCCCTGCTCGCCGCTGGCATGGACGGTCTTGGCGAAGACCTCCGCGTCGGCGAGCGTGACCGCCTGCAGGCCGGACAGGTTCGAGAACCAGCCGAAATCGGCCTGGCCGAAGCGCATCGCCTCGATCACGCCGGCATAGTCGCTCGCGCTGATCAGCTCGATCTCGTAGCCGGTACCGTCCTCCATGTCCGCCACGAAGGGCTCCCAGAGCCGGGCGACCACGTCGCTGCGCTCGGTGGAGACCACGGAGAAGACCAGGGGCTCGTTCTCCTGCGCCCCGGCGGGGGCGAGGCCGGCGAGCAGCAGCGCGAGGAGGGCGGCGAGGCGAAGCATCACGGGCGCACCTCCTCCTCGTCGACGACGTCGCGGTATTCCTCGCCATAGATCTCGATCAGGCGCTCGCGCGTCAGCGCGCCGATCGGGCCGTCATAGGCGATGCGCCCGGCCTTCAGCGCGATGGCGCGCCGGCAGTACTTCATTGCGTACTCCACCTGGTGCAGCGTGACGACGACGGTGATCGCGTCCTCCCGGTTGAGCCGGGCGAGCAGCTGCATCACCCGGCGCGCGCTGACCGGATCGAGCGAGGCGATGGGCTCGTCGGCGAAGATCGCCTCGGCGCGCTGCACCAGCGCGCGCGCGATCGCGCCCCTCTGCTGCTGACCGCCCGAGAGCGCGGAGGCGCGTTTTCCCGCGTGCTCGGCGATGCCGACGCGCTCGAGCGCCTCCATGGCGCGCTTTCTCACCTCGGCGGGAAACAGCCCCAGCGCGCCGCGCCAGCCCGGCAGCTGCCCGAGTGCGCCGAACAGCACGTTGGCATAGAGGCTGACGCGTCCCACCAGATTGAACTGCTGGAAGATGAAGCCGACGCGGGCGCGCACCCGGCGCACGCCGCGCGACAGCCGCCCGTCCTCCTGCACGCGCCGGCCGAACAGGGCGACCGCGCCCGAGCCGCGATCGGCCTCGATCAGGCCCGCCGCGATGCGAAGCAGCGTCGACTTGCCCGAGCCCGAGGGACCGATGAGCGCGACCATCTCGCCGGGGGCCACCTCGAGCGAGACCGATTCGAGCGCCGCCACCCCGCGCCAGGTCTTGGAGACGGCGCGCATGTCCAGGGCAACCGGTGCGGGCTGGATGTCCTCTGCCATGGGGCCTTTATGCCTGCCTGCGCCGCACGTTGGAACTTCCGCGTCCCGCATCGCCTTGATTTAAAGACCGTTCGCACGACGGTTTTGTGACCGCGCCCCTCGGGACTAGAGTGACAGCCGGGGCGGCGCAATGTAATTTGAGCCGAATCGGATGGAATTCCGCTTTACATGGCAGGTAGGAAGCCTTATTTGCCGCGATCCCGGCGGAGGCGACGATGCCGGATTGGGTTAACTGCCAACAGGGGGTCTCGTGAATTGCACGACTACCATACGCCCCTGGACCTGGTCCGCTCTCGGCCTGTTGAAGGCCCGGTCGCCTGCGCGCGGCCCGATCGACTGACGATCGCAGCGAACTGGTTCCAGAAGAATTTTCCCGGCGACGTTCTCTACGCTGTGAAAGCCAACCCCGCGGACTGGGTGATCGACACCCTGTACGCGGCAGGGATCCGCTTTTTCGACGTGGCCTCGCTGCCCGAAGTGGAGCTGATCTCGCGCCGCTGTCCCGGCGCGAAGATGGCGTTCATGCACCCGGTCAAGTCGCGCCATGCGATCCGCACGGCGTACTACGACCACGGCGTGCGCATCTTCGTGCTCGACTGCGAGGCCGAGCTCGACAAGATCCTGGCCGAGACCGATCACGCCCGCGACCTCACCCTGGTCGTGCGCATCGCCGTGTCCAATGACGGCGCGACCCTGCCGCTCGCCGGCAAGTTCGGCGCCAACGAGCAGCTCGCGCCGGAGCTGATGAAGAAGGCGCGCGCCCATGCCGCCGAGCTCGGCGTCAGCTTCCATGTCGGCAGCCAGTGCATGGCCCCGGCCGCCTATCGCGCGGCGATGATGGAAGCCTCGCGCCTGATCGCGCGGGCGGGCGTGACCGTGGACATCGTCGATGTCGGCGGCGGCTTCCCGTCCGTCTATCCCGGCCTCGTTCCGCCGCCGCTGGAGGACTATGTCAGCGCGATCGAGAGCGCGTTCGAGGACATGATGGTGCTCGAGAACGCCGACCTGTGGTGCGAGCCCGGCCGGGCGCTGATCGCCGAGGCGGTCTCGGTCCTGACCCGGGTCGAGCTCGTCAAGGGCGACGCGGTCTACATGAACGACGGCAGCTACGGCACGCTGTTCGACATGGTCCACGCGCGCTGGCCCTTCCCGATGCGCGTGCACCGCGCCGGCGGGGAGGTCAGCGAGCAGACGGCCGAGTACCGGCTGTACGGGCCGACCTGCGATTCCATCGATTCCATGCCCGGGCCCTACACCCTGCCGGCCGACATCCGCGAAGGCGATGTCATCGAGTTCGGCATGCTGGGCGCCTACGGCACGGCGATGGCCACCCGCTTCAACGGCTTCGGCGATGTCGACACGGTGAAGGTGAACGATTTCCCCTGGGTTTCGCTTTACGACCAGAAACTGGTACGTCCGGCCCGCCGGGAAGGTTCTGTCGTTCCCTTCGCGCGCGTGCGCCGTCGCAGACAACGACTCCTGAAGAAACGCTAGAGACATCATGACCGATTCCACCAACCGCAAGGCCGAGCTCCTCTCCAGCCCGGTCGAGCACATCGACATTGCGAGCTTCGACGGCCGGGTGATCATCGACGCCTGGGAGAAGATGAGCTTCACCTCGCGCGATGCCGCCCGCGCCGCGCGCATCCTAGACCAGGCCGTCGCCGATCCCGACTGTGCCGTGATCCTCACCCTGGCCGGTTCCACCAGCGCCGGCGGCTGCATGCATGTCTGGCGCGACATGGTGCGCAACAACATGATCGACGCGATCGTGGCCACCGGCGCGTCCATCATCGACATGGACTTCTTCGAGGCCCTCGGCTTCAAGCACTACCAGGCCCGCGAGATCCCCGACGACACCACGCTGCGCTCGCTCTATATCGACCGCATCTACGACACCTATATCGACGAGGAAGAGCTGCAGGCCTGCGACCACACGATCGGCGACATCGCCGATTCGCTGCCCGCAAAGCCGATGAGCTCGCGCGCCTTCATCAAGGCGATCGGCAAGTGGCTGTCCGAAGGCAATGCCAAGAAGGAAGGCTCGCTGATCCAGGAGTGCTACGAGCACGGCGTTCCGATCTTCGTGCCGGCCTTCTCAGACTGCTCGGCCGGCTTCGGCCTGGTGCGCCACCAGGTCGACCGGATGAAGGAGGGCAAGCCCTACCTGTCCATCGACTCCGTCGCCGACTTCCGCGAGATCACCGAGATCAAGCTGAAGGCCGGGCGCACGGGCCTGTTCATGGTGGGCGGCGGGGTGCCGAAGAACTTCGCCCAGGACATCGTCGTGTGCGCCGAGATCCTCGGCCACGAGGTGGAGATGCACGCCTATGCGGTGCAGATCACCGTCGCCGACGTGCGCGACGGCGCCTGCTCGTCCTCCACGCTGAAGGAAGCCTCCAGCTGGGGCAAGGTCGACGTCGCGCTCGAGCAGATGGTCTATGCCGAGGCGACCTCGGTCGCCCCGATCATCGTCTCCGACGTCTTCCACCGCGGCAAGTGGAAGACCCGCAAGCGCCACCGCTTCGGCGACATGTTCGAGGACTGAGGACCTTCCCCGTCCGGCGAGACACGAGCGCCCCGGCGAAGAGCCGGGGCGTTTTCGTTCGTCCGGTCCGCGCGCCCCCTCCTGAACGCATACCCGCCCTGAACCGGCGCGCCTCGCCTTGCGTGCCGCGCGGTGTTATGGGCGGGTCTGGACGCACAGAACCGGGGGGCCGCCCATGGACGCGCTCGACTATTCCCTGCTCACCGCCTCGCTCGTCACCTTCTTCGTGGTGATCGATCCCATCGGCGTCGCGCCGATCTTCGCCGGACTGACGGAGAATTCCACGCCGCGCCATCGCCGGATCATGGCGGTCAAGTCGGTGCTCATCGCCACGGTCGTGCTGTTCGGCTTCGCCTATGGCGGGGACTGGCTGCTCGGCGCGCTGCATGTCAGCCTCGACGCCTTCCGCGCCGCGGGCGGGGTGCTGCTCTTCATGCTCGCCCTCGACATGATCTTCGAGAAGCGCACCGAGCGGCGCGAGGAACGCGCCGAACGCTGGGAGGAGGAGCACGAGCCGGCCACCAGGCCCGCCGAGGACATCTCCGTCTTCCCGATGGCGATCCCGATGCTCGCCGGGCCCGGCGCCATCGCCTCGATCATGCTGTTCATGAGCGAGGCCGGTTCGAGCCTTCCCAATCAGGGCCTGGTGCTGGCCGGGATGATCGCCAATCTCGCCGTCTGCCTGGTGCTCTTCCTGCTCGTCGGTCCGCTGATGCGCCTGATCGGGGACACGCTCGCCGCGATGATCACCCGCATTCTCGGCGTCATCCTCGCCGCGCTGGCCGCCCAGTTCATCTTCGACGGGATCAAGGGGGCCCTGCTCTAGCGGAACGGTGCGCGCCCGCCCGGCGTTCTTGCCCGTGAACCTCTAATCGTCACAAGGGAGATCCGGGATGAACGGCGCCGAACTCAAGGCGAAGTGGAAGCAGCTCACCGGCGAGGCCAAGCGCCAGTGGGGCAAGCTCACCGATGACGACCTGAAGATCATCGAGGGCGACAAGGACAAGCTGGTCGGCAAGATCCAGGAGCGCTACGGCAAGTCGCGCGACGAGGCCGAGCGCGAGGTCAATGCCTGGATCGAGAAGCAGGACCAGAAGCCGAAGAAATAGGCCGGCGCCCGGTCATCTCGCAGGAAAAGGGGCGGCCCGCCGGGCCGCCCTTTCGCATTCCGGCACAGGGGGATCCCCGGACGACGTCCCGGCGACGCCGGGCCCGTGCGCCGCGTTGCGGCGCGGATTCACCCGATCTTAGACATGTTGCGTCATCATGCTGCCCGGATTGATGGCGAGCCTTGCACCCATGCGCACGCGATTTCTCATCCTCGCCGCCTCGGGCGGCCTTGCCCTGCTGGGGCTGTCGGCCGGGGCGCTGAGCCTTGCCCAGGGCGGCATCGACCAGGCGATCGCCCTGTCCTGGCCGGGCCTGGGCGCCGCGCTCGCACTCATGCTGGCAACGCCCAGCCGCGCGGGCGAATAGAGCCACGGACCCGACCGGGGGATCTCTCCTCCCCCGCAAGCGGGAGCCCGCCTCTCCCCCTACGTCCGGTCGTTCCACACGATGCGGTAGAGGTCGAAGCGCCGGTCGCGCAGGTTCCTGACCGTGCCGGCCTTGCGCGCCTCGGTGAGCTCGTCCAGGCGCAGGTCGGCGACCGCGATCGTCTCCACGCATTCGCTGGCGACCGCGGCGAGCCCGTCGCGGGCGAACGGGAAGTCGCAGGGCGTGATCACCGCGCTCTCGGCATAGTTCACGTCCATGTTCTCCACGTCCGGCAGGTTTCCGACATTGCCCGCCGTCACCACGAAGACCTGGTTCTCGATCGCGCGCGCATGGGCGCAGTAGCGCACGCGCAGATGGCTCGTGCGGTCGTCGGTGGCGTAGGGGCAGAAGATGATGCGCGCGCCCTCGTCGGCGAGGCGCCGGGCGAGTTCGGGAAACTCGCTGTCATAGCAGATCAGCACGCCCACCGGGCCGCAATCGGTGGGGATGGCGTGGACGAAATCGCCGCCCTTGATGTTCCACCAGTATTTCTCGTTCGGGGTGGGGTGGATCTTCTCCTGGGAATGGATCGAGCCGTCGCGCAGGAAGATGTAGGCGACGTTCTGGATCTCCCCGTCATCGGTCTTGGTCGGGTGCGAGCCGCCGACGATGTTGATGTTGTAGCGCACCGCCAGCGTGCTCATGAATTCCAGGAAGCGCGGCGTGTGACGCGTCAGCGCGGCGATGGAATCCTGCGGGGTGAGCTTCTTCTTCTCCAGCGACAGGAGCGCGACGGTGAACATCTCCGGGAAGACGCAGAAATCGGCCTTGTAGTCGGAGCACACGTCGACGAAGTACTCCACATTGCGCTCGAACTCCTTGACGGAGTCCACCGCCCTGGCCTGGAACTGCACCGCGGCGACGCGCACGGTCTGGGGGTCGGGCCGGCGGCCGTGGTCGGAAGCCTCCACGTATTTCGGATTGCGCCAGACCATCAGCGCGGCATTGCCGAGGCTCTCGGTGTCGTCGGGATAGTAGTTCTTCAGGATACCCACCGGCTCGAAGCCCATCCTCAGCTGGAAGTTCGCGACCGGGTCCTTCACCTCGCGCGCCTGCACCGCGGCGAGGTATTCCTCCGGCGTGGGATAGGTCTTCTTCTTGCGCTTGAACCCGGGAATGCGCCCGCCGAACACGACGCCCTTGAGGCCCCATTCCTGGCACAGGCTCTTGCGGGCATCGTAGAGCCGCTGGCCGATGCGCAGGCGGCGCCGGCTGGGATCGACCGCGACCTCCATGCCGTAGAGCCAGTCGCCGTCCTCGTCATGGCGCGCGGCATAGCCGTTGCCGGTGATCTCCGCCCAGGTGTGCGGGCGCATCGCGGTCTCTTCGTCGATGATGAAGGTCGCGCACCAGCCCACCACCTCGCCCTCGTACTCGACGACGAACTGGCCCTCGGGAAAGGCCTGGATCTGGCCGCGGATCTGGCCGGGCAGGTCGGGCGGCAGGTCCGGATAGGCCCGGTCCTGCAGCGCAAGGATCGCCGGCACGTCCTCCACGCGCGCCGTGCGCACGGTCAGCTTGGCGGAGCGGTTGCGTTGGGTCATCGGGATCCTTGCCAATAATATGAAGCGATCGGGCGTCCAACATAGGGGCCGCGCGCCGCGTTCCAAAACGGGGATGCGTCCTTCGCGGGCGTTGGCGGCGCTTGGCCGCGGCGCTTGTGCAGCCCAGCCCTCATGCTGCGGTGCGCGCCCAGGACCTCACGTCCCGGGCGAGCCTGGAAGCATCGCCGCCATTCCCTACCGGTACAACTCCACCCGCCGGTCCCGGAAGAACCCCCAGGCCGCCCTGTGGCGGTCGAGGAAATCGAGATCGAACTCGGCGACCAGCACGCCGGTCTCGTCGCGGTTCAGTTCCGCCTTCACCTCCCCGGCATGGTCGCAGATGAAGCTCGTGCCGTAGAAGACCTGGCCCTCCTCGTCGCCGACGCGGTTGGCCGCCCCGATCGGGATGACGTTGGAGACGGCATGGCCCTGCATCGCCCGGCGCCAGCGCTGGGCGGTGTCGAGCGCGCTGTCATGGGGTTCGGACCCGATCGCGGTCGGGTAGAGCAGGATCTCCGCGCCCATCACCGCCATGGCGCGGGCGCACTCGGGGAACCACTGGTCCCAGCAGATGCCGACGCCCACCTTGCCGAACTTCGTGTCCCAGACCTTGAAGCCGGTATCGCCGGGCCTGAAGTAGTATTTCTCCTGATAGCCCGGCCCGTCGGGGATGTGGGCCTTGCGGTAGGTGCCCATGATGGCCCCGCCCGCGTCGATCATCACGATCGAGTTGTAGTAGTGCGGGCCCTCGCGCTCGAAGATCGAGACGGGGATGGCGACGTCGAGCTCCCCGGCGAGCGGCTGCAGGGCCTTCACGCACGGGTGCTCCAGCGCGGGATAGGCGTGGGCGAACCACTCCTCCTCCTGGCGCTTGCAGAAATAGCGCGTCTGGAACAGTTCCGGCGGCAGGATGACCTGCGCCCCCTTGCCCGCCGCCTCGCGCACGAGGTTGGAGACGGTCTCGATGTTTTCCTCGATGTCGTCGGAGAAGGCCGCCTGGATGACGCCCATGGAGATCGTGCGGGTCATGTGAAGTGTCCTCTCATCCTTTCAGCCGGTCGAGCCAGTCGCCCGGGCCGGCACCGGTGCGCAGGTCCATCACCGTCGGCCAGAGCCGCCAGGGCGCGCGCGCATCCGCGTTCCACAGGGCGACAAAGGCAAAGCCCGTCGCCGGTTCCATGACGATCTGCGCGCCGTATCCCGACAGGTAGCCGGAATGCATGATCAGCGTGCGGTCGCCCCATTTGTAGATGCGCCAGCCGATACCGTAGGCCGTCTCGTCGACGCGCGCGCGCACCTCGCGCAGGCCCACCGTCTCGCGCAGCGAGTTGATGTAGGGCGTCCAGGCCCGCTCGCGCGCCTCGCGGGGCACGCCGCCATGCTCGGCGAGATGGGCCCTCGCCCAGGCGATGAGGTCGTCGAGCGTCAGGTTGATCCCGGCCGCCGCGGGCAGGCCGTCATAATGGGTGTCGGGGCTGCCCGGCCGGTCGAAGGCGCGCCGCCAGCCGCGGTGGGGCCGCGCCCAGCTGTCGGCGGCCCTGAGCGCGTCCGCCCCCAGGCTCGCCGTGTCGAGGCCGTAAGGCTCGAACAGCCATCGGCGCACGGCCTGCTCGTAGCTCATGCCGGTCGCCTGCTCGATCAGCACCTGGGAGGCGCCGAAGGCGATGTTCTGGTACGTGTAGCATTCCCCGAGCGCGCAGATCGGATCGACCTCGGCCAGGCGCGCGCGCGCGTGGACCGGATCGCGTCCGGCCTCGATCAGGTTGTCGTAGGCGTTCGGCGGCAGGCCGGTCTGGTGGGAGACCAGCTGCAGCCAGGTCGGCCGCCCGCCGCTCTTCAGGGTGATGACGTCGGAGGGGACGGTGGCGTCGAGATCGACCAGCCCCTCGTGCTCGAGCACCGCGAGCAGCGTGCCGGTGAAGCTCTTCGTCAGCGAGGCGGCGCGGAACACGGTCTCGCGCGTCACCGGCTCGCCCGATCCCGCCGCGGTCTCGCCGTGGGTGTAGACCAGCACGGTGCGGCCGTTCTCGATCACCGCGGCGGCGAGCCCGACCACCTTGTCCTCGCGCGCGGCCTGGTCGAGGCGCGCGCGGAAGGCGTCGAGCCACTCCGGCTCGCTCGGTGCGGCGAGCGCCTCGGCGATGACCTCGCTCTCCACGGCCGGAGCCGGCAGGTCCACCGGCCGCTCGGTTTCCGGCGCCCACGGACCGCGCGTGCCGTCGACGTCCAGCTGGCTCAGGAGCAGCGATGTCAGGAGGGCCGTCAGCATCACGGGCGGTCATCCACGATGTAGGGACCGGCTCACGCCCCGTTCGGGGGCAGGGCCGGCTGGTTGCAGGTCACGCAGTGGAAGGCCCCGCCTCCGGTCAGGATCGCATTCGCCGGGCTGGTCTCGACCGAATACCCGGCGAAGGCCTTCGACAGCGCCGAGGCGGCGGCGCGTGCGTGTTCGTTGTAGGCCGGCATCACCACCGTGCGCCGGCCGATCACCCAGTTCATATGGGAGGCCGCGGCCGGTTCGCCATCGATCTCCACACGTCCGGGGGAGGGAATTCGCACCACGCTGAGCTTGCGGCCCTCGCCGTCGCGCGCCTTCTCCAGCTGCCGGGCGATCGCGGTCAGCACCTTCGCGTTGGGATCGTCCTGCCCGGACGGGCTCTGGCAGGCGACGACGCCGGGCCGGACGAAGCGCGCGATGTTGTCGACATGGCCGTCGGTGTGATCGCCCACGAGCCCCTCGTCGAGCCAGATCACCCTCTTGACGCCCAGCGCCTCCTTCAGGATGTCCTCCACCGCCTGTTCCGACCTGCCCGGATTGCGGTTGGCATTGAGCAGGCACTGGCGCGTGGTGATCACCGTGCCCTGCCCGTCGAATTCCAGCGCCCCGCCCTCGCCGACGAGATCGACCGGGACGGTCGCCGCCCCGGCCTCGCGCGCGATGTGCTGGCCGATCGTCTGGTCGGCGGGAAAGTCGTACTTGCCGCCCCAGCCGTTGAACCTGAAGCGGATCGCCTTCAGCTGTCCGCCCTCCAGCGCGAAGACCGGTCCGGTATCGCGCGCCCAGACATCGCCATAGGCCGAGCGCACGATGCGAGCGTGCGGCAGGGCCCGGCGCGCGCTCGCCTCGGCGCGCGCGGTGGCGGCATAGATGACGATGGGCACGCCGCGCCCGTCCGGCCCGGGACGGGCGAGCTTCTTCAGGAAGGCGGCGAACTCGGCCTCGCAGCCGGGCAGGTCGTCCTGCCAGAGCTCGGTCGCGGCCGGCCAGCAGGTATGGATGGCGGCCTGGGGGGCGGTTTCGTGGGGAATGTGGCGTTCGATCATGAATCAAGCGATTAGCACGGCTTCGCCCGCCCCGCGAGATGGCAAGGCGGGCGCTCTTCCACCTGCCAACGCGGCCGGCCTCAGGCCCGTTGCGGGCCCGCCCGCCCGGCCTCGACCACGAATCTCGCCTGGTCGCGCTTCTCGCGGCCGTCGCGGCGTTTGACCTCGCCGACCGTGCGCAGCGTCACCTCGGCGCGCTGCCCCGTCAGCTCGACGAGGCCGTAGCCGCGCTCGCGCGCATCGAAATGCCGGATGTGCGGGAAGTCCGGCACGTTCGCCGCGAAGGCGTCGTGATTGGTGTGGTGCGAGGTCACCGCCGTCGTCACGAACTCGCTCGCCACGGTGGGCGAGTTCGGATCGGCATAGTCCTGCTTCACGTCGGTGACCCAGTAGCAGTGGGTATCGCCGCCCAGGAGGATCGGGTTGCTCTCCGGCCGGCCCGCGAACGTGTCGATCAGGCGCTGGCGCGCGGCCGGATAGCCGTCCCAGCCGTCCGACCAGGCGGTCAGCGCACCGGTTTCCGGATCGGCGCTGTAGAACGGGCTGAACAGGGTCGGCTGGACCAGGAGGTTCCAGCGCGCTCCGGAACGGCCGAAGCTGGAGTTCAGCCACCGCTCCTGACCCGCGCCGAGATAGGTGCGTTCCGGGTCGAGGCGCTCGGGGCAGTCGCGTGCGATGATGTTGCCGCCGCGGTCCTCCTCGGTCGGACAGGCCATCGGCGTGCGGAACTGGCGCCCGTCGGTCATGTAGACCGCGGCCAGATTGCCGAACACGGTCTCGCCCCAGACGCGCATCCGCCCGCTCGCGCGCTCCAGCATCGAGCGCCGGCGCAGAGGCATGTTCTCCCAGTAGGCCTGGTAGGCGGCCAGGCGCCGCTCGCGGAAATCGGCGAGCCCGACATGGGGTTCCTCGGCGACATCGCCGGCATAGTCGTTGTCGACCTCGTGATCGTCCCAGGTGACCAGCCAGGGCGCGTGCGCGGCGGCGGCCTGCAGATCGGGATCGAGGCGGTAGAGCGCGTGCGTCATCCTGTAGTCGGCCAGCGTATAGGGCTCGGGCACCGCATGGCGGCGCACCTGCGGGCCCCAGCTGGATTCGTAGATATAGTCCCCGGTGTGGATGACGACATCGGCGTTCTCCTCGACGAGATCGCGATAGGCGTGGAAGAACCCCTGCTCGTAGTGCGAGCAGCTGACCCAGGCGATGCGCATCCGGTCCACGCCCGAGAGGAAGGCCGGCGTGGTCGCGGTGCGCCCCGTCGGGCTCGTCGCGTCCCCGGCATGGAAGCGGTAGAAATACGTCCGGCCCGCCGGCAGGCCGTGGATCTCGGCATGGACCGAATGGCCCTGGCCGGGCAGGGCGCGCTCGACGCCGGATCGCACGATGTTGAGGAAGCCCTCGTCCTCGGCGATTTCCCAGGCGACCTCGACCGGCTCGCT
This sequence comes from Marinicauda algicola, assembly GCF_017161425.1. Lineage (GTDB taxonomy): Bacteria > Pseudomonadota > Alphaproteobacteria > Caulobacterales > Maricaulaceae > Marinicauda > Marinicauda algicola. The sequence goes on along the minus strand of NZ_CP071057.1, from coordinate 2,960,309 downwards.
CGCCATGCCGCCATCGGGATCGAGCGGGTTGGGCGCGAGGCGCGTCCACAGCACCATGCCGTCCGGGGTGGGATCGCCGGACGCGACGCCGAGGCTGAACGGGTCGTTGCGGAAGCCGCGGGCGGACGAGGCGCCCGTCTCGGGCAGGCGGCAGGCCGCCGCCAGGGCGGCCACCGCGCCGCCGGCCGCGCCGCGCAGCAGGAGGCGCCGGTTCATGTCGGGCAGGATCAGCTTGCTCATCGTCGCACTCCGCAGGTTTCGCCGGCTCGCCCTCTTCGATACCCGTCCTGCTTGACGGTTTCACGACGAAGCCCGCCGCGCGTGGCCACCCTCCACGAAAAGCAAGAGGGCGGCCCCTTGCGGGGCCGCCCTCCGGCTTTGGTCCGGGTCTTCCGGCTACGAGATCAGAACTCGTAACGGATGCCGACGCGGATCTGGTAGAGCGAGTCGAACTCGTTCTTGTCCGACGCCGGCTGCGGGTCGAACTCGTTGTAGCGGTAGACGCACGAGCCCTGGCTGACGCAGGTCGTACGCGGAGCGTCCCCGGTCAGGGCCGTCGCAGCGTCCACGCCGTTCGCCGCCACATCGGCCGCCGAGACCAGGTCGGCTTCCACGATCCCGAGCTGGCCGAAGCTGGCCGCACCGAACTGGGTGCCCCAATCGGAATTGAGCAGGTTCGGGAAGTTGATGATGTCGAGGACGAGCTGGAAGTTGTTGTCGCCCACGAAGCGGCCGACGCCCGGGATGCCCGGCAGTTCCTGCTGGACGCGGAAGTCCCACTGCTGGTTCCAGGTCGAGGTCGCCGAGTTGACGTCGTGGATCTGGCCCTGCGGAGCACCGACCTGGTCGACGAAGTCGAAGAAGCCGGTCTGGTCGAAGCCGGAAGCGAACACCACGTTCGGATCGCCGCCCTGCGTCGGGATGTAGAGCGGGTTGTTGTCGAACGGGCTCTCGAAGTCGCCGGCGCGGCCGAACAGGGCGTTGCTGGAGCCGACATCGAAGGTCAGCGTGTAGGGCACGCCCGAACGGATGGCGCCGAACACGTCGAAGCGCGTGGTCAGGTCGGCGATGAAGTCACGCTCGTAGTAGAGCGAGATCTTGAAGGAGTCTTCCACTTCCCAGAAGGAGGTACGCGCTTCGGGGTTGTTGCGGTCGACCGCCGTGATGCCGCGCCAGTTGGAGATGCCGCGCGAGGAACCGCCCTCGGACAGCCACTCGATGTCCTGGTAGGCGTAGGACACGAAGAAGCCGGCGCCGAAGTCGAAGTCCTTCTGCAGGCTAACGGTGAACACGTGGCTCTCGCTGCCGTCCGTGTTGCCGAGCTCGGTCAGGTTGGAGATGCCGAGGGCCTGCAGGTCGGCGTAGATCGTCCGGCCGTCCGGCGCGACGCCGGTCGGCAGGGCCGCGGCCAGCTCCGTCTGGGCGAGGTTCGTCCAGATGAAGTTGTTCTGCGGCACGGTCAGCAGGTACTGGGCGGAAGCCACGTAGCCCTCACCCAGGTTCAGGCCGAACCAGTTGGCATCGAACTCGTGATCCACGCGGATGGAGGCTTTCCAGTCGGCCGGGATCTCGAAGTCGTTGGCGATGACGTCGATCACCGTGCCGTCCTGCGCGGCAACCGCGTCGAGCAGGTTCTGCGGGACGTCGAGGTTCGGCAGGGCGACGCCGCTCTGGGAGGCGCTGCCGGTCTTGCCCTGGAAGGCGTTGGAGATCCAGACCTTCGGCTCGCCGCCGGCAAACAGGCCGAAGCCGCCGGTGACGGTGGTGTTGTCGGTCGGGGTCCAGCGCGCGGAGATCCGCGGCATGATCAGGTCACGCCCGTCCAGGTTCTCGCCCGTGGTGCCGGCGCCGTACAGGGTGTCGATGTCCGCATCCGTGGGAGGGGTGTCGTCCTGCACGAAGTACTCGTAGCGCAGGCCGAGATCGACCGACAGGTCCGGGTGGATCTGCCAGGTGTCCTGGACGAAGGCGGTGTACTTCTCGAGCGCGAACGCCGCCGAGGCGTCGTTGGCGTCGTTGCTCGTGGCGTTGTTGTAGTTGATGACCGGGGTGTTGTTCCGGACGTCGTCGAGCGTGTTGTAGATGAAGCGGCCGTTCGAGCTCTGGACGAAGAGGTTGTACAGCTCGTAGTTCTCGTACTCGCCGCCGAATGTGATCAGGTGATCGCCGACCTGGTAGTCACCCTTGCCGAACAGCTGCAGGCGTTCGTCGGCGAACTCGTTGGCGTGACGGAAGCGGTCGCAGCCGCCGACGAAGAATTCCTGGCTCGAACCGGTGATCATGCCGTCGAACGGGCTGCCGGCAAGATCGGCCTCATTCAGGCGGAATTCCAGGTGCGGCTGGTCGGAACCGGCGCGGCAGATCTGGCCGCGGGTGAACTCCTTGAAGCTCGCGCGGAACTGGGTGGAGAAATTGTCCGTCCAGTCCGAGTACAGCTGGCCGGAATAGGCGGTCAGCTCGACCGGGATGTCGTACCAGGCCGACACGAAATCCTGGCGGCCCACCGAGGTGCCGGTCTCTTCGGTCGACTGGTAGGTGAAGGACGCGCGGTGGTCTTCGTTGATGTTCCAGTCGATCTTGCCGAGCAGGCGCTCGGAGGTCACCGGCGTGGAGACGGTGTCCGGACGGCCCTGCATGTCGAAGCCGAGCTCGGACTGCACGAAATCGTTGAAGGCGCTGTAGAAGGCCGGATCGATGTCGTCGTCGATGTCGTCCTGCGCGAAGGCGCGGCCGGACCCGGACTCGAACTCGTCATAGGCGACGAAGAAGAACAGGCGGTCGCGCACGATCGGGCCGCCGAGCGTGAAGCCGTATTCCTTTTCCTCGAACGGGGCCACGGTGATCGTGGTGTCCTCGGTCTCGTCGCCGTAGAAGCCCTCGTCCTGGTAGTAGTAATAGGCCGAGCCGTCGAACTCGTTGGTGCCCGACTTGGTGGTGATGTTCACCAGGCCGCCGGTGAAGCCGGAAACCTCGACCGAGTAGTCGGTGGCCACGAGCGAGGCGGATTCGATCGTGTCGATCGAGATCGGCGAACGCTCGGTCGCGTAGGTGTTCGAGCCGAGGCCGAAATCGTCCTGCTGCAGCGCGCCGTCGATGGCGAGGCCGTTGAAGCGCGGGTTGGTGCCCGCCACGAACAGGTTGCCTTCGCCGCCGGAGAAGGCGAGCGGGTCGCGAACCAGGGTCGCGATGACGTCGCGGTTGGCCGCCGGCTGGTTGGAGATGTCGGAGGCGGAGAACACCGAGCCGACGCCGTTGTTGAGGTCCAAGCGGTTGATCGCCTGGCCGGTCACGACGACGACGTCGGTGATCTGCGGGTTCAGGGCGATCGTCAGCGGGGCGTTGGCACCCGGCACGAAGCGCAGGCCGTCAATGGCTTCGCCCTCGAAGCCGGCGGCGCTGACCGTGATGGTGAAGGGGCCGCCGACGCGCAGGCCGGACTGCGCGAACGCGCCGGTCTCGTTGGTCACCGTGCGCGAGGCCGTGCCGGATTCGGTGTGGATGATCGTGACCGAGGCGCCCGCGATCGGGTTGCCTTCGGCGTCGACGACCGAGCCGCGCAGGCTGGCGGACGTGGACTGGGCGTGGACGGCGGCGGTTGACGCCATCGCGAGGAGCGCTGCGGCAGAGGCGCCGTAGGCGAGCTTCTTGAAGAATGCCATGGGTGTTGGTCCCCCTAATCGACCGGGTGAGTGGAACAGGCAGTGCGCCCGAATACCGTCGCGTCGCTTACGGCCCGCCCTTCACGGTTCGGTGACATGAATGTGAAGCTTATGTGACGGTGCGGATCGTCTGTCCATCCGGATGCGGACGGGCGATTCGGGCTTCCGGAACCGGAGGGGCGCAAGATACCGGCCCTGGACATGATCGGGGCCTGCAGGAAGGCCGGGCACGCCCCTCGCGAAGGGCCGGCCGGGGGGTGTGCGGCGCGGTCTTCGGTTCTGAATTTTCGTTAATGAGCGTGGCGCGGCTGCAACGGTTCTTGCCCGCCGCCGGGGAGGAATGAAAACCCCTGGTAGTGCGGACGAGAGAGGCTTTGACAGCGCCCGCCCTATCGTCGAAACAGCCCGCCATGAGCGCGAACATTCCCCTCGCCCCCGGCTCGGCGTCCCGGCCGCCGGAAATCCTGGCCGCCGGCCTGGTGCTGGCGGGGCTGCTGGTCCTGCGCATCCTCGCGATCGCGCTGGACCCGAACCAGCTCTATGCCGACGAGACGCAATACTGGATCTGGTCGCGCAATCTGGACTGGGGCTATTTCTCCAAGCCGCCGATGATCGCCTGGGTGATCGCGGCGACGACCGCGCTCTTCGGCAATGCCGACTGGGCCGTTCGCCTGGCCGCGCCCTTCCTGCACACGATCACCGCGACCCTGCTCGGCCTGACCGCCGCGCGCCTGTTCGGGGCGCGCGCCGGGATGTGGACCGCGATCGGCTGGGCGACCCTGCCCGCCGTCTGGCTGTCGGCCACGGTCATCACCACCGACGCGGTGCTGATGGTGTTCTGGAGCGCCGGGCTCTATTGCCTCGTCCGCCTGCGCGAGCGGCCCGAATGGACAAGCGCGATCGTGCTCGGCGCCGCCTGCGGGCTCGGCTTCCTGTCGAAATACGCGATGATCTATTTCCTGGTCGGGACCGGACTCGCCATCCTCGCCGACCAGCCGGTGCGGCGCGCCCTGGTCGGCCTGAAGGGCCTCGCTGCAGGACTGATCGCGGTCGTGATCGTGCTGCCGAACCTCGCCTGGAACGCCGCGCACGACTTCGCGACGGTCTCGCACACCGCCGCCAATGCCAACTGGGGCGGCAGCCTGTTCAATCCGGGCGAGCTCCTGGAATTCCTGCTCGACCAGTTCGGCGTGTTCGGCCCGGCCTTCTTCCCGGTCCTGATCGTCGCGGCGGTCGAGGGGCTGCGCCAGGAAGCCTTCGAGAGTGCGATGCGCCGGCGCGTCGTGCTCGCGCTCTACTCCGCCCCGGCGCTCGCCGTGGTCTCGATCCAGGCCTTCATCAGCCGGGCGCACGCCAACTGGGCGGCCTCGGCCTATGCGGCCGGGCTCATCCTGACGGTCGCATTCCTTCTGAACGGTCCGAAATGGCGCCGCTGGGTGCTCTGGGGGTCGGTCGCGTTTCACAGCGCGGCGGGTCTTCTCATGATGGCTGCGGCCGCTTCGGTCCCGCTTTCGGAGACGCTGGGCATCGCCAACGCCTTCAAGCGCGTGCGCGGCTGGGACGTCACCGCCGAGCGCCTGACCGATGCCTTCGAGCGCTCCGGCGCGGACGCACTCGCCTTCGACAACCGCAACGACTTCCACCAGATGCAGCGCTATGCGCAGGGCATCGACGCGCCGCTCTACATGTGGCTGCGCCATGCCGGCCCGATCAGCCATGCCGAGCAGGGCTGGCCCCTGCCCGAGGGCATCGAGGGCGAGATCCTCGTGGTCTCCGAGCGGCCCGAGGAAATTCCCGTGATCCGACGCGATTTCGAGCGCTTCGAGCGCTTCGGCGAGATCACCGTCGATCTCGGCGGCAATCGCGAGCGCCATTACGAACTCTTCCTCGCCCAGGGCTACGACCGCGAGGAACGCAGCGCCGCGTACGAGGAAACCATCCGCTCCGAGCGCGAGGAGGGCTAGCCGGAGATCCCGCCGGCCTCCTCGCCCCAGATCTCGCGCAGGCGCTGGTCGCGCCCGCAGCCGAAGCGGTAGCGCTGATAGCGGATCGGGTTCTTGTCGGCGTAGTCCTGGTGATAGGCCTCGGCGGGCCAGAAGTCGCCGGCCTGTTCGATCTCCACCGCGATCTCCCGGTCGAAGCGGGCCCGGACCTGCTCGAGGCTCGCCCGGGCGGCCTCCATCTGCCCGGCGTTCACCGGGAAGATGAACGGGCGGTAGCTGTCGCCGCGGTCGCAGAACTGGCCGGTGGCGTCGAACGGGTCGACATTGCGCCAGTAATGGTCGAGTAGCCTCGAATAGGAGATTTGAGCGGGATCGTAGACGACACGAACGGCCTCCACATGGCCGGTCTCTCCATAGGTAACGTCCTCGTAGCTCGGGTTGGACGTCTCGCCGCCGGTATAGCCGGACACCGCCTCGATCACCCCGTCGAGCTTTTCGAAATCGGCCTCGGTGCACCAGAAGCAGCCCGAGGCGAAGATGGCCTGTTCGGCACCTTCGGGGATATCCGGTTCGGGCGGCCCGGCCTCGGTCTGCGGCTCCTGCGCGCAGGCGGCGGCGATCAGGGTGAGCGGCACGGCGAGAAGGGCGAGGATACGCATGACGGCCTCCGTCGGGTTTGCCCCCTAACGTGGCACACCTCAGAGCGTTGCCAAGTCACAGGAGGGTGAGCGGCCTCACGCCAGCGCCTCGAACTCCTCCAGCCCGAGCGCCAGGGCGAGGTTCTGGATCGCCTGCACCGCCGCCCCCTTCAGGAGATTGTCGAGCGCGCACACGACCGCGCCGCGCCTGCCGTCTTCGCTCAGCGTCCAGCCGCCGATCGCCGCGCCGTTGGCGTTCGCCCCGTCGGCGATCTCGGCCGGGCGGCCCTGCACGAAGCCGATCAGCGGCTCGCCCTCGTAGGCCTCGCGGTACGCCGCCTCGAACGCCTCGAGTGTCAGCGCCTCGCAGAACTCAAGCTGCGCCGTCACCAGCAGGCCGCGGAAGAATTGCGCGACATGCGGGCTGAAGCGCACATCGATCTCCAGGTGCCGGGCCATCTCGCGCTCGTGCAGGTGCCCCGCGAGCGCGTAGGGCATGAGATTGTCTTCCAGGAGTTTCGTATCGTTCCTCCGGGTCGGCGTCGTGCCGGCGCCCGAATAGCCCGACACGCCGAACAGGTGGACGGGGCCGCGGAGCCGGTCCCTCAGCGGGGCGACGGCGAGCTGGCCGGCCGTGGCGTAGCAGCCCGGATTGGCGATGCGCGTCGCGCCCGCCAGCCGCTCGCGGCCGTAGATTTCCGGCAAGCCGTAGACCCAGGTCCCGTCGAAGCGGAAATCGGCCGACAGATCGACGATGACGGTCTGCGGCGCCGTCCTTTCGATCGCCTCGACATAGGGCGCGGCCTCGCCATTGGGCAGAGCCAGGATCACCGCGTCGGCCCCCTTGCCCGCCACCTCCTGCGGCCCCAGCGCCTCGAAGCGCAGCTCGCGCGGCGCTTCGGGAGCAAGGCTCGTGACCGTCTCCCCGGCCATCGCGCGCGAGGAGGCGAAGACCAGGCCGAGGCCGGAGCGCCTGGAGAGCAACGCGATCAGCTCGCGCCCGGTATGCCCGCGTGCGCCGACGAGACCGACCGTCTTCATGAGGCGACCCTTTCCTCCAGCGTGGGCGGCAGGGCGGCGATGGTCGTCACCATCTCGGGAATGCGCGACAGGTCGTCCTCGCCGCGCCAGAACACGACCCAGCGCCCCGACTTCACCGCGCCCTGGCAGACCGCGTAATAGAACTCGTTGACCGGGTTATCGATGCGCGAACGCCAGTAGAGGCGCGGTGCATAGGCGACGAGGCGTTTCCAAACCGCTCCGCCCAGCCCCTCCCCGCGCGCCGCGTCGAGCACGGCGAACTTGTCGAGGTAGACAGTGTCGCCGAGCCGGCTGGTGATGGCGGCTGCGCGATAGCTTTCGGAGACGAAGGCGCGGTCGAAGTCGAGGCGATCGAAATAGTCCTTCACCGGCGGACGCCCGAAGGCCTGCGCGATGAGGGCACGAGCCCGATCCTCGTCCAGACGCCCGCGCTCGGTGATCTCCAGGATGTTCTCCCCGCGGCGCACCAGCGTGCCCGCCCCGGCATGGGTGAACAGCTCCTTGGTCAGCGCGTCGGGCCGCGTGATCGAGACCGAGCTGGACAGCGGCAGGTCGTCGAGCAGGCGCTTGATCTCCTCCATCTTCAACCGCATGCCGCCGGACACCCAGTCGGACGCCATCAGCGCGTCGTAGTCGGTGGTCAGGTTGATCGCCGAGATCGGCGCGCCGGTCTCGTCCAGAAGGGCACCGGTGCCGGTCAGGAAGATCACCTTGTAGGGCTGCAGCTCGTGCACCAGCGCGCGCACGGCGGCATCGGCATTGATGTTGACCATCGTGCCGTCGCTCGTGTCGCCGAGGCAGGCGAGAATGGGCGCCTGGCCGGCCTTGGCCGCGGCGTGGACGAGATCGAGGCGGATACGGCTCGGCTCGCCGACCCGGCCGAGCTCGGCCTCGTCGATCAGCTCGGCCTCGAACACGCCGGAGGGGATCGAGGCGGCACGCCCGCCCTGGTCGCGGATCGCCTGGACAAGGCGCACATTGAGATCGGTCAGCGTCTCCCGGATCACAGGGATCGCCTCGGGCGGCGTGACCCTGAGACCCTTCTTCCTCACCGTCTCGATGCCGGCCTCACCGAGCGCGGCATCGAGCTGGGGCCCGCCGCCGTGCACGACGATCGGGGCGAGACCGACGGTCTGCAGGAAGGCCAGCGCGGCCGAGAGCGGCTCGAGCTGTTCCTCGATCACCGCGCCTCCGACCTTGACGACCGCGAAACGCTCCTGGTCGACTTGGGAGAAACGGTTGAGATACTCGCGGATCTCCTTGCCGTCGCGCATGTGGGAAAGCAGCTGCACGATGGCCGAGCGCACCGGCGCGCCGGTGCGGCCCCGCTCGTTGGCAGTGGAATCGTTGGCCATGCTAGTTCGTGGTTCCGCGTGCGAGGGTTTCCATGATCGCCTTCTGGACGTGGAGTCGGTTCTCCGCCTCCGATATCCCCAGGAAGGCCTGCGAATCCACAACCGCGTCGGCGATCTTCACGTTGCGCCGCATCGGCAGGCAGTGGCTGACGACGCCGTCGTCGGTCAGCGCCATCTTCGCCTCGTCCACCATGAAGCCTGCCCCCTTTGCCCGGTAGGGGGCCTCGGCCTCCCACTGGCCGTAGAAGGGCAGCGCACCCCAGCTCTTGGCATAGACGGCATGGGCGCCGGAATACGCCTCTTCCACGTTTGTGGTCAGCGAGAAACGGCAGCCGGCGTCCGCGCAGAAGCGCTCAGCCGCGCCCATGTAGCGCGGGTCGAGCGTGTAGACCTCGTCCGGAACGAGCATGCGCACGTTCATCCCGAATTTCGAGGCGATCAGGATGGCCGAGTTCGCCACGGCGGTGTTGAGCGGCTTCGGGTGCGGCACCCAGGTCAGCAGGAAGTCCTTGCCGCGCACGTCGCCCAGCCGGTCCTGCAGCGCCATCATCAGGGCGAGTTCCTGGCAGGGATGGACGATGGTCTCCATGTTGATCACCGGCACGGTCGCGTATTTCGCATAGGCGGTGATCAGCGGGTCCTCGCGCTCGGCCTGCCAGTCCTCGAACTTGGGAAAGGCCCGGATGGCGATGAGGTCGACATAGGAGGAGAGCACGCGCGCGGCCTCCTTCACGTGCTCCTCAGGGCCCTGGTCCATGACCGCCCCTTCCTCGAACTCGACCGGCCAGACACTGCCGCGCGCATCGAGCACGATCGCGTGGCCGCCGAGCTGGTGGGCGCCGAGATCGAAGCTGGTGCGCGTGCGAAGGCTCGGATTGAAGAAGAGCAGCGCGATGGACTTGCCCTTCAGCGCATCGCCCCTGGGCGAATCGCGAAACTCGCGTGCGCGGTCGATCAGGCTCTGAAGCTCGCTGCGGGACCAGTCCTCGGTGGACAGAAAATGGCGCATGGGCAAGGCTCTTCCGGCTGGACGTTACCGCTATCGCGTTTAAGGCCGCCCCGCCGCGATGGCAAATGGCAGCGTCGGCCCGGCTGCGTATCTCCCCGCAACATCCCGGGCGCGTCAAACGTTGCCCACGCAGCGCGCGAGTGCGCGCCGCCCGGTACAGCCCACGCCAAGGAGGCCCCGATGCAGCAACGCGGCGATCAGCTGAAGGACGAGAAATACGTCGACGAGGTCCTCGAGATCGAGACGCTCGAAATCCAGGACGACAGCCCCAACCGCCTCGTCATCTCGGCACGCGGACGGACGAATTCGGACCGCTGGTCGAGGCCGCGCCTTGTGGCCCGCAACCACGTGAATCCGCCCGCCGACGGGATCCAGGAGTTTCATTTCTTTGCCAGTCCGCCCGGCAGCGTGGACACCCGGAACACCCCCGAGATCAAGGCAAACGGCGCGGTCGACCCGGTGCCGGAATGGCTGGAGGGCGTGCGCGTCCTTGCCGACAAGAACAGCCTCGAGAGGCCGCTCGACTAGTCGAGCGCGGCCGAGGACAGGCCCGTGGCGGCCGGCGCGGGCTCGGGATAGCGCCCGTCCAGCGCCGCGACGAGCGCCCTGTCGCGACCATAGACGTCGTGCACGAAGCGCACCCCGCCGAACCGGTCGGCGACAGCGGTGAAGTAGAGGATATGCACGGGGATCGGGCGGTCGAGCCAGACCCGCGTGGTCTCGTCGGTCGCCATCACCTCCTGCAGGCGCAGCCGCGTCCAGCCGGGCTCGTTCTCCAGCACCCACCAGGCAAGGTCGGCGGGATCCTTCACCCGGACGCACCCGGCCGAGTTGTCGCGCTGGGCGTCGGCGAACGCGTCGCGGTGCGGGGTGTCGTGGATGTAGACATTATGCCGGTTGGGGAACATGAACTTCACCTCCCCCATCGCATTGCTCGGGCCGGGGAGCTGGATGAGCCGGTAGCGGCCCCGGGCCCAATCGGCGTCGTAGGGGCTGACCACGCCGCCGGTATCCAGGCTGACCAGCCGGTAGCCGTCGGACAGGGCCGCGGCGGGGCGGTAGCGCATCTGGTTCATCAGCGAGGAGCCGAGCCCCGCCCCGGCATACCAGACCGGATTGATCTCGATGTAGCGCATGGTGTCGGAGAAGACCGGCGTGCGGCTGTACCCCGCCCCGATCTGGATCTCGTGCTCGCGCACCGGGGCGCCTCCGCTCCAGCTCTCCAGCCGGTAGTCGGCGATGTTCACGCGGACATGGCGCTCGCCGAGATCGTGGGTCAGCCAGCGCCAGCGTTCGAGATTGGCCCTGAGCTGGTCGATGCGCCATTCGGCCGGCGTATTGAGTTCGGCGAGCGTCGCAGGACCGAGCCGGCCGTCGGCGGCGAGCCGCATGCGGGCCTGGAAGCGCATCAGGGCGGTTTCGAGCCGCGCGTCGAACGCCGCCCCGCGCCGCCCCGGAACCTCGAGAAGGCCCAGCTGGTGCAGGCGGGCGCGCAGGGCGTCCACGCGCGGCCCGCGATCGCCGCGGGCGAGCGGCGGACCGTCCGGCACCGGGATCGGGCTCTCCGGCAGGGTCAGGCGATAGATCAGTTCCTGGCGCAGGGCCTGGTAGTCGGGATGGCCGGGGGCGAGAGCTTCGAGCGCCTCGTGGGCCGCCTCGCTCTCGAGAGCGCGGGCGAGCCAGGCCTCGATGTCCTGGTCGACCACCGCAGCGGTCCAGTCCGGATCGAGCCGGCGCGGATCGACCCGGCCGAAGGCGAGATCGCGTGCATAGGCGCGGAAGATGTCGGAGGCGATGCGATCGCGCTCGGTGCCCGCGTCAAGCGCGGACAGGCGCGCGGGGTCGCCGTAGTCGCGCGGGTCGAGCCCGTGGGTCCAGGCCTCCGACAGGGCATAGACCAGGCTGTCGATCGCGCGGTCGCTCCAGACAGGCTCCTGCGCACGAGCCGGTGCGGCAAGCAGGAAGAGCCCGCACAAAAGGACCGCGCCCTGACGCATCGCCCGGATCAGGCTTTCAAGACCGATGGCCATCCCCGCCCCTCGCACGCACCACTCGCGGCGCCCGACCGGATTATTAACAAGAAACGCCCCGGCGCGACAGCGCCGGGGCGATGAGGCCGGCATTCCGCGAAATCTATTCCGCGTGCGCGGCGACCGCGGCGATATAGTCGCGGCGCGTCTTGTTGGCGTCGATCTCCCGCGCGATGCCCTCGTCCTGCTTCTGCAGGGTTTCGGGATCGAGTTCGGCGAACTGCATCACGCCCATGTCCTCGTAGGCCTTGCGGATTCTCGGACCCCAGAGGCCGATATCCTTCACGATGGGCACGATGCGCTGGAACAAGAGGGTGCGGTAGAGCTTCACGATCTCCGACTGCTGGGTGAATTCCTCGCACTCCTCGACCGGCAGGCCGAGCGTCTCGTAGACGACATTGCCCTGGGTCATGCGGTCGCGCATGAGATAGCAGGCATCGACGAGGAATTCCTCGCGCTCGTCGCGTTCCTTCTGGGTGAGCTGGGGATAGTAGTCGCGAAGCGAGAGCCGGCCGAAGGCGACATGGCGCGCCTCGTCTTCCATGACATAGGCGTTGACCATGCGCGCGAGCGGGTTCTGGGCGATGTCGCGGATCGTGCCGAAGGCGGCGAGTGCCAGTCCCTCGATCACCACCTGCATGGCGAGATAGGTCATGTCCCAGCGCGAATCGCGCAGCGCGTCGTTGACCAGCTCCTCCAGCGGGGTGGTCATCGGATAGGCGACGCCGAACTTGGTCATCAGCTTGCGGTAGGCCTCGACGTGACGGGCCTCGTCCATGACCTGGGTCGCGGCGTAGAATTTCGAATCGAGATCGGGCACGGACTGGACGATCTTGGAGGCGGCCAGGAGCGCGGCCTGCTCGCCCTGCAGGAACTGGGAGATGTTCCAGGCCTGGCCGTGCCGGCGCATCTCGGCCTTTTCCTTGTCCGTCATCCTGTTCCAGACGTCCGAACCGTAGATCGGCACCGCCTCGTCGGGCATCTGCATCGGGTTTTCGGGGTCGAGTTCGAGTTCCCAGTCGATGCGGTTGACCGCATCCCACTGCATGTCCTTGCCCTTCTGATAGAGGTGCATGAGCGTGGTGCGCCCTTCGTCGAAGCGCCAGTCGAAGACGGCGTCGAACTCCTGGGGCACGTGCCAGTGGGGGTCGATGTCCGGCATCGGGTAGAGGTCGCGCAGGGCCGTCATCTCGAAATCTCCTCCAGTATCGCTTGCTGGGACCGGCGCGACGGGCCGCACCGATGTCCCCCATCGCTCCGCCCGTTGTGAACCCGGCTCGTGAACGATGTTCGCGAATTGTATAATGGTCGAAAGACAGCCCCGCTGTCCAGTACCGCCTATTCGGCCGGAACGCGCTCGGTGCGCTCGCGCTGCCGATCCGGCTCGCCGGCGTTGCCTGCACCGGCCTGCAGGGCGGCCCACCTGGCCTTGATGATCTTCGAGGAGTCCCGGCTGCCGTCCGGCGACCAGCCGGGCGGGCCGAGCCAGTAGCCCAGCGCCTCGCGCAGGGTTTTCGCCGAGCGCACGTCCTTGATGATGCCCCACCATTCGTGCATCGAGATGACCCACGGATTGTGGGTGCCGAGATTCTTCACGATGCCGTAGCGGCAGGGCTCGTCCTCGCGCTCGGGTTCGAACGTGCCGAACATCCTGTCCCAGACGATGAACACCCCGGCATAGTTGCGGTCGAGATAGCGCGGGTTCGTCGCGTGATGGACGCGGTGATGGGAGGGCGTGTTCATCACCGCCTCGATCGGGGCGGGCAGTTTGCCGACCACCTCGGTGTGAATCCAGAACTGGTAGACCAGGTTCAGCGCGCCGACGAAGGCGACCATGGCCGGCGGAAAGCCGATCAGCACCAGCCACGAGCCGAAGAAGATGAACTTGAGAGTGAGCGGGCTGAGCCAGGGCTGGCGCAGCGCGGTCGACAGATTGTAGTGCTGCGAGGAGTGATGCACGACATGGTCGGCCCACCACCAGCGTACGGTATGCGCAAACCGGTGCGACCAGTAATACACGAAATCGTCGAGCACGAAGGCCAGCACGAAGGCCCACCAGGCATAGCCGATCTCGAGCAGGGCAAACCGCTCGAGGAACACGAACCAGGCGATCGATACGAAGCCGAGCGCGATGCCGGAGACGACATTGCCGAAACCCATGACGAGGCTCGCCGCGGTATCGCCGGGCTCGAACTGCGCCCTGCCCGTCACCCGCGCATAGATCATCTCCGCGATGATCAGAGCGACGAACACGGGGATGGCCAGAAGGATCGGGTCAGGCAGGTTCGGCATGGCCGTCTCGGCTCGCAGAAGTGAAGCGCGCGGCCCTTTCGGCCCAGCGCGCGGCGATGTCGGCGTCGTGCAGTGTCGTCACGAAGCGCGGAAATGTGAAGTCGGCCAGATGCAGGGTGAGCGTCGCGCCCTCCCGGGTCACGGCGATGAGCTCGCCGGGCCGCAGCGCCCGGGTCACGCACCGGTCGCCGCGCGCGAGCACCAGGCCGAGACGGTCGCCGTTTCCCTCCTCGACGAGGGCTGCGGCCCCGTCGCTTCCCAGCACGCCCTCGCCGGCCACGAACCCCACGACGTCCTCGGCGAGGCGCCTGCCCGCGGCCTCCAGGCTGTCGAGCCGCGCCGGCGTCCAGCCGCCGAGGCGCCGGTTGAGCAGGACCAGGCCGGTGATCGACAGCGCGGAAATGGCGAGGACCAGGGCGAGGATGACTGGGTCGTTCATGGGTCTCGCATCCAGAGCCGCAGGCGAGATGAAGCGCCCCGGGGACGTTTGCGAACACTGTTCATCATTTTGCGCGGCGGCGCAAATGCCGGCTGCAAAGAAGAAGGCGCCGGGACATGCCCGGCGCCTTCGATTGCGTCGTCGAACGTCGGACCTAGAAGCGGGCGCGCAGCGTCAGCCCGTAGGTCCGCGGATCGCCCGGGTAGATGTTGACGCTGGAGCCGAGGTAACCCACCGACGGGAACCCGCCCTTCTTGTACTCCTCCTCCCCGAGATTGCGGCCCCAGACCTGCAGCTGCCAGGCACCGTCGGTCGGGCCGAAGCCGACCGAGGCGTTGTACAGCGTGAAGTCGTCCTGGTTGGCCACGGGCCGCGGATCGAGGCTCGTCGTGAGGGCATACTCCGACGAGTGATAGGCCTCACCGCGCAGGAAGAGTTCGTGATTGTTCCCGATCGGATGAGTGTAGGTGCCGGTGAGCGAGGCGATCAGCTCCGAATTCCCACGGTCCACGCCCGACAGGTCGTTGAACCTGCTGGTCACGCCGGTTTCAGGATTGAGCCGCGGCGTGGCACAGGCCGAGAACAGCGGGTCCGTCGGATCGTAGACGGGTCCGAAGAGCGGCGAGCTGTCCGGGCACGGCGCGAACTCGTACTCGCCATACTTGCTCTCGAACAGGTAGGTACCCCCGAGCGTGAAGAAGAGCCGCTCGGTCGGGGACCAGGCGAAGTCGAACTCCAGGCCGCTGACCTCGATCGAACCCGCGTTGTCGAGCGCGAAGCCCGCACCCAGGAAGTTCTCGGCCTGGAAGTCCTCGATCTCCTGATCGAAATAGGTGATGGCGTAGTTCAGCGCGCCGTCGAAGACCGAGCCCTTCGCGCCGATCTCCCAGGACGAGGCCGTCTCTTCCTCGAACTCGAATTTCTGCGTCTCGACCGCCTCGTAGGACAGGTTGAACCCGCCCGGCTTGAAGCCCGTCGAATAGCTCGCATAGACGTTCAGCGTGTCGGAGACGTCGTAGCTCGCGATCAGGCTGTAGGAGACGTTGTCGTCGCTGCGGCTCGTCGGATACTGCGAGGCGCTGGCCGGCAGGAAGTTCTGGAACGCCGAGAACCCGTTGAACAGGTTGAGCTGCGGCGTGTTGGCGATGATCGAGGCAACCGTGCCGTTGTAGATGAAGGTCGGGTCGGCGAGCGACGTGCCGGCTGCGGCCGCGATCTGGGTGAGGGCTGCGGCGAGCGCAGGGTCCCCAGCCGCCTGCTGCAGCAGGACCGCGTTCAGGAAGTACGGGCAGGTATTCCCGTTCGGGAAGCCCGGGCACAGGGCCGGGTTGGGCAGGCGCACATTGGCGCCGAGCTGGGTGAAGCTGATGGCCGAGATCGGGTCGTCGACATCGATCTGGGTGGCCATCTCCTTGTCTTCTTCGGTGTAGCGCGCCCCGACCGTGAAGGTGAAGCGGTCGGTGATGTTGAAGTCGAGCTGACCGAAGCCGGACCAGGACTGGGTGTCGTACTGGAATTGCTCCAGCACCACACCGTGGTCCTCGGCGACATAACCCTCCGCCGGAGCGATAGGCACGCCGGTCACGCCGAGCGCGTTGTTGGTGCCGACCAGGAACTCGAGGAAGCTGACCCCGCCGGTCCCCGGCGGCAGGCCGAAGGCGGCCACGAGCGGCGCCACGGACGAGGCCGAGGCGAGATCGAAGAAGGCCTTTGCGTCCGAGCCGTAGTCGACATTCTGGCGGAACGTCAGATCGTTGTCGTAGAAGAACACACCACCCATCCAGTCGACGAAGTTGTCGCCGGTCGAGGTGACCCGGAATTCCTGGGTGAAGCTGTTGTACTCGTTGTCGATGTCGCGGCTGCCGACCAGGTCGAGATCGGAGAAGTCCGCGTCGATGTTCTGCGCCTCGTCATAGGTGCGGTACGCGGTGATCGAGGTGAAGGTGAAGCCATCGAAGTCGTGATCGATCTGGGCCGAGAGACCGGACTGCTTCAGCTCGGTATTCACCAGCCCGTTCACCGCGATGTCGCCGCCCCACGGATCGGCCGGGACCAGCGTGCCGCCGAGTCCCGCGATGGCAGCGGCATCGATCGGGTCGTAGAAGCCGAACGGCGCGGCGCAGCAATTCTCGTCGATATTGCCCCAGTCGGCGATGATGCGGACTTCGGTGTCGTTCGTCGGCGTCCACAGGAGCTGACCGCGGAAGTTCTGACGGTCGCGGTTGTTGACCTCGTCGATCACCCCGACCGGCGAGACGTTGTCGAGATAGCCGGTGTTGGTGTGGTGGGTCGCATCGAAGCGGAAGGCGAGCGCGTCCGCCACCAGCGGCCCGGTCACCGTGCCCTTGGCGACGAACTGCCCGTAATTGCCGAAGGTCAGCTCGGCGTCGCCGCCGAACTCGAACTCAGGCTCCTGGGTGATGAAGCTGACGACGCCGGCCGGCGTGTTGCGCCCGAACAGGGTCGACTGCGGACCGCGGATCACCTCGACGCGCTCCATCGAGAGCAGGTCGTTGATGGCGGCACCGGCCCGCGGGCGGTAGACGCCGTCCACGAAGATACCCACCGACGGCTCGAGGCCCGGGTTGAAGGAGCTGGTGCCCACGCCGCGCAGCGTGAACTGGGTGTTGGTCGACGCGGCGAATTCCGACACCCGCAGCGACGGGACCAGGATCTGCAGGTCGGCCGCATCGCGGACCTGGGCGACCTCGATCTGCTCGCCGGTGGCGACCGAGACCGAGACCGGGGTTTCCTGCAGCGTCTGCTCGCGCTTCTGCGCGGTGACGACGATGACGTCGTCGACGGCGCGGTTCACGGGCGGGGTCACATCCTGGCCGAAGGCCGCGGCGTGCATAAGGCCCGCGGTCAGCGCACTCGCGCCGAGCAGGCCGGCTTTGGTGATACGATTCATCGGGTCTCCTCCCCCTGGGTGTCTTGCGCGTGTGACTTCATCACGGTCGCACTGCGCTTGGCTGAAGTGTATGCCGCTATTTTTCGATTTGTCATGTGATCTTCGTGAGCATCACGTTAAGCGTGACAAGAAGGACACATATTTTCGAACATCGTCCGCGAAATAAGCATGTTTCAGCGCCGCGTGCCGGAAAGTCCCGCGTAGATGAAACCCCAGAGTGCACCGAGCGCCGCCTGAGCGGAGAAGCCCGCCGCCGAGCGGGCTCCGGCGATCACCGGCACGCCGAAGAAGACCTGCTCCATCAGCACCAGCATGAGGCCCATGCACGCCGCACCGGCGACCGCGTGGACCAGCGGGCGCGGCAGGCGGGCGTAGCGGATCACCAGCCAGCCGGCGAAGAAGGCAATGGCAAAGCCGATCGCGATGAACACTGCATAGGTCGGGCCGAACCCGGCGAGATCGTCGACCGTCATCTCCATCCGGTCGGCCAGGGTGATATCTGCGCCGACATCGGCCAGCGCGCCCAGCACGAACTGGGTCTGCACGACGACGCCGGTCGCAGCCATGCCGACGACCGCCGCAAGCCAGGCCAGCGGGACGCGTATCCAGGCCATGACGTTTCTCCTCCCCCGATTTGCCTCTATCATGGCTCAAAGCGCGTCGGCGCAAAACCGGGAAACGGGGGAGGCGAGAATGAAGAGATGGACGGTCGCGATTCCGGCTGCCGCCGCGGGAGCCTTGAGCCTGGGTGCGTGTGGAGGCGAGGCCGGGGACGCCGCCCCGGCTGCGCCCTCCGAGCCGAGCCTCGCCTATCGCATCGAGACGGTCGCCGAGGGCCTCGAGCACCCGTGGTCGATCGCCTTCCTGCCCTCGGGCGACATGCTCGTCACCGAACGGCCCGGCCGGCTTCGTGTCGTGACGCCCGAAGGCCGGGTCTCCGATCCCGTCCCCGGCGTTCCCGAAGTCTACAACGAGAGCCAGGCCGGCCTGTTCGACATCGTGCTGGCGCCCGATTATGGCGAGACCGGCGAGATCTATCTCGCCTATGCAGCCGGAGACGCGGACGCGAACGCGACGGCGGTCTGGCGCGCGCGCTTCGACGGCGAGCGCCTGGAGGCCGGCGAGCAGATCTTCCTCGCCGAACCGTTCAAGGACACCAACGCCCATTTCGGCGGGCGCATCGTCTTCCTGCCCGACGGGACGTTCCTGCTGACGATCGGGGAAGGCTTCGAATACCGCGAGCAGGCCCAGGTGCTGACCAATCACCTGGGAACGACGGTCAGGCTGAACCGCGACGGCTCGGCACCGGCGGACAATCCCTTCGTGGACACCGAGGGCGCGCTTCCGGAAATCTTCAGCTACGGCCACCGCAACGCGCAGGGCATGGCCCATGACGCCGAAACCGGGCGGGTCTGGCAGCACGAGCACGGCCCGCAAGGCGGCGACGAGTTCAACCTGATCGAGCCAGGCGCCAATTACGGCTGGCCGATCGCCACCGCCGGGATCGATTACTCCGGCGCACGCATCTCCCCCTTCGAGAGCCATGAGGGCTTCACCGCGCCGGTGACGGGCTGGACACCGTCCATCGCGCCGTCCGGCCTCATCGTCTATCGCGGCGCCCTGTTCCCGGACTGGCAGGGCGATCTCTTCGTCGGCGCGCTGTCGGACAAGGAGGTGCACCGGCTGGAACTCGACGGCGGCGAGGTCGCGCAGGAGGAGATCCTCTTCACCGAGCTGGGCGCGCGCATCCGCGACGTCGCCGAAGGCCCGGACGGGGCGATCTACCTGCTGACCGACGCGGCAAACGGCATGGTTCTGCGCGTCGTGCCGGAATAGCTCGCGCCCGCAAAACCGTCTGGCCTTCCTTTTAAGAACGGTGTTCACTGACCCTTGAGAGTCCGCCGGGCGAAGACGCGGACCGGTACAGGGGAGGCCTGCCCATGGGACGCATCATCGGTGCGATCGTTGCCGTCATTCTCGTCGTGATCCTGGCCGCTTCGGGCTGGTATTACCGGCCCTGGTCGCCTTATTCGCCGGCGCGCATCACGGCGCTCGACGACCCGGCGGACTATCCCGTGACCTTCCAGCGCATGGACGAGATCCTGCCCTCGCGCCCGATCGAGGCGACCAACCCGCAGCCCCTGCCCGAAGCGATCGAGCCGCTCGACATCACCTACCAATGGAATGGCGCGACCCGCACGCTGTCCGACTTCATGGCCGATGCGGGTGCCACCGGGCTCGTCGTGCTCAGCGACGGCGTGATCGTGGGCGAGCGCTATGCTCACGGGGCAGACGCCTCGACGCGCTTCACCTCCTGGTCGGTCGCCAAGAGCTTCGTGGCGACGCTCATTGCCATGGGTCTCCACGAGGGCCTGATCGACAGCCTCGACGACCCGGCCGGCAAGTACGCGCCGGCCTATGCCGGCTCGGCATATGGTGACACGACGCTGCGCCAGCTGCTGATGATGTCGGCGGGCGTCGATTTCAACGAGGACTATGCCGACAGCCCGGATAGCGACATCCGGCCCTTCTTCTTCAACGCCTTCATCCTCGGGCGCGATGTCGACGAGATGGCCGCCGAGATCCGCCGCAACCGTCCCCCGGGACAGGACCTGCACTATGTCAGCCCGAACACCCACGTGCTCTCCGCCGTAGTGCGCAGTGTGTACGGCGACACGCTTGCCAGCATCGTCGAGGACAGGATCTGGGGCCCGCTCGGCATGACCTCGGACGCCAGCTGGCTCGTCAATGTCGATGCGGACCGGGCAATCGAGATCGGCTATTGCTGCCTGCAGGCGACCACGCGCGACTACGCCCGCTTCGGCCAGTTCTATCTCCAGGACGGGCTCTGGGCCGGCGAGCGCATGCTGCCCGAGGGCTGGGTGGAGACCGCGTCGCGCCCGCAGGCCCCGTTCGGGGAGCCGGGGCCCGACGCCCGCTACGCCCCGCGCGGCTACGGGCTGCATTTCTGGCTGCCGCCGGACCCGCAGGGCGAGTTCTTCATGGCCGGGGTCTACGGCCAGTATGTCTGGATGGACACCGAGCGGAACGTGGTCGTCGCGATGAATGCCGGCGATCCCGAATGGGGGGCGCGCGAGCAGGAGGCCTGGACGCTGTTCCGCGCCATCGCCGACGCCGTCGCGGCGCCTGACACCGCGGAGACCGCCGAGCCCGAACCGGCCGCGCAACCCGAGGAGCCCTCGCGATGAGCGCGCTGGAGTTCGACTATGTCATCGTCGGCGCGGGCTCTGCGGGTTCGACGCTCGCCGGGCGCCTGAGCGAGGACCGGGACGTCACGGTCTGCGTGCTGGAAGCGGGCGGCAAGGACAACAGGGCGAACATCAAGACGCCGATGCTGCTGCAGTTCGCCATCACCGATCCCAAGATCAACTGGGACTACTGGACCGAGCCGCAGAAGGAACTGAGGGACCGGCGCCTCTACTGGCCGCGAGGCAAGACGCTCGGCGGCTCGTCCTCGATCAACGCGATGCACTACATGCGCGGGGCGTGGGAGAATTACGACGAGTGGGAGTCCGGGTACGGCGCCACGGGCTGGAACCGGGACAGCGCCCTTCGCGCCTTCAAGCGCGTGGAGCACAACGAGGATCACGGCGAGCCCTGGCACGGCAGGGGCGGGCCGCTGAACGTGAAGACCATCCGTCCGGTCAACCCCATGACCGAACTCTATCACGAGGCCTGCCGGCGCGCCCAGATCCCGGAGAACCCGGACCATAACGGGGAGAGGCAGGAAGGCTTCGGCACCTATCAGGTCACCCAGAAGGACGGCAAGCGCTGCTCGGCCGCCGACGCGTTCCTCAAACCCGCCCTGAAGCGCGAGAACCTCAACGTGATGACCGGCGTGCTCGCGCGGCGCGTCGTTGTCGAGGAGGGCCGCGCGACGGGCGTGGAGATCGATCACAAGGGCGAGCGCAAGACCGTCATTGCGAAACGCGAGGTGATCCTCGCCGGCGGGGCGCTCAACTCGCCCCAGCTCCTGATGCTGTCCGGGATCGGCCCGGCAGATCACCTGCGCGAGCACGGAATTGCGGTGGAAAAGGACCTGCCGGGCGTCGGGGCGAACCTGCAGGACCATCTCGACGTGATGGCGCGTGCGCGAACGAAGAGCGCGAAGTCGCTCGGCTATTCCTGGCGCAAGCTCCCCGCCAATGCCCGCGATGTCCTGCAGTGGGCCTTCACCGGCTCCGGCGACTTCACCGTCAACCCGGTGCAGGGTTCCGGCTTCGTGAAGTCGAGCCGGGCGAAGGATCTGCCCGACATCCAGCTCGTCTTCATTCCGGGCCTGTCCAGCCCGCACGGGCGCGAGGGCACGATGACCGGGCACGGCATCTCGCTTCACGCCTGCAATCTCTATCCGAAGAGTCGCGGCCGGCTGTTCCTGAAGAGTGCCGATCCGGCCGAGCATGTCGGCATCGATCCGGCCTATCTCGAGGATGACGGCCACGACATGGAGGTCATGATCGACTGCCTGAAGATCGCGCGCGACCTGCTGCTTTCGGACGCCTTCGAGGAGGAGCGCGCCGAACTCGAACTCCCCTCCAGCGCCGATGCCGGGCGCTCCCAGCTCGCCGAGGAGGTGCGCGATCTCGCCGAGACGCTCTACCATCCCACCTCCACCTGCGCGATGGGGCGCGGCGAGATGGCGGTCGTCGATCCCGAGTGCCGGGTCTACGGGGTGGCGGGGCTGCGCGTCGTCGATGCCTCGGTCATGCCGCGCCTGGTCGGCGGCAATACCAATGCGCCCACCATCATGATCGCCACGCGCGCGGCGGACATGATCGCCGCAGCACGGTGACAACGAACGGAGAAGACGCCATGAGCGATGTCGACACCCGCCAGATCGAGCGCATGAAGGACATCCATGCGCGCCAGAAACGCGCCTTCGAGGCCGAGCGTCACCGCTCGCTGGAGGAGCGCAAGAGCGACCTGAAGAAGATCGAGGACATGGTCAAGCGCCGCGCCGCGGATTTCGTCGAGGCGATCAATGCCGACTATGGCCGGCGCTCGGGCGCGGAAACCGAGATCGCCGAGATCGGCTTCATGATCGCCGACGCCAAGCATGCCCGCAAGAACGTGGCGCGCTGGATGAGCGTGAGGCGCAAGGACGTGCCGATGACGCTGAAGCCGGGCAATGCCTATGTCCGGCGCGAGCCCAAGGGCGTGGTGGGCATTGTCGCGCCGTGGAACTATCCCATGCAGCTCGCCCTCGCGCCGCTGACCGCCGCGCTCGCGGCCGGCTGCCGGGCGATGATCAAGCCGAGCGAGTTCACCCCGCGCACCGCCGAGCTCCTGAAGGAGACCCTCGGCGAGCTGTTCAGCGAGGACCATGTCGCGGTGATCACCGGCGGACCCGAGGTGGCGCAGGCCTTCTGCTCGCTTCCCCTCGACCACATCTTCTATACCGGCTCGACCCAGGTCGGCCGGCTGGTCGCCAGGGCCGCGGCGGAGAACCTCACCCCCGTCACGCTGGAACT